>JAHEYS010000111.1 GCA_023251475.1 Prolixibacteraceae bacterium
GGGTTCGATTACCCGCACTGATCTCGCATTTAAACTTGCGGAACTCTTTTCGTCCAATGACCCAGGCGGTATTATTGTTCTTGAACTTACTGAGATCAATTATTCACTTTCACAGATTGCCCAGATCATTGAGGGAAATGATGCCCGCATATTGAGCCTCTATGTGCATAAGCCATCGCCATCCACACGGGAGCTTGATGTCACCATAAAGGTAAATGTGGTTGATCTTTCGGGAATTATTCAGACTTTTGCCCGGTATGATTATCTGATTAAGGCAACTTACATGGACCAATCGCAGATTAAGAGCCTGATCGACGACCGGTATGATCAATTTATGAAATATATAAATATTTAAAATTCAATTTAATAGATGAGAATCGCGGTTTTTGGACGAAATATTACCCCAGTTTTTTACGACAGTTTGAAACGTTTGTTCACAATATTGCATCTACAAGGTGTAGAGATTACAGTATATCGCCCTTTTTTGGAATATATGCGAAGTGAAATTGGCTTCGATCCTAAGGGAGTTTCCGATTTTTCGAATCACAATGAGTTAAGAAATGTCGATTTTTTCTTCAGTATCGGCGGCGACGGGGCTTTTCTTGAGGCGATCTCACTGGTAAGAGATTCCGGAATTCCGATGGTTGGTATCAACAGCGGACGTCTTGGATTTCTGGCAGATGTGGCTCAGCAGGAACTCGAAAGCGCGATGGACCATTTTTTTGCCGCGAAATACTATCTGCAACCGCGTTCTTTGATCAGACTGGAAAACGATTTAGGGTTGTTTTCAGAATTTCCTTATGCCTTGAACGAGTTTACGGTGCATAAACAGGACACCTCCCAGATGATTACCGTTCATGTGGAAGTGGGGGGTGATTTTCTCAATTCCTACTGGGCAGATGGTTTGATCGTCTCTACGCCAACAGGGTCTACGGCCTATTCGCTGAGTGTTGGCGGTCCGATTATCACCCCGACAGCCGCTAATTTCATTATTGCCCCTATTGCACCGCATAATCTGGCCATCCGACCGGTCGTAATTCCGGACAGTGAACAGATTAAACTGAGGATAGAGGGGCGCGGAGAACGGTATATGGCCTCACTCGATTCCCGGTATAATGTTTTTGGCGCCGATATTGAGATGCGTCTGAGCAAAGCTGAGTTTTCAATCAATGTGTTACAGTTTGATAACCTGTGTTTTTATAGTACGTTGAGAAATAAACTGATGTGGGGAATCGACAAGCGAAATTAAACCGGTTTTCCCTTATTGAAGGAATATCTTATTTTTATCCGTTAAATTTTGTTCGAAAAAAGGGAAATTAGGGTTAATCTATTACTTTTGTACCCTTTAGTAAAAACAAGTTAATTCGTGATTCTGCAATTTTGAAAAATTTCACTGAATATTATTGCAAATGAGAAAGTTGGTAGTGGTCATAATGCTTGTATTGTCCGGGGGGTGCCTGATGGCACAACATACCGCTGACATAGGAGTTCAGCTCGCGGCGGCAACTTACTGGGGAGATATTGAGGGGGTTAATTATTCCAAATCGGTCACACCGGTGGTTGGAGTGCTTGGCCGCTGGAATTTCAACAAGCGTTTGGCATTAAGGGGACAGCTTTTTACCGGGAATCTGAAGGCAGAAGGTACTTTTGGTGATACCTTTATTGGCCAGTCCGGTGTCAGAAGTATTACGGGTGTTTATGACATCGACCCGCTTAATGTGTACAACTTTACGCGGTCATTTCAAAGTGTGGAAGGGTTACTCGAATTTAATTTCCGTAATTATAAGCTGGGGAATCTGAAAAAAGAGACTTTTACCCCTTTTGTAGCAGTGGGATTGGGTGGTTTTTATTCCAGATCGCCCCGCAAAGGATCATTTATTCTTGATCCTGATCCATTAGCCTTTGTACCGGGGGATCCTACTTTAATACCTCCTACATTGGATGGCGCTACAGCTTACTTTGAGGCTGGACAAGATGACCGGGTGACCAATGATCACGATGTTTTAACCCTGACCATACCCGTAGGGGTTGGTTTGAAGTTTAATTTTACCAAAAGACTTGGTGGATTAATTGAATTGGTTGTCCGTAAAACTTTCTCAGATAATATTGATAATCTTGATGATCCGCAGCGGTTTAAATTTGATCCTGCAGCACCGCCAACCACGTTCCCCGACAGGGTAAAATCGATCAACAATACGGATTGGTATGCTACACTTGCCTTTTCGTTATGCTGGCAGTTGTGGAATGACAAGGGAAATTGCGCATTATATGATAAGCTCAAACGATAAGAAATGGTCATTGATGAACTGAAGCAGAATTGTATTCCCCAGCATGTCGCCGTGATTATGGATGGAAACGGAAGATGGGCTGAATTACACGGAAACGACAGAATCTTCGGCCACAGGCAGGGCGTAGACGCGGTCAGGTCAGTTGTTGAGGGGGCGGGCGAATTGGGAGTCAAATACCTCACCCTTTATGCCTTCTCAACTGAAAACTGGGACCGTCCCAAAGATGAGGTGGAGGCGCTGATGGCACTGCTAATAAACGCTATTGTGCAGGAGTTGGATAATTTAAACGACAAGCAGGTAAAACTGCTGACTATCGGTGATCTAAGTTCATTACCTGCCGATGTTCAGTTAAAACTTGCTGAAGCGATACTTCGGACTTCCAACAACACTGGACTTCACCTTATTATTGCGTTAAGTTACTCGGGGAGGTGGGACATTCTTGAGGCTGCAAAACAAATTATTCATAAGGTGAAAATTGGTGATATCGTTGATGATCAGTTGACTGAATCAGTATTTGTCAATCATCTTTCCACCTCCGGGATACCCGATCCCGAATTATTAATCAGAACAAGCGGAGAATACAGGATCAGTAATTTTCTCCTCTGGCAGATTGCATACAGTGAATTTTATTTTACCCCTATTTTATGGCCCGATTTCCGTAAAGAGAATCTTTTTGAAGCCATCATCGATTTCCAGCGTAGAGAGAGAAGATTTGGAAAAACAAGTGAACAAATCAGAAGTTAAAAATGTACAAAAAATTGATAATTTTTTCCCTGGCATTATTGGGTAGTTTAAACCTTTTTTCCCAGGTAGTTGCCGATAGTACTAATTTTTCGATCTATTACGATAGTGCGAAAAAGTATACGCTGGCCGGGATAGAGGTGAGCGGTATCCGCTTCCTGGATACTGAAGTACTTAAGAATTTGTCGGGATTTACAATTGGCGAAGAGATCACCATTCCCGGGGATCAGATCACCTCTGCATTAAAAAAATACTGGCACCAGGGGCTCTTTTCTGATGTCAGAATCTCTGCCACCAAAATAGTGGGGAACAAAATCTGGCTCGATATTTTCCTTCAGGAGCGCCCCCGTCTTTCGCAGAAAAACTATAAGGGGATAACCAAGAGTGAGAAAGAGGATATTGAGAAGAAAGTTATGCTCCTCGTGGGGGGACAGGTAACCGATAATCTGATTAATACTGCAAAACGTCAGATTCTTGGCATCTTTCAGGGTAAAGGATTCTACAACTCCGAAGTTGATATTATTCAACGCGATGATCCGTCAAAGGAGAATCAGGTGATTCTTGATATCAATGTGAACAAAAAGGAAAAAGTTAAAATTGGCAAGATTGAGTTTGTTGGGGTCAAGTCGCTTAGTACTAAAGTTTTGGAAGGTTCGATGAAGAAAACTAAGGCCAAAAAACTCAGAAACTTTTTCTCCTCCAAAAAATTCCTGGAAGATAAATTTGAGGAAGACAAGCTAAACCTGATCAAAAAATACAACGAAAACGGGTACCGCGATGCTATTATTGTGGCTGATTCGATTATTAAAGATACACTAAGGAACACCGTACAACTGAAATACTGGATTGATGAGGGGAAAAGATATTATTTCAGGAACATCCGCTGGGTTGGAAATACAGTTTATACCGATGTACAGCTGAACCGGGTCCTCGGGATCAAAAAGGGGGATATTTTTGACCAGAAATTACTGGACAAGCGGCTAACGGAGGATGATGATGCCGTATCGAATGAATACCTTAATACCGGTTATTTATTCTATAACCTTAATCCGGTTGAGGTGAATGTAGAAAAGGATTCTATCGATTTTGAAATGAGGATGGTCGAGGGTACTCAGGCTACAATCAACGAAATTGGCATTAAAGGGAATACCAAAACCAATGAACATGTTGCACGGCGCGAACTGTTTACCCGCCCTGGACAATTGTTCAGTAAGGAAAATATCATCCGTTCTGTCAGGGAGTTGTCTCAGATGGGGCACTTCAATCCTGAAACAATTAAACCAGACGTGATTCCACATCCCGAAGATGGAACGGTGGATATTAATTATGAACTTGAAGAGCGCGCCAATGACCAGATTGAGCTTTCAGGTGGCTGGGGCGCCGGAATGTTCGTAGGTACCGTCGGATTAAAATTTACCAATTTTTCAGTGCGGAATATCCCAAATAAAAAAGCATGGAAACCACTTCCTACCGGCGATGGTCAGTCCGTTTCATTACGGGCTCAAACCAATGGGAGTTACTATCAGTCGTATAGTTTTTCCTTCACCGAGCCATGGCTGGGGGGTAAAAAGCCTAATTCTTTCACTTTTTCAGTTTATTACTCGAAGCAAACCAGTGGAGACCAGGCGTATAATTATACCGGTAATTATGGTGGTTACGGCAGTGGTTATGGCAGTGACTACGGCAGTGGCTATGGAAGCGGATACGGAAGTAGCTACTACAATCCATATAACTATACGATTACCCAGAAAATGGGTGTTATTGGCGGCGCCCTTGGGTTGGGCTATCGGTTAAAATGGCCGGATGACTTCTTTACCATGTACCATGAATTGTCCTATCAGCTGTATGTACTTGAAAACTGGCAGTATTTTTTCTTTAAAAATGGTAAATCCAACAATTTAAGTTTCAAAACTGTTTTTGGCAGGAATTCAACAGATAATCCTTTATATACGAAACGGGGTTCTAATTTCTCCTTTATGTTGCAATTCACCCCACCCTATTCCCTTTTCTCAGGAAAGGATTACAGTGATCCCAATTTAACCTCCGAAGAGCGCTACAGCCTTATCGAATTCTATAAGTGGGTATTTAAAGGTGATGTCTTTACACCCCTGAGTCCAAACAGTAAACTTGTTCTTCGTACAAAATATGAGACCGGTATCCTGGGTTATTATAACAAAAACCTCCGTTCACCATTCGAAAGTTTCAGGCTGGGAGGTGATGGTATGTCGGGTTACAGCATGTATGGAAGTGATATCGTCGGATTGAGAGGATATGAAAATAACTCCCTTACCCCTGCAAATGGTGGTAATATTTACGAAAAAATGACGTTGGAGCTGAGGTATCCCATCACCCTTAGTCAATCTGCCACAATATATGGGTTGGGTTTTCTTGAGGCGGGAAATTCCTGGTTTGATTTTGTTGATTTTAATCCCTTCAGCATTAAACGGTCAGCTGGTCTTGGCGTACGTATCTTCCTGCCAATGTTTGGATTGATGGGCTTTGACTGGGGATATGGATTTGACGATGGTTATACCAAGGGGACCGGAGGAAGTCAGTTCCACTTTATAATGGGTCAGCAGTTCTAAGATACTGTTAATTCTCAGGGATGGATCTCAGGTTAACTGGTGTTTTTCGGTAAATTCCGTTTAACTAACATTATTTAACTAATGGATTGAAAACAGTATCTATATTTGGTCTGATTTTTGACTGCATAATTCGAAATTAAAACTATTGGAGATGAAAAAATTAGTACTTGTTCTTCTTTTATTTATCGCTTCAGCGGGTTTTGGCTTCGCCCAAAAATATGCCTATGTCGATACAGAGTATATTCTGGGTAATATCCCTTCGTATAAAGCGGCACAGGATCAGCTGGAGAAATTTTCGCAACAGTATCAGAAGGAGCTTGAGACGCTTCATGCAGAGCTGGATAAAATGTACAAGGATTTTCAGTCGGAGGTTGTCCTGTTGTCAGAAGATATGAAGCGCAGACGTGAAGACATGATCATTACCAAGGAGAAGGAATATAAGAAATTGCAGCGGCAATACTTTGGTGCTGAGGGTGAGTTGTTCCAGAAGCGGCAGACCCTTGTAAAGCCAATTCAGGATGATGTTTTCAAGGCGATACAGGATGTTGCTGAACAGGGGGCTTATTCGATCATCTTTGACAAGGCGGGTGGTCTTTCAATGATTTATACGAATCCTAAGTATGATTTAAGTGACCAGATACTTCAGAAGCTTGGATATAAAAATTAAAGATATATATTTGCGGACAAATTTTAAATCAAAAAAAACATGAGAAATTTTTTTAAAGTAATAGTTTTTTGTTCAGTTCTTTTCGCTGGTGGTTTATCTGCCCAGACGTTAAAATTCGGTCATATTGATTTCCAGCAATTGCTTTCGGTGATGCCCGAAAGAGAGGCTGCTAAAACTGCACTTGAAAAAGTTCAGGCCGATCTTGAGACTAAGCTACAAGCTATGCAAAAGGAGTATCAGGAAAAAGGTAAAGAGTATGTTGCCCTGGCTCAGGCTAAAGATGCCAACGAAGCCCTGGTAAAGGCGAAACAGGATGAGGTGCAAAGTATTCAGGAAAGAATCCAGACTTTCCAGCAAACAGCACAGGAGTCTCTTCAGAAAGAAGAATCCAAACAATTTCAGCCTGTAATTGAAAAAGCCCGTAAGGCGATCACCGAAGTTGCAAAAGAGCAGGGGTTATTGTATGTGTTCGAAGTAAACGGTGTGCTGTACCATTCAGAGCAGTCTGTTGATTTATCGGCGCTTGTAAAGACCAAACTTGGAATTAAATAGCATTTTTCATGCAATTATATATTAAGGGCGCCGCTGGGCGCCCTTTTTTGGCTTTGTAATAATCGATGGAGAAAGTAGGTTAATGAAAGTATGAGGGAATAGTTTAAAAAGTTTATAATTATTTGTAATTTTCCGTCAGTTAAAAAATCTTGAAAAGTGGAGCAAAATTATCACCCGATTGGGGTATTCGATTCAGGGTATGGGGGGTTAACCATCCTGAAATCGATGAGGGAACGGCTTCCCCAATATGATTACATCTATCTTGGAGATAATGCACGCACCCCTTATGGTTCACGCTCATATGATGTGGTTTACGAATATACGCGTCAGGCAGTGATGAAGCTTTTTTCGATGGGGTGTCAACTGGTGATTCTGGCATGCAATACCGCTTCTGCCAAAGCGCTGCGTACGATTCAGCAAAACGATCTTCCCCTGTTCGACCCTTCACGGCGCGTTTTAGGGGTTATCCGTCCCAGTGTGGAGAAGATCCCCCAATTTACAAAATCGGGTCACGTGGGGGTGCTGGGAACCACAGGCACTGTCCTTTCGGAATCTTATCCAATGGAGATTGCTAAAATTACGGATCATCGCCTCATTGTTACACAGGAGGCGTGTCCGATGTGGGTCCCGCTGGTTGAGAATGACGAAACCAATAATCCGGCCGCCGACTATTTTGTTCAAAAAAACCTCGGCCACCTTTTTAGTCACGATCCCGGAATTGATACCGTAATTTTAGGCTGTACCCACTATCCGTTACTGATAACCGCGATCAGAAAATTCCTGCCCGCAAATGTGACACTCGTTGAACAGGGGCCGATCGTGGCTGAAAGTCTTGCAGATTACCTGATCCGTCATCCTGAGATGGAGATAAAGTGTTCGAAGCAGGGACTACTTCGCTTCTTGACGACTGAGTCGGCCGAAAATTTTGCACCCCGTGCCAGCCTCTTCCTTGGACAACCCCTGACAGCCGAAAAAGTTATCCTTTAAGACAAAACAGGCAGAAGGCAGAAGAAAACAGGCAGAAGGCAGAAGGCAGAAGGTAGAAGAAAACAGGCAGAAGGCAGAAGGCAGAAGAAAAAAGGCAGAAGCCGAAAGCCAGCAGCCAGTAGCCGGAAATCAGTAACTAGCAGCCAGCAGCTTATACTAAAACATTTTTTAGGGTATTACTTTTTTGTCGTTATTCAGCCTGATGCCCCTGATGGGTGCCGCGGTCGCGGTGACGAAAAATCTTTTTCCTGCCTGAATTTGCCGTTTTTGGCTGATTATTTGATCTCCCTGCGGCAGGACGTCTGCCAAAACGTTTTCCGCTTACCGGATTATAAAGCGGCGCCTCTCCAAATTCGGGCGGCAGCGGAATTTTGATAATATCACGCTCAATTAACTCTTCAATTCTTTTAAAATTGTGCTGGTCCAGATCCGAAATCAGTGTTATGGCTACTCCTGAGCTTTGGGCACGGGCTGTCCGTCCGATGCGATGGACATAATCTTCCGGATCACGGGGAACATCATAGTTCATTACCATGTCGATCCCGTCAATATCAATACCGCGTGCAACAATATCGGTCGCAACGAGTACCTGGGTCTCCCTGTTGCGGAATCTAAGCATCACCTCCTCGCGCTCTTTCTGATCCAGATCCGAAAGCATACCATCGGTTTTAAAACCCATCTTTCGTAATTCCCTCACAAGGCCGTTTACATTGATCTTCCGTGAGGTGAATATGAGTACGCTCTTGTAATCGGTTTTGCCTTTTAACAACGCTTTTACGAGGGCTACTTTCTGATTTTCATAGACCATATAGGCGGCCTGAATAATATTCTCTGCCGGTTTGGAGATGGCAATATTCACGCTTTGCGGATGATGCAAAATTCCTTCCGCCAGCTTCCTTATTTTGGGAGGCATCGTAGCAGAAAACATTAATGTTTGCCTGGTAACGGGCAATTCGCGCACAATTCGCATAATATCATCGAAGAACCCCATGTCGAGCATGCGATCTGCCTCATCGAGGATCAGATGTTTTATGGTGCTGAAATCGGAATACTTCAGGTTAATATGTGACAATAATCTCCCCGGGGTAGCGACGATAATATCGGCGCCCTGAACAAGGGCTGCTTTCTGCTGGTCGAAGGCGGCGCCCTCACCACCACCATAAACAGCCAGCGAAGTGGCGCCCGAGAAATAGGAAAATCCTTCAATCTGCTGATCAATTTGCAGCACCAGCTCCCTGGTTGGGGCGATAATCAAGGTATTAATCCCTTTTCCTGGATTTGCTGTGATACGGTTCAAAACGGGCAAAAGATAGGCGGCCGTTTTTCCTGTTCCTGTTTGCGCACATGCAATCAGGTCTTTTCCTTCCCAGATTACCGGCATAGCCAATTCCTGGACAGGAGTACATTCCTCGAAACCCATGGACTCAAGACCTTCCATGATTTCGGGAACAAAATCAAACTCTTTAAATTTCAATTCTTTATAGATTTTAAATGATATTCATAATTTTACTCAACATATAGGACCAGCCCTTTGAGATATTCACCCTCAGGATGATAGATATTAATCGGGTGATCAGCCGGTTGCGATAACTGATGCAATATCCGGATATTTCGTTTTGAAATGGCAGCTGCTGAAAATACCGCCTCCCGGAAATTGGTTCTCGTTACTACCTGCGAACAGGAGAACGTGAACAGAATTCCACCAGGACGAATTTGCTGGAACGCCCTGCTGTTTAATTTTTTATATCCCTGAAGCGCCTGGTTCAGGACGTTTTTGTGTTTTGCAAAAGCCGGAGGATCGAGAATAATCAGGTCATATTTATCCTTGATGTCCTTCATGAAATCAAAAGCCTCGACCGCAAAAGCCTCATGCCGTTTGTCGCCGGGAAAGTTAAGTTCCACATTCTGATTGGTAAGTTCTATCGCTTTGACCGATGAATCGACCGAATGGACAAGATTGGCGCCTCCCCTCATTGCAGAGAATGAAAACCCTCCTGTATAACAAAACATATTCAGCACATTTTTCCCGAAAGAATAATCACTTAACAGTCTTCTGTTCTCCCGCTGATCAACAAAAAATCCGGTTTTCTGACCCTCCTCCCAATCCACAAGAAAGCGGTTTCCATCTTCAAGTACCTCGCGGGTTATCTGTCCGCCAAACAAATATCCGTCAACTGGTTCAATGGAGGCTTTAAAAGGGAGTGTTTTGGAACTTTTGTCGTAGATGGCCACCAGCCGGTCGCCCAGGACAACCTTCATCGCTTCGGCCAGCATCTCCCTGATCAGCCACATCCCGACAGAGTGGGCCTGTAAAACAGCGGTTCCGTTATAAAAATCGACGATCAATCCCGGCATTCCATCCCCTTCGCCATGTACCAGCCTGAAAACATTGGTGTTACTGCGAAGTGTCAACCCAATCTTATGACGCAGATTATAAGCCGACTGAAATTTACCAATCCAGAAATCCAAATCGGGTGTTCTGTTTTCAAATGAGAATATTCGCACTGCAATTGATCCTATGGCGCTATGACCAATCCCCAAAAAACGGTCATCACTGGCATGTATGATGACCACATCACCCTCTTCCACACTTCCCTCGATCCGATCGATTGCGCCCGAAAAAACCCAGGGATGAAAGCGGAGAACCGACTCTTCTTTCCCCTTCTTTAAAACAACTTTACTAAATTTCGACATGCTCTGAATAAATTCTTGCAGAAAATTATGAAAGGATTAATTTCCCTCTTCGTTCTCTGCTGTTTCTGGTTCGCATAATGCAGTTTCAATGGGAGTTATCAGTAGTTCTTTATAAATTTCGCCTGAAACCCATGCATCGGTTGCCCCATAAATCAATTGTTGCTCCGTCAGCTCATCCGCATCCCAGTTGGTCAGCCGTTGCGATTTTGAAATTCTGAATCCCAATACAATAGCAGAAAGTTTTTTGAGACTGAAATTTTCAATTCCATAATCTTTTACAAGATCCTGCAGTTCAATAAATCCGGAAGGTTTAAAATGGACAATCTTTTGCAGGATTTTAATATCATCCCTGATGGCAACCCCAATCTTTAGAATCTTTGGAGAGGCAAGAATTTTCACAAGCCCTGCCGGTAAACCAATTTTATTGATCCGGAACAGGAATGCCTGATCATTTGTGGAAAGTTGGAGTAACGATACGGGGAAAATCTGACCTTTTTTGAATGCGGGCCTTGATTCAGTATCAAATCCAATTATGGTCTGATTATTAAGATAATTGATTGCCCGGTCCAGATCTTCAGGCTGTTCAATAACATGAATGGTACCTTCAAAAGCAGAAAGTGGTAACCCGGCCAACTCCTCATTGGAAATTGATTTCCTCATTTTATTTAACCCCCCCTTGACTCATATTTTAATTCTATTTTTTGGCAAAAAAAACAATTAGAAATTGTCAACCTTTTCAGATTGATCATCAGTCTCTTCAAGATCAGCAGATCCATACACCAGATTGTGAATGGCCCTAAGCCCGTTCACAAGTCGTTGCCCCCAGTATTGCTCAAAATTATTACGGCATTCCCCGAGTGCATCGTTCATCACTTCCAGTGTTCCGATTCTGTAGGAGAGGATGAAATCCTTCAGATCCTGATAGACGTCGGTAATGTTTTCCGAGATACTGGCCTCAAGCGGCTCAGCACTATACTGGATTGAAGGATCAAAAACTTCATAATAGGCATCAAACTGTCCGAATTTTGCCTGCAGCTTTTGCAGAATAAAATTATAATCCTCCTCACTCACAAATTTTTCGGGTGCATCCTCCGACATTTCAACGTCAGGTTCGGGAAGCAAAGCTGCCTTCAGATACAGCAATGGAAATAATTTCTGTAACCTGGTAATAAAATCCTTTCGCTGAAACTGGTCAACAGCTTCAATAAAAGAACAATACTCATTGGCAACTGTGGCAAATTCGATCACGTTCTTCGAATAAACCACCTCTGAAAATGGTTCTTTACTCATTCAAATTCCTTTTTCATCATCTATATCCTGCAAAGGTAATCAAAATCCCGATAGCGAATGGCCAAAGGCTCATTATTGACCTTTTGAATTGGTTGTCAGTAATCCGTTTGAATCAGTTTTGAGCCATCCATTATCCAGGAGCCACCTCGAAACTTTGATGATCTTAGGTTCAGGTTCGGGGATCAGTTTCACTATTTTGTCGATCCGGTAACCTTCAGCCGGAAGTATTTTTTTGATTTTTTCAGAAATACGGTTGAAATCAGCAACTTTAATTCCGGAATCGTGATACCCGTTACACACATCGCACGATCCGCATGGCTCCGAATTATACTGCCCGAAATATTCCAGCAACGCGACACTGCGGCAATGATGGTCATTTGATGCATAATCAATTACTGAATCAACCTGTTGCTGGTATTTCAACTTACGATGCTGATAATTTTCGGCGCTGATATGAATCCTGCCGGTCTCTACCCTTTCCGTTTCAAAAACAATTACAGGGGTTTTCTTTTGCGGGATATATTCGATTATTTTTTGTTGTGCCAGAAATTTAAGCTGCTGATAAATAAGATCACCTGTGCTGTTCAGGCGGCGGGCAAGAAGCGCCTCATCGATGTTTACAAAGTCGGTAAAAACACCAGTATATGACCTGAGAATCAGTTTTATAAATGTGTCGATCTCCGCATTTCCAACCTGAATCCGGTATAAGTCATCACGCCGTATGGCAAACAGTATGCGGGAATAATTGTCCACGTTCTCGACATACGACAGGTACCCCTGCCTTTCGAGAAGTTTCAGACTGTGATAAACTGAGCTGACCTGGAATTCAAATTTTCTGGAAAAATCCTCAATCCGGAAACTGAAAACTCCCCCTTTCCCGCTCCCTATCGCCACCATCAGATAATTGCACATGGAGTTATAGACCGACCGGATGGTTTCCAGGATGGGAAAGCTGTCGGTAACCATTTTATGGAGCCTGCGCTTGTCGGTGTTGTTATACAGGAGCACAGCGACAGATTTTTCTCCGTCACGGCCCGCACGGCCCGCTTCCTGAAAATAGGCCTCCAGTGAATCTGGCAGATCAAGATGGATTACAAACCTGACGTCCGGTTTATCGATCCCCATTCCAAAGGCATTGGTCGCAACAATGACCCGTGATTCGCCGCTCATCCATTTATCCTGTTTCTGACTGCGAACATCGGTAGCCAATCCTGCATGATAAAAATCCGAAGAAATTTTTTGTTGTTGAAGCATCTGGGCGATCTCCTTTGTCTTTTTCCTGCTTCTAACATAAACAATCCCTGTCCCTTTTGCTTTCCGGATCGTGTCGGTAAGATATCCCATTTTGTCCTCCTTATTTCGAACCAGGTAGATCAGGTTATCGCGCCGGAAACTCTTCTGAAGGACATTCTTCTCTCTGAACTCCAGTTTTTCCTGAATATCATCCACTACTTTCTGAGTGGCAGTGGCAGTCAGTGCCAGTATGGGGGTTTGAGGGAAGAATTTTCTCACCTCGGAAATAGTGAGATAGGAGGGTCTGAAATCATATCCCCATTGCGAAATACAGTGCGCCTCGTCCACCGTAATGAGGTTTAGTTTCATCCTGATCAGGTACTCCCTGAATTTTTCTGATGCGATCCGTTCGGGTGAGATATATAAAAATTTGTAATCACCGTAAATTGCATTGTTCAAAGCAATGTCAATCTCCCTGGTCGACATCCCTGAATAGATGGCCAGAACTTTAATGTTTTTTGACCTCAGATTTTCGACCTGATCTTTAATAAGTGCGATTAACGGGGTGACAACCAGGCATAATCCATCGGCTGAAAGCGAATAAACCTGAAAGGTAATTGATTTTCCTCCACCGGTCGGCATCAGGGCAAGGGTATCTTTCTGATCCGCAACCGAACGGATGATCTCCTCCTGCAATGGACGGAATTCATCGTAGCCCCAGTACTGTTTTAGTATTTCGTGGAATTGGTCCATTGTTTTCGCTGTGCTACCGGATATTTATTTCAAGCAGCACCAGGTCATCCCCGGTCAGCGATATTATGGTTATAACAGGTTCCTCTGCAATTAGCGATATGTTTTCAGTAAATTTGCTCATCATCAAAATTGTTGACTCAAATATACGATTAAAACATCTATTTCTCATAAATGCGCCTATCATTTTCCGGTTCCAATACTTATATTTGTGTAGTGAAGTCTCATCAATAAATCTTATGCCATGTCATTTATTTCTGATAGAGTTGCTCTCGAAGGTCTTACTTTCGATGATGTGTTGTTAATTCCCGACTATTCGGATGTACTTCCCCGTGAAGTTAATCTGACATCTATGTTTTCAAGAAACATCAGGCTGAATACGCCAATTGTATCGGCAGCAATGGATACAGTCACCGAATCAACGATGGCCATCGCGATTGCCCGTGAAGGTGGGATTGGAGTGATTCATAAGAATATGTCAATTGGGGAGCAGGTAAAGCAGGTTGCTACTGTGAAAAGGGCAGAAACAGGGATGATCGCCGATCCGGTCACGATTTCAAAAGAAAAAGTGGTAGGTGATGCCCTTAAATTGATGGAGATTTTTAAAATCGGGGGGATTCCTGTTATTGATGAGGAACGGCATCTGGTGGGAATTGTAACCAACCGTGACCTTCGTTTCGAAAAAAATCTTCAGCGTCCTATAGCGGAGGTGATGACTTCCAATAACCTGATCACCACTATTGTTGGGACAACTCTGGAAAAGGCGACGGAGATTTTTAAAAATCATAAAGTGGAGAAACTGCCCGTTGTCGATAATCAAAATAAACTGGTGGGGTTAGTCACCTATAAAGATATTACCAAGGCAAAGGATAAACCATTGGCATGTAAGGATGAAAAGGGGAGGTTAAGGGTTGCTGCCGCCGTTGGAATCACCAGGGATACCTTTGACCGGATGGATGCCCTGATTCAGGCACAGGTTGATGCAATTGTGATTGATACTGCTCATGGTCATACAAAAGGGGTGCTTGAGATACTGAAAAATGCCAAGAGTAAGTATCCCGATACAGATATTATTGTAGGTAATATTGCCACTGCCGAGGCTGCTTCTGAACTGGTATTTGCAGGGGCTGATGCAGTAAAAGTAGGCATTGGTCCGGGATCCATCTGTACCACCCGGATAATCGCCGGGGTTGGAATACCGCAGTTATCGGCTATCTATAATGTTTCAAAGGCGTTGCGAAACAGTGGTGTGCCCATTATCGCAGATGGTGGACTCCGCTATTCAGGCGATATTGTCAAGGCATTGGCGGCAGGGGCGCAGTGTATCATGGCCGGTTCATTGTTTGCCGGTGTTGAAGAGTCACCAGGGGAGACAATTATATTTCAGGGACGAAAATATAAATCGTACCGTGGTATGGGTTCGGTTGAGGCGATGCAGCAGGGTTCCAAGGATCGTTATTTTCAGGATATGGAAGACGAAATTAAAAAATTTGTCCCGGAAGGGATTGTAGGGAGAGTTCCATACAAGGGAACATTATATGAAGTTGTTTATCAGCTTGTTGGAGGACTAAGGGCAGGGATGGGTTATTGCGGGGCCCATACGATCGAAAAACTGCATGAGGCAAAGTTTGTGCGGATCACCAGTGCTGGTATTGCGGAGAGCCATCCGCATAATATCACTATTACCAGCGAATCACCGAATTATTCAAGTGAGTGACTTAACTGGTTTTACCGATAATTTTGATTTTCTGTCAGGATGATCTTTTTCTCAGGAATTTAAGGTAAATTTGACCCCTGTGACAACCTGAGGCCGTCGAATCGCATCTAATGTGAAAATGGTTTGATGATAGCGAACAGGTAAGAAAACGATTTGATTTTAAATGAGAAGAGATTTTTATTTTATTTTATTAATATTGAGCTTTTTATCTGGGTGCACTTATTTTTCCCGCTCTTCTCAGGGCGATAATGTAATTGCCAGTGTTGGGAATAAATCCTTACTCCGAAGAGACCTTGCCGCTGCTCTTCCGGCTGGGATTACCAAACCGGATAGTATCATTCAGGCCAAAGATTATATTCAACGATGGGTAAGGGAGGAGCTGATGGTGGCAATGGCTGAAGAAAACCTTTCGGATGAACAAAAGGATGTTCAGCGTGAATTGGACGAATACCGGAGCTCACTGATCATTCACAGGTATCTGCAACAGATAATCAATCAAAAACTCGATACGGTACTTACCGGAGGTGATATCCGGCAGTTCTATGACCTGCATCCCGAAAAGTTTATACTTGATCAGAATATTGTCAAGGCTATCTATATTGAGGTGCCGAAGAAAGAGGCAAAATCGGATCAACTTAAGAAATGGATGAATGCCACGGATGATAAGTCGCGGACAGAGCTTGAAAAATATAGTTTTCAATACGCCACAAAATTTGATTATTTTAATGAACAATGGATCGATTTCAGTCAGATCAGGTCGAGGATGCCGGCAAGTTTTAACAGTCCGGAGGCTGCACTGAAGAAAAATAGTTTTATTGAATCGTCGGATGATAACAAATATTATCTTGCAGCAATAAAAGATTACCGGTTAATTGGCGATAAAGCCCCGTTCGAATTTGTCAAAGACCGAATCTCCGGTTTAATTCTCAACAACAGGAAGATGGAGTTTATTGAGGAACTTCAGAAAAATATTTATCAAAAGGGGAAAAGCACCCATCAATTTAAAATTACAGACTGATATTAAGATATAAAAGATGCTTAAAAACGTTATAAAAGGGATCCTTGTGTTAGGGACAATCATTTTGGGTGGAAAAACCTCAGATGCTCAGGATAAAGTTATTGATCAGATCGTTGCTGTAGTAGGAAGCAATCCGGTTCTCAAGTCGGACATCGAAACCCAGGCTATTCAGCAACAGGCTCAGGGCGTTACATCGCAGGGAGATCAGAAGTGCGAAATACTCGAACAGTTACTTGAACAGAAACTATTGCTTGCCGAGGCCGAACTTGATACATTGATCGTTGTAACCGACAATCAGATCAACCAGCAGATGGACCGGCGGTTGAATTACTTTATTGAGAATATTGGCTCCGAAAAGGAGGTTGAGAAATACTTCAATAAACCGATTGTACAACTAAAAGCCGAAATGTCGGAGACAATCAAAGAGCAGCTGAAAACAGAGCAGATGCAAACAAAAATTATCTCCAAGGTGACCACCACCCCTTCGGAAGTAAGGCAATATTACAGGCAGTTAGCCCCTAAGGAGATACCTGAAATCGGGTCTCAGCTGGAGTATGCACAAATTACCATGCTCCCTGTTATTACTGAAAAAGAGGATCTTGCAGTAAAGGCGAAATTGCGTGATTTTAAGAAACGGGTCGAAAACGGCGATAATTTTGCCACCCTTGCCATTATGTATTCAGAGGATCCAGGTTCTGCCAGAAATGGGGGCGAGATGGATTATGTTGGCAGGGCCATGCTTGATCCCGCATTCGCCACAGAAGCTTTTAACCTTAAACCAAACCAGGTATCAAAGGTGGTAAGAAGCGAGTTTGGATACCATATCATTCAATTGATAGATCGTAAGGGGGAGAAGATTAAATGTCGTCATATATTGCTCCGGCCAAAGATTGATCAGAAAGAACTTGAAAATGCAAAAAACAGGATCGACAGTCTTGCCGATTTTATCCGTACCGGAAAAATGACCTGGGAGCAGGCAAGTTATCTCTATTCTTCCGATAAAAACACCCGTAATAATGGTGGATTAGTCACTTCACAACAATCAGGTTCCTCAAAATTTGAAATGAAAGAGCTTGATCCCGATGTGAGTAAAGAGATTGTGAAAATGAATATTGGCGAAACCTCACGCCCCTTTTTGTCGATCGATGATAAACAAAGGCAGGTCTACAAGATCATTCGGTTAAATAATAAAACAAAGGAACATAAGGCCAATCTCCAGGAAGATTATCAGAAACTGAGCGAGATGTTTCTGGCCAAGAAAAAGGAAGAAACCTACCGGAAATGGATTGCCAAACAACAGGCAAAAACCTATATTCATGTTGATGATTCATATGCGAATTGCAACTTCAAATTAAAATCGTGGAAAAAGTAAATTTGTAAGTTTACCTGAAATTTAGCGTGAGGTAGTATGAGCCATCCAAAGAAAGCTGCTCTTTTCCCTTTGTTTTTTCTTTTGGCAGTAGTCGGTTTTTTTATTCAGGCAACTCAGCCACAGGAGATTAAAAAGAAGCGTCGTGTAGATATTGAAAATGCCGATTTGTACACCTATGATGCATCCATTATAGCCAATGCACAACGGCTGATCGGAAACGTAAGGTTCAGACACAATCAGGCGCTGATGTTTTGCGACAGCGCTTATTCCTATAACGAAAGCAACAGGTTTGATGCCTTTGGAAACGTCCATATTATTCAGGGTGACACCCTGCACCTTTACGGGGATAAAATGTACTACAACGGCGATACTCGGCTGGCAAAATTTGTCTATCACGTAAAAATGGTGGATAAATCGATTACCCTTACCACCGATTCCATGGATTTCGACCTCAGCACGAATATCGGTTATTATAATCACGGGGGAAAAATTGTAGATACCACCAATGTATTGACAAGTGTTATCGGAAGGTATTATTCAAACGATAATATGCTCTTTTTTAAGGACTCGGTTGTTTTAACGAATAAGGACTTTGTGCTACATGCCGACACGTTGAAATATAACAGCGAAACTGAACGCGCTTTTATTGTAGGTCCGACAACGATAAAAGGGACTAAAAAGGATGGTGTGCTCTACTCTGAGAGGGGTTGGTACGATACAAGAAAGAACCTTGCCGAACTTTACAAAGCATCCAGAATAACAAATAAGACTCAGGTTCTCGAAGGGGATACCTTATTTTATGACCGCGCATCCGGAAATGGTCGCGGGAAACACAGGGTGACCCTCTCCGACTCCACGAACCGGGTACTGATCAAGGGGAGGGTAGGTGTTTATAACGAGAATACGAAGATTGCTTTTGTTACTGATTCGGCCCTTTTTATTCAGTACAGTAAGAAAGATACGATGTATATGCACGCCGATACCCTTTTTACCAGACCGGATACTGCAAATATTAAGGGCAAGGATTCTGCAGATGTTAAGGGTAAGGATTCTGCAGATGTTAAGGGTAAGGATGCTAAATATTTTATGGCGTTCCGCAAAGTGAGATTCTTTAAACCAGACCTTCAGGGACAGTGTGATTCGCTAAGCTACAGGATGAAGGATTCCACCCTTTTGATGTTCTATGATCCGGTGTTATGGTCAAAGGAAAACCAGATGACCGCAGAGAAGATTCAGTTTGTCTCCAAAATTCCCGATCCAAGTATTGCTCGCCTTGAAAACAACGCTTTCCTGGTGATGTCGGAGGATTCTGTAAAATTTAATCAGATATCAGGTAAAATAATTGTTGGCCAGATTTTTAAGAATAAGCTCAGGGTTGCTGATGTAAGCGGGAATGCACAAACGCTCTATTACCTGAAGGATAAAAATCATTACTCCGGGATGAACCGGTTGCTGAGCAGTAAAATTAAACTTCATCTTACCGAGAATCATATCGATAGTATCAGGTTTTACCCTAAACCGGAAGGGAAGACCACCCCGATGAAGGAGCTTAAACCTGAAGATACCGTGCTGGAGGGGTTTCGCTGGAGGCCAGAAGAGCGTCCGCTGAATCAAAATGATCTCTTCCCGTTATCGGAGGAGCGTAAAAAAAATGCAGGTCCGGAGAAGAAACCTGCATCAAAAAAACAATTTTAACCCTTCAATACTCATCTTCATTAAAGAAGAAGTCGTCTTTACTCGGGTAATCGGGCCAGATATCTTCAATCGATTCGTAAATCTCGCCCTCATCTTCCATCTCCTGTAGATTTTCAATCACTTCAAGTGGCGCACCAGATCGAATGGCGAAATCGATCAGCTCATCTTTTGTTGCAGGCCAGGGTGCATCTTCCAGTTTTGAAGCCAGTTCTAAGGTCCAATACATATTATTTGTTTAAGATTAAGTGACTATTCCTCAAAGCGCGATTTTAGTTATATTTTTTTAATAATAAAAGCCTTAAATCACTTTTTTTAAGATTTCCATGGAATTTCTTCTAAGCCGGTATCGCGCGCCACTTTTCTAGATAAAACATAGAGGTAATCAGAAAGGCGGTTGAGATATTTGAGCACATTATCAGGGACTGCAATTTCAGCCGATAGCTGATAGGTCCTTCGTTCTGCCCTTCTGCATACGGTCCTGGCTATATGGCAATACGATACTGCATTATTCCCCCCCGGGAGGAGAAAATTAGATAATGCGGGAAGAGCGTCAAGTGCCTGATCCATTCTCGTTTCAAGAAATAAGATGTCCTCCCCGCTGCATCTCAGTTGGGTTGAATTGTCAACTTTGGCATTATCTGTGGCCAATAGGGCGCCGATGACAAATAATTTTTTCTGTATTTCAATTAAATCATGAATATCGCCGGAACTAATCTCCTGTGAACGAATCAGTCCAATCCATGAATTTAATTCATCAACGGTTCCATAGGCCTCAATGCGAAGATCATATTTTTTAACGCGTGTGCCACCAATCAATCCGGTAGTGCCATCATCGCCAGTACGGGTATAAACACGCATTATTTTAAATTTTCGGGTTAATAAATAGGTTTGTCGTTCTTGTGATCAGTCTCTATCTGACCATCTTTGAGTTTAATGATACGATGTGCATGCAGGGCGATATCCTCTTCATGGGTGACCAGGATGATGGTATTGCCGGCTGCATGAATTGCAGCAAAAAGTTTCATGATCTCCTCCGATGTTTTCGAATCAAGGTTTCCCGTAGGTTCATCTGCCAGGAGGATTGAAGGTGTATTAATTAAAGCCCTTGCCACCGCAACACGCTGGCGCTGACCGCCGGAGAGCTCGTTGGGACGGTGTTCCATCCTGTCGGTCAATCCCACATTGCTAAGTTTCTCTGTTGCAAGTTCAATTCTTTTCTCTTTGCCAACCCCCGCATAGATTAATGGGAGCATCACATTTTCAAGTGCTGTATACCTGGGAAGCAGGTTAAAAGTCTGAAATACAAATCCAATCTCAGTATTTCTTATTTCGGCCAGCCGGTCATCATCCAGTTTGCTGACATCCTTCTCGTTAAGAGTATAGCTGCCTGATGTTGGGGTATCGAGGCACCCAATAATATTCATCAGTGTCGATTTTCCGGACCCGGAGGCACCCATTATCGCTACGTACTCACCCTTGAAGATATCGAGCG
>JAHEYS010000052.1 GCA_023251475.1 Prolixibacteraceae bacterium
AGCATTCCTGCCGATGATTTTACTGCGTTAAAAGCTTCACAAGCAGTCTGGACAACTGCCTTCGCCAGGGCAAGTAACAAACAGAACCGCACCAGGGCCGATGTGCAGTCGAAAGATGATGCCCGGGATTCCTATGAAAAGGCAATACGCCAGTTTAATGCCCAGTGGTTGGCCAACAATACCAGGGTATTGAATAGCGATCGGGAAAGAATGGGATTAACCGTAAAACAGGTAACCCGTAAACCTGTTCCGGCGCCTGTCTCCTCTCCTGTGGGTACTGTCGATTTTTCAGTAAGATTGCAGCATACCATCAACTATGGCGATGAAGCGACTCCACGGAGTAAGGCTAAACCAGCCGGAGTGCATGGATGCGAGATATGGTCGAAAATCGATGGGAACGCCCCCATGGATGCGAGCGAACTCGATTATCTTGGAACCAGTACCAGTAGTCCATTCAGCGCTACTTTCGAAGGGAAGAATGCTGCAAAGAATGTTTATTACTGGTTACGCTGGGTAAATACCCGCGGAGAGGCAGGACCTTGGAGCAGAAGCATCAGCGCTATGGTTGCCGGTTAGTCATTTTAAATTTTAAAAAAAATCACGCAAAGGTACTATGACGCTTAGGAGTAGAACTTTGCGGCTTTCCGCCTTTGCGTGAGCAAAATCTATTACATCATTCTTTTTTGAATGCAGGATCCGTTCCGTCCGGTAGAAGGGCTGAGCCTTATCATGGCTTTGATCGCGGACTGTCTTTCGTAGTTTGTTTCGCCTGCCCGGAGTTGCGAAATCCCGATGAATTGGTTAATAAAGAGATTTTTTACCTGGATTCTCACCCCGGGTTATACAGATACAGCCTCTTCACGTTGATAAAAAATTGACCCCACCCTTTCAATATGCTCAACAAAATTCTGATTGGTCAATGTATGAAGATCTACCAGATCAACCTTATATGGCAGAGAACTCTCCTCAAAATCACTTTTCAGTTAATACAAAGTATTGCTGCTGGTTCCCTTGTTCATGATGGCCAAATCAATATCGCTGCCCGGTTTACTGGTCCCCTTGGCGCGGCTTCCAAAAATATGCACGAGCGAAACCTCCGGGTATTTGTAAAGGATATCATGTATGGTTTGAATATCCCGGTCGGTGAGGCCGAATTTATTTGAAAGATTATTCATCAAAAAGTATTTGTTGTCCATGACCTCCTTCAGTGTTAAAGAACTGATAGAGCATTTGCAGCGCCGGATAAACTTCATCACGTAAAACTTCCTCTGAAACTTCAAACTTGTTGCCACTGTAATCGTGTGATAATTCATTGCGAATATCCAATCCGTCAATAAGTGCCTGGCCATAATTAATCAATCCTGCATTCTGCGCCTCCCTCAGGGTATCTTTCGGTGATGGTTCAAAAATAAACCCCATTTCTTCGAGATAATCTTTAAGCACATTCCACGAAAGGTCTAATGTAAACTCAAATCGTTGAATAAGGCCATTGCGTTCCAGCTCATTTAAATTCTCCTGTTCCATGGCTTCCTTTAGTTTTAAAAAAGCCATTTCATAATTCTGAAAACGTTGTTTCCAGCGGATCTTTTTATTTTCCATTTATACACTATTGGCAGTTTCTTAATTCCTGCTTTGTTTAGTATAAAAGTTAATTTTTTATGTTTTGAGTGCTCTTTTTGTGGCATATTTTTCTATTGACTCCCTATAAAATGCCGATTAATCAGGATTTAGATTTCTTAAAACCTTATTTTTCTTGCAACCTTAGGATTATTAATCCGTCAATGGTTTGTATTTTTGAGGTGAATAACGGGATAGATTATGGCAACCATCCTGGAATACTTACTTTCTGAAAAATGGTTAAAATGGATATGACAATACTGGGAAATACCAAAGAACAGATCAGTTGTCCGGGTTTGGGGACCATGTATTTTGGGACAAAGGTCGATGAACAGACTTCGTTTACCATTCTCGATTACTATACCGAAAATGGTGGTAACTTTCTTGACTCAGCCAATAAATATGCCAGTTGG
>JAHEYS010000112.1 GCA_023251475.1 Prolixibacteraceae bacterium
CATTGACAATATGGACACTTTCAGGCGGGTGGCAGTTTTGCACCTTCCGGCCGATGATGGCATTGGAACGGGGAAATATGCGGTGTTTTACACCAGAAAAGTAACAGACTTCATCATTTTCATCTACAAATGTAATATCCACAGGCAGATGATCGAAAAGCATCATCAGCTGGCCGGGGGTCAGAGAACCGGTTCCGAGACCGATTTTACCATCACCGGTGAACCCTTCTTTGAGGTCGCTGACCTCTGGTTCAGGTGGAACAATATAACACCATCCGGTTTCTGAACTTTGCCGCAGCATATCACTCCAACCCTTCACCGGAATTGACCTGTAGGCCACAGGAAAAACAATGTACTCTTCACGGAATATAACCGGAAGGACCACGAAGAATAATTTTCCCAACTCTTTACTTAACAGATCTGTATCGGGATTTTCTGACAACAGGATCGACTCAAGATTCTTGATGCTTCTGCGGAAATCATCGTGAAACGACCACATCAGCTGCAAACACCTGAATTGCGGGAATGCCTTTTCAATATAAGGGAAAAGGATATTCTCCTTTTTAATGTAATGTAACTCGTACAATTTCAACCTGCTGATTTGCTGCCATAGTTCGCCCAGCAACCCCGGCTTGTCAGCGTCAGCTGCTTTAAAAAGTGATTTAACAACCGTTTTAATATGGGTCATAATCCCGACCACCTCCCTGTTTTCGCGCATCAGCAGAGAGAGAAAATGATTTTCATCCGGTTGTGCCCAGATGTGGCTATTCAACGATTTGTAAAACGCATTGATAATTTTACCGACAGCAGCCTTGACAGTGGCATTCGAAAATCCTTCAACAAGCAGTTGATCAAGTACCTGCATCGCCTCTTCAGGAGTCACCGTATCAATGGCTTGCTGGTGTTCCGAAATAAGCAATCTCCCGTTTCCACCTTTGATGAGTTCACGGGCAAATCCGGCCAGTGATTCAAGTCGCGGATGGCTGTTGTTTATAAATTCTGACATATTTAAAATTTAAAAATCAAAAAATGATTCCCTGACCTATATTAACGAAGATATTCATCCGATTAAACGGAGGAGGGGAATGGCTTGTCATCGGTGGAATATAGCGCGGTCATACTGGCAACTTTCACTGGTTTACCCAGCACATACATCACATCCTCTGAGTCGAAGATAAAATTGGCGCCCGGATTTTCATGAATTTTATCTCCCCGTTTCACTGCAACGATGGTAAGGCCAAAATCCTTCCGAAGATTGATCTCTTTTAGTGATTTGCCCGGGAAAAGGGAATAATTGCCTGCCTTGAGGGCAATGATTTCAACATCCGGAATCTCTTCACTCAATGCATAGGTAACGTTATCCTCTTTTTCCCTGAAAATACCATAATTATCGTCGCGGATGCGTGAGATGGCGGCTTCGATTTCACTCTTTGGGATAAGCAGTTTTTTGAGTATCCGTTCAAACAGGTCGATAGCAGTTTCAAATTCTTCCGGAATTACCTGATTGGCACCCATTTGATACAAATCTTCAATATCGGAGACATATTTGGCGCGCACGATAATATTGGCATGTTTATTCAGTACCCTCACTTTTTCGATGATGCCAAGTGCAGTTATAGCATCCCCGATGCTGATGACCACAACTTCTGCAGTTGAAATATAAGCTTTCTTAAGTATAGGTTCATTCAGAGCATCGCCGTAGACAGCCATCTCCCCCCTAATTTGTCGTTTACGCACTTCAGCGGGATCGAAAATAACTGAGACGTAGGGTAATTTCAATCTGCTGGCCATGCGCGAAAGATTAAGAGAGCGGGAATCTTTGCCAATAAGTACAATGTGGTTTTGCATTTGGGGAACCTCGGTCTCCTGCAAAGGGAAAAGCCCATTGATGAGAAATGGAGGTACAGGCAGTTTAAGCACCAGATTGGCCAGTGGTTTGGCGATCATAATCAGAAATGGGGAGACCGCCATTGAAACAATCGTTACCGCCAGAAATAGCTGGTAATAATACTCCGTGATGACCCTGAATTCTTTTCCTGTTTTTGCCAGAATAAAAGAAAATTCACCAATCTGAGCCAACGCAATTCCGACCACCACTGTCCCGCGTAAGGTATGCCCAAGCAAAAAAGCCGTTCCTCCGGCCACAAAGGTTTTGATGGCAATAACCAGCAGAACTGTTCCCAACACCAGCAGTATAT
Source organism: Prolixibacteraceae bacterium (assembly GCA_023251475.1). Taxonomy (GTDB): domain Bacteria; phylum Bacteroidota; class Bacteroidia; order Bacteroidales; family Prolixibacteraceae; genus JAAFHB01. Next base: position 2,199 of record JAHEYS010000112.1, read on the forward strand.
GATCATAGACAAAGCTCAAATCCAACAACATACCGATAGAGACAAAAAAGAAACTGGTAAAAGTGTCCTTAAACGGGGTCAGGTGACCGTAGGCGTTCTGGCTGTATTCTGACCGTGAAATCATCAGTCCGCCCAGAAAAGCGCCGAATGCCAGCGACATACCAAGTTCGGAAGTGAGCAGGGCAACAGAGAGACAAATCAGCAGAATACTCATTAAAAAAAGTTCCTGGTTTTTAGTCAGGGCGATCAGGTGAAGCAACCGCGGCATGATCCACCGGTTGCCCAGGTAAACCATGGTCATAATTCCCAATGTTTTGATCCCCAACACCAGTAATTGATGGCCGATGTTGGTGGTCCCACCTGAAAGCATGGGGGTGAATAAAATCAAAGGAACCAGAATGATATCCTGAAATATAAGTATGCCCACAACAGTACGGCCGTAGTTGGAGGTCACTTCTCCCCGCTCCTGAAGGATTTTGAGCACAAGTGCCGTACTGCTCAATGCGGTGAGGAAGCCAATAAAAACCGCCGGACCCCACCCCATATCGTACATCCGCGCAACGATCGCCGTTATCCCGCTGGTAAATAAAAGCTGGACAATTCCGCCAAAAAATACAATCGTCCGGATTTTGATCAGGTGATTAAGTGATAACTCAAGACCAATGGTAAACATCAGCAGGATGATACCAATCTCGGCCATGAATTCTATTTCGTCAGGAGAATGAATAACCGCCAGCAGTGAAGGTCCTACAACAACGCCGGTAAGCAGATATCCGATGATTGTGGGGATCCGTATCCTGGTAAAGAGGTAGTTAACCGCTGTGGCAAAAGCAAAAATAAGGACAATATCTTTGAGTATAGCAAATTCCATGGTGCAATTTACACCAAGATCTTTGAAAATCCAATAACTAAAGCGCGGTAATCACCGTTTTCAGAGCTAAAAACCTTAATTTTAACCGCATCAGGATTTCAATATTTAATCTGATTTTTTAATAAAAGTCAGGCGCGATTAAATAAAATGCCCTTTCTCAGGTGTACAAATAACGTTTGATGTTGCGCTTGGGCGTTTTTTCAAATTCCTTATCTACCAGGATAATAGAGCTCAGCTGGGCAAATTTAGGGAGTTCTTTATTGACATGTTTGCAATTTTCGGCCATAATTTCCCTGAGCCGGTTTTCGTCCGGTTTTTCTGCTTCGATCATTTCAGGATCAGGGAAAACAAAGGCAATCATTTTACCTGAGCGTTCGGTGATCACACATTCAAGTACAAACGGATAGTTACTGAGCTTTGCCTCCATCTCTTCCGGGTAGATATTCTGGCCTGATGGTCCGAGCAGCATATTCTTGCATCGCCCGCGGATGTAAATAAAATTGTTGGGATCGATTATTCCCAGATCGCCCGTATGGAGCCACCCTTCGTCGTCGATGGCTTCTGCCGTGGCTTTCTCATTTTTGTAGTAGCCCAGCATCACATTTGCACCTTTTACGAGGATTTCGCCCACTTCGTGAAAGGGATCAGCTGAGTCGATTCGAACTTCCATCCTGTCAACCAGTCTCCCCGCAGAGGAGGGTCTGAAACGGTTCCAGGGTTCGTACGAAATCAGCGGTCCGCATTCAGTCATACCGTAACCGATTGTAAATGGAAACTTTATTTTCCTGAAAAAGGTTTCTACCTCATGATTAAGGGGGGCGCCACCAATCACCATTTCGTGGAAATTTCCGCCAAATGTTTCCATCAGTGAGACCCGCACTTTTTTATGCAAAAGCAGCCGGATACCGGGAACTTTAAGCAGAAATTTCACGACAGGTTTTTCGAGTTGGGGTAATATCCGTTTTTTGTATATTTTTTCAATGACCAGCGGAACAGATAATATCAATCTTGGCTTTACCTCCTGAAAAGCTTTAATGATCAGCTGCGGAGTAGGCGCCCTGGATAGGAATGTAACGTGGCAACCCACTGAAACGGGGAATAAAAATTCAAATAATAACCCGAAAACATGCGCCATCGGGAGGAAGGAGACAATACGGTCACCCGCTTTTAATGGCATATGGTCCTGGGCATAAACAATATTCGATAGCAAACTGCGGGCAGGGATCATTACTCCTTTCGAAAATCCCGAGGTACCGCTGGTGTACGACAGGATACTCAGATCTTCCCCGTCATATTCGGTGAGCTCAAAGTTATCGGGGGACGATTGCCCGGCATGTTCAACTGAAAACCATTTTTCCCAATGTTCTTTTTCTTCAGTAGATTTAAACGAAAGTGGTGAAAAGTCGGTCAGACTGACTACCCCTTTAATTCCGGCCATTTTACCCCTGTCGAGCTTGTCAAAAAGGTTATCGGCAGCAAACAGGAAAAGTGATTCGCTATGGTTGAGGATATGGAGAATGTCATCGGAATTAAAATCGGGTAAGATTGGAACAGTCACTCCTCCATAGCCCGAAACGGCCAGAAACGAGACGGCCCAGTTGGATGAGTTACGTCCAAGAATCGCAATCTTATCCCCTTTACGGATACCACTTTCCTGGAAAAACCGATGTATCTGACGGATGGTCTGCGCAGCTTCACCATAAGTTGTGGTTTCTCCCTGAAAATCAGAAAAAGCTGGTAAATTCCAGTTCTCCCTGAAACATTGTGAATACATTCCAATTAGTTTATCTCGCTTCATAAGTTCTGAAAATATTGGGTTTAGCCGTGCAGCTGATAACCGTCAAAAATAATCAAACATGCTGAATAACATATAAATGAAACACCTTTTTTCGTAAATTGAAATGATAATAAAGTTGAATATTTTAAAAACAGGATTTATTCACTTTAAAAACAATTAATTATGAAAATATTTCTTCGAATGGGAATATATCTCATTTTTTTCTCCTGTCTTTTTTGTTAGTATTGCCTTGGTTATCATCGGTTAATCTGTAAAAATTAATCCTGAATATGAACTTTAAAAAATTGGCCTCTTTTATATGCCGGTTGCTTTCCTGAACAACAATGATATCACCTGAGGTAATTCGGGAAGCCCTGTAATGAATCGCAGGGGAGAACTGATTGGTACAGCCTTTGATGGTAACTGGGAATCGATGAGCGGAGATATCATCTTTGAACCCTCGCTTCAGCGTTGTATTAATGTTGACATTCGCTATACCCTCTTTATCATGGATAAATTCGGAGGAGCAGGTTATTCAGGCAATTAAATGTAGATTTCCAGATAAAAAATAGTTGAAGTCTTCTCAAAAAGCTACCGGGTTTCTTTCTCCAGACGGGTTCACGACAATGCGGGATTCTTCTTTTTCTATCTCATGCGAATTCAAGAGAATGCAAATCGGTTATAATTCGACGTTATATCTTTTCAATTAGTTAGTATACAGATGAAATAGCCATGGTTGTAAAATCACAAACCGAAGATGAATTGGAACGAAGTGGAAATCTGCGAAGCAAATATATCACCATGGCAATTAACTTCGCTGATCTTCGATTCCATTTGGCCGCTAAAAAACAAATTATATACAAATGAAACCTTTTTTCATAACCCTTTTATTGTTTTTGACCTTCTGTAATATTCAGGGACAGAATCTTCCCGGCTTCAAGGTTTTGCCCGGTAAGCCTGAACAACAGCTGGTAATTGAGAATTCACCACCCTCAACCCGAATTCTGATAAATGCACCATTAACCGGATTTAAAAAAAATGACAAAGTTTTACTGGTGTTTTATGCGCTACCCAACGGAAATACCATTGAACAGACTTTTGGCAAGAAAATAAACAAGGGCGACGACTGGCATTACGATATTCAGCAAATCGGGGCTCAGACACGATTTTTAAGGCATCTCATCAAAAGAGAGACAATCGTAACCGTTTATCTGGAAACGAGGCAGAAGAGCTGGCCAGAATGGGTGGCAAATACCAGGGATTCGGTCAATGCCGTAAAGGGAATCGTAGACAACATAAAGGCGATCTTTTCCCAATGGGATCCCCATATTATATTAAATGGACACAGTGGCGGGGGGAGATTTATTTTCAGCTATCTAAATTCAGTCGAAAAAATCCCGGACAATGTTGTCAGGATTTCCTTTTTGGATAGCAATTACGGCTATGAAGATTCACGCTACGGACTAAAACTTGTCCATTGGCTGAAATCCGGGAAAAATAACTGTTTATGTACCCTGGCATATAATGACAGCGTTGCTATTTATAATGGTAAGCCTGTTGTTTCACCAACCGGTGGGACCTGGTACAGGACTGGCCTGATGCAGAAATACCTGGCACAATCGTTCCATTTTAAAATATTGGGAAATGACACTTTAATATGGCATAGTGCACTGAGCAAAAGGATTGAGATTATCCTGAAATCAAATCCCGGCAACAAAATTTATCATACCATACAGGTGGAACGTAATGGTTTTATTCATAGTATGGTTAGCGGAACCCGCTATGAAAAAAGAGGTTATGAATATTTTGCAAAGCGGGCCTATTCGGACTATATTGGGGATTCGGTTTTAATTCCGATCCGCCGGTTAAATATTCCGGTCAGAAAAAATGATGCTGAAACAGGCACTGATTTTATGAGACGTATTGCTTCACTGCCGCTGCGGGAAAGGGAAGAGGAGATATACCGGTCTATCTCTACAGGAAACATACCTGACTTTCTCAGATATACCCTGACCTTAAAGGGTGAATTTGCCGATTCCGAAGGTAAATTGCACCAAATAATTTATGAAACCATGCCCGATTACCTGGCGATTGGAAATAATCACGATTATTGTCGTATACCCATGAATCCCTTTACTGCCCAAAAACTGGCTGACCTGTTTGGAGGGTCGCTGATCACCTCAAAACTGAGCGACCACATTTATCAAATGGCAGAGAAACAACTTGTTCCATTCTACTATAAACCCGAAGGAAATGCGAATGAACTACCCGGGAAATTTGAAGAACACAACAATCAGATTGAGAACCAATTGGGGGAGTCAGGTGGGAAAAACGGACAACTGGTTGCCGGAATTAAGAAAGATGTAATACTTTCTTCAAGGCTGGATTCACTTCCCGGGAAAGTTGTAATCTATGGCTGGCATAAACCGGATGGCAACCCTGTTCAACCGGTGTACAGCGGACATGTTTACTGGTATGTTGATTATAGTCATGGTATAAGGCTGATCAATAATCAGGTATTGGTTGATGGTGAACCTCGCCTGTTTTCAGAGCTGTTAAAGGATCCTGTGCTTTACAGGATTTTCAGTAATGAGAAAACCCCGATGAAGAACGCCCGCTATAATTATAGCCATTAAAAGAGGTCAGCCATGTATTTTAGTCCGTCGAGGGTCAGGTTTTGGTCGATGACCTGAATCCTTGCTGAAACGTTTTGCAGAACGGATGATAATCCCCCGGTGGCAATGACAGTTAACTTCTCCAAAAGCTCCGTTTCAGTTCCGGCAACCATCGAATCGACGAGTCCGGCGAAGCCCAAAACAATACCTGCCTGAATGGCATGTACCGTATTATCGCCAAGAAAGGATGGAGGAGCAACCAGCTGGACATCACGCAACTGTGCCGTATTACCGGTCAATGATTTCAACGCAGTCAATAATCCGGGTGCAATGGCAACACCCAATATTTTACCACTCCTGCTAATGGTTGTAAAGGTAAGCGCGGTGCCGAAATCAATCACCATGCAGGGCCCTCCGTAACGAATAAAAGCCGCTGTTGCATCGGCAACAATATCAGTACCTATTTCATCCGGGCTCAATATTTCAACGGGCAGTTTTTTATACATGGCGGGCTCCACCAGAATTGGCAGATGATCCAATTATGACATTAAATTATTCCGGTCACCTGCGTTAAGAACCGCTGAAGACTTTCAAATTCTTTATGAATGACATGAGTGCCATGCATATATAGGTTCATGCGCTTTTTGTAGTTACGTTCGGTCCGTCCAATGGAGAATTCCGGCGATGGAGCAATGATGAATAATCTCCCCTCCTGCTCCATCCGGTCACAGAGATCAAGGGTTTCGTTGTATTCATCATTTCGCCTGATTAAAGCCTTTTGAAATTCAGGATGTTTCCTGAATGCAATTTTAAGTAGAAGTTTATTGGGTGATTTTCCTTTCCGGTAACCCCGTGGGCGTGTAAGGACAACAACCGCTCTTTCATGTTGACTCAAAGCATAGTTCACTGGTATGGAATCAGATACTCCACCGTCAAAGTATAAATCCTCCCTAATCTTTACTGCCCGGGAAAGGAGGGGGATACTCGATGACGCAACCAAAGCTTTGTTTAATCCGATTTCCGCGATCTCGCTTTTGGAAAAAACAACACTTTTTCCCGTTGTCAGCGAGGTGGCGATTACATCAAATTGGGCACTGTTTCTATAAAATGCAGGTTCATCAAATGGGACCAGCCGACTGGGCAATTCGTTAAAAACAAACTCCATATTGAAATAGGATCCCGTGGTAAGGAGATGACGAAGTCCCATAAAACGTTTATCAGACGGATATTCCACATTCACCTTCCGGTTCCTCCCCTTCTGTTTCGACAAATAGGATGCGCCTACGCAGGCGCCCGCTGAGACACCAACCACCCTGTCAAAATTCAAATCTCGTTCAAGCAGGTATTCCATTACACCGCTGGTAAAAGCACCCCTGAGACCTCCGCCTTCCAGCACCACACAAGAATTTTTCATACAAAAACCGTTGGCCAAAGATATGTATCCCTCAACTGACTTCAAAAATCAACTCCAACCTTTTGAATTAAAAATTCATTTTTGAGAGAACAGCATTATCTTTACTAATAAAAATCACGGATATGAAACCATTTACAAAAATCGCATCGGTTATATTTGGAATAATAGCATTGCTTCATCTTTTGCGCTTATTGTTACATGCTGAGATCTTTATTGGTAGTTTTCAATTGCCATTATTCATAAGCATTGGAGGATTTGTTATTACAGCCATTCTCTCCATTGGGCTTTGGAAAGAGGCAACCAGGAGGCAGTAGGATTTTTGATGGGGTTTTCTGGTAATAAAGGCCCAGGATATCTGCAATATCAACCGGGCCTGACTGCCTTGGAGCATATTCCAAAGCAGTGGAACGGCCCATCTATCCTATGTATTAAAAACGGCCCGCCAGTAAAACTGACAGGGCCGTATAAAATCAGGAACCGGAGAAACAAAATATTCATCCGTCCCAGAATTCACTCAAGAATATTTCTCATGTAATCGATACACTTAATGACCTCTTTCACCGGATCTGAATCCGATGGAATGTTGTACTCCAGTTCAACAAAAACATCGATGGGCCATTTCTCCTTTTTCAACAGCAGCAGGACATCTGCAATTGGTGTTTCACCCTGTCCAAATGGTTTGTTCGCATTTGGAGTGGCGTGATTTGGTCCGGTCTTGTCCTTTACGTGTATCATCGGAATCCTGTCATGGTATTTGATAATTACATCATTGGGATGTTTCCCGGTTGCGCCGAAATAGTGCCCCACATCAAGATTGAGCCTGTTGGCCGGTGAATAGGCGAGCAGGGAATCAATATCAAAGCCCGGTTCGCCAAATTGTCCGTGGGTATGATAGATGGCAAGGCTGTTATGTTTTTCAGCAAATTTGCCCAGCCGTTTGCAGGCAGCCACACTGGCTTCATCGGTGATACCATAAGCCCCTAAAGCTTTTGCGGCATTATAGGCGTAATCAATCTCCTCATCCGACCAGCCAGATGGTACAAACTTTGCAATGTGTATACCAACCCCTGCATCATTGTACTTTTTGCGTATATCTGCATACTTTTGCATAGGGAGGGACAAGCGCCATTTGCGTTGCTCTTCTCTGGCTGCAACAGCGGCTTTGGCACGTTCCGCCTTTTCTTTGTCAGTCAGCCCTTCACCGCGAGGTCCCCTACCCGGTCCTGCAGGTATGCCGAGCCCCTCTTCAAGGACACCTCTCATCTCTAGTGCATTGACCCCTGCTTTCAGCACATATTCCAGTACTTCATCAAGGTTGTGTGGAATTGAGCGGTAAGAATAGGTGGTAAGACCTAATTGTACTCCGTTCACTTTTGAATTTGGTTTTTTACTTCCACTGGCGAACGAATAATGAAAAGGCAGGACTGAAACCACTGCAGCAGCGGTGGCTGTTTCTAAAAACTTACGTCGTGAAATTGCACTGTTTGTCATATTTATTTCGTGTTTAAGGAATTCAGAAAAATTTGAGATCCACGAATTTACTCTTTTAAATTATAAATGCAATATTTTAGTTCCTCTTTGTTCCCTTCACTCAAAGTTGGCCCATTTTATTTAAGATGATTAATTGAATTTATCCATGCAAATTTTCAAAATTAAAGCAAAAAATTAAAATTTGTTTAAATTTGGGGCGATGGAAAAAAAGCAAATCACATTATCGGACAAAGAATTATGGATAGACTTTATATCCGGGGAAAATGACGCTTTTAAAATAATCTATGAAAAATATTTCCCGGAATTATTTAAGTATGGATGTTACTTTTCAGACGATGAGGATTTGGTGAAAGATTGTATTCAGGACCTTTTCGTTAATCTGTATCATTACCGTTTAAAATTGAAACTAACGGATAAAATAAGACCTTATCTGATTGCCTCTTTTAAAAGAAATATTTTTAACAAACTTCGATCCGAATCAAAAGAGAAAAAGAACCAAATAAACATCGATAGTTTATCTTTCGATTATACTTTTTCCGAAGATGCAAATGAAATGGAGGATAATAAAATAGCGCTTTTGCAAAATGCCATGAAAGGGTTAACGGCAAGACAACGGGAGGCCATTTATTTAAAATATGTCACAGGTCTTAATTATGAGGAATTATCTGCTGTTATGAACCTCAGCTATCAGGGATCCCGAAACCTGATTAGTCATGGAATGGAAAGGTTGCGAAAAGCGATATCAAATAAAGCCCTTCTCCTTTTATCATTGCTATGGAAAGCACCTTTCCTGAAAAAATAAATTAGTCATTTTAGATGTTTTTTTTGTTTACTGTTAAAAAACATGAAAAATATTGGTTACAAATGCCCGTCATTTTTCATTTATGAGGAAACAATGAATCATTTAAATGAATTTAATACCTACAAATAAATTTCAGGAATTTATAGATGATCAATCTTTTATTGATTGGGTGGAGCATCCATCGGTTGAAAGCGATCAATACTGGAAGCAATACATTGCCGATCATCCCGCCGAAAAAGAGCATATTCATCAGGCAAAATACATTCTGAAGCGATTTCAGAATGAAAAAAAGAAGCCAAATAGCAACGACGTCAGAAATGTTTGGTTAAACATTCAGTCAAAAATTCTAAATCCTCCCCGAAAGATCAGCTATATTACCAGATGGTCAGCTGCAGCGACTATTTTATTACTTATTGGTATTGGAGCCGGCATACTGTTTTTTGCCAGGGAACAGAAGGACACTTCAGCAAATTATACCGCTATGGCGAAAATGGCGGCAGCTGGGAATGAGGTAAAACTGATCTTTTCTGATCATTCGGAGAAACAATTTACGGCTAAAGATCCGATCATCAAATACAATCAGCATGGAGATATTCTGGTTGATTCGGTGACTTTAGCCAACGAATTATCCACTCATAATAAGTCAGATAAAGAATTATTTAATCAATTGGTCGTACCCAAAGGCAAACGATCCAGTCTGACTTTTGCTGACGGAACCAGGCTGTTTCTGAATTCAGGGAGTCAGGTGATTTATCCTGTGACATTTAATAAAAAGTTAAGGGAAATCTATATTAGCGGCGAGGCCTATCTCGAAGTCTCTCATAATGCCGGCTGGCCTTTCATTGTCAAAACTGACCATATAGAGGTTAAAGTATTAGGGACCGAGTTTAACATTAAATCTTATCCGGATGATTTCAATTCTTCAGTTGTTCTTGTGAAGGGAAGTGTTCAGGCTATCTTCAAATCACAAAAGGTACGAATGAAGGAAAGCGAATTATTCACCTTCGACAATGCCACTGAAAAAACATCAATTGGGAAAACCAATGTGCTGGAATATGTGTCGTGGAAAGATGGCTGGATGTATTGTACAAACGAGAAGATTGCAAATATTGCCACAAAATTATCGAGATATTATGATGTAAATATTCAGTTTAACGATGATATGGTTAAAGAGATGACTTTGACGGGGAAGTTGGATCTTAAAACTAATTGTCAGGAAATTCTGAATGTAATCAGTTTCATCGCCCCTGTCGATTATAAATTAGTCGGGAGGAATATTCTATTATCTTCTAAAATAAAATAATTATGCCTATGAGAAATTAAAAGACATTTTTATTGATACGAACAAAAAAGACAGGCTATACTACGAATATAACCTGCCCAATGTTTTAACTGCACGTCTTTGTTAATTAATTGCAAATTAAAATCGAGAGCAAATTTATGAAAAAAAACAAGTTTTTAGTTCCATCAAACGGGAGCTTGAAAAAATTATTGCTGACAATGAAGTTATGTCTGCTATTTATATTGATTTCTGCTGCATCTCTGATGGCCAATAGTGGTTATTCTCAGAATACCAGGCTATCCATTCATCTGAAAAATGCCACGTTAAGAGATTTGATCAGTGAAGTAGAAAAACAGAGTGAGTATATCTTTGTTTTCTATGATAAAATCGTTGATTTAGACCGGCAAATTGATGTCCAGGTAGATAATCAGACGATTGATAAAGTTTTGGACGAAATAATTAAGTCTTCCGAATTGACCTACCGGATTTTTGACCGGCAGATTGGTTTAGGAAAACGTAATCCGGTAACTGGCGCTATTGAATTGCCGGAATTATTAAAAGAACAAATTGCTGCCGATACCAAACTAACCGGATCGGTAAAAGATGCCAAAGGTCTTGCTTTGCCGGGAGTTACCGTGATGGTAAAAGGGACAACAATAGGTACGGTTACAAATAATGATGGTACGTTTAGTTTATCCGTTCCGGTTGATACCAAAATAATAGTGTTCTCTTTTGTTGGCATGAAAACTCAGGAAGTAGTATTTTCCGGGAAACTGAATATCAATATTACGATGGCGGAGGAACAAATCGGATTGGATGATGTGGTTGTTGTCGGTTATGGTATACAAAGAAAAGTAAGTGTTGTTGGGGCAATTTCGCAGGTTAAAAGTAAGGAATTGGTTAGCTCTGGTGTTCGGACGCTGACAAATGCACTCTCTGGTTTGGTTCCCGGACTTGTTACACAGCAAAACTCAGGACAACCCGGCAAAGATGCTGCAACTATTTTTATTCGTGGACGCTCATCGTGGCAAAGTTCGAATCCGCTTGTCCTGGTGGATGGGATCGAAAGAAGCATGACAGATATTGACCCGAATGAAGTTGAATCGATATCAGTACTCAAAGATGCCTCTGCAACTGCAGTTTATGGTACCAGAGGAGGAAATGGGGTCATTCTTGTGACTACCCGAAGGGGAACAGAATCGGCACCTAAGATGAGTTTCACGTTTAACCAGGGCTTTAAATCTCCTACAGGGAGGAATACTTATGTCGACTCCTATAATACCATGCTTTACGCAAATGAGGCTAAAAAGAATGATAATAACTGGTCGGCATTAACTTCGCAAGCCGATTTGGAGCACTACCGCACCCAGGATATGCCGCTGTTTTACCCATCAGTAGACTGGTCAAAGGTAATGGTCAAAAAAATGGGATACGAAACAGACCTTAATTTTAATGTTTCGGGTGGTACAGCAAAATTAAAATACTTTGGATCATTTGGTTATATGCACGATGGAGATGTACTCAATACATCTAAGATTGGTGATTTTGATGCACGATTTTACTCTAACCGCTACAATTTAAGAACCAATGTTGATTATGAAGCAACAAAAACCACAACCATCACCTTAAATGTCGGTGGAAGTGTTAAAACGGCCAACCAACCCATCACAAATATTCTTTCACTTTGGCGCGGAATCTATTACAATTCCCCGACTGACTCGCCTGTATCATATGGACCTGAGGTACTTCAACAATATCCAGATATCTACGAGCCCAATGCAAGCGGAACCCGGTATGCGTGGGGATCGGGACTGTATGGTAGTATCATGAGCCCAATAACCGCCGTTTACGCAGGAGGTAGTGGTGGCAGTGCAGGATTTACAAGGCAATATAACAACGAACTCAATGTGGATTTAAAGTTGAATCAAAATCTGGACTTTGTGACTCCAGGATTGAGCGTCTCCGGAATATTATCCTATAATGTTTCTTCCCAATATACCGATACCTATAGTTCCGTTGTACCCCGATATCGTTTGTTACCAAATGGAACATGGCAACGTAGTCCTGATTACGGAGGGGATGTGGATGTTTTAACGCCATTCAACTATGGAGGAACCAGTTTTAACAATAATGCCCAAAGGCTTTACTATGAGGGTCGAATCAATTATGCCAGAAGATTTGAAGCACATGATTTGTCCGTCATGGGGGTAGTGAAACGATCAAAAAGAAATGTAATTGTGGCTGAACCTTATAAGGATGAGGATTGGGCCGGTCGTGTAACCTACAATTATGATTTAAGGTATCTGTTTGAAGCAAACCTCAGTTTAAGCGGTTCCGAACAGTTTGCCCCCGGCAATAGATTTGGATTTTTTCCGGCTTTTGCCGTTGGCTGGAATATGGCACAGGAGGGTTTTATAAAAAACAGCGACCTTTCATTTATCAATAATTTCAAGACCCGTTTCACATGGGGAAAGGTTGGAACCACAGCGGGGGCCCGCTGGCTTTATTATCCTTCACCCTGGACAGCAGGTTCTGCCGCTACCTATGGGGGACTGGGAGGCTCAACGGCCACCTGGAACCTTGCAGCTGCTTCCTATAATGAGGGATCCCTCGAAAATGCTGATGCCCAGTGGGAGGAATCCACAAAGAAGAATCTTGGATTTGAAGCGGGAATCTTCGATAATATGATTACCCTAAACGTTGACTTTTTTGATGAACTCAGGGAAAAGATCCTGATGCCGCCAACCTTCCAGATACCGGCATGGGGCGCATTTTCCGGTAAAGACAAGAACATTGGAAGCACAAAAAATCATGGATATGAAGTAGAATTGATGTTTAATCGTCACCTTGATAATGGGGTCCGTTATTACATTGGCGGAAACATGAGTTTTAATGAAAACAGGGTGCTGTTCCGGGGAGATCCGACAGCCGCTGAATTCTACCAGAAAAATCAGGGTTATCCGATAGGGATTGTGAGGGATATGTTATCTCAGGGATTATACCAATCGGTCGACGACATTAATAATTATATTGCCCCTTCAGTCGCCATACAACTTATTCCGGGAGACATTAAGTTTACAGACTATAATGCTGATGGAAAGATAGATGCAAATGATTCAGCGCCATTGGAATTTCAAACTTATCCACGGTATGATTATTCCATAAAGGGTGGATTTGAATACAAAAATTTCACGTTCAATATTATGGTACAAGGTAATGTGGATAAGATTATTGATATGTACGGACATTTCACCCCGTTTGGGATTGCTGCTACCGGGTTAGCCCGCATCGAAACCTATCAGTTTGACCACTATACACCAGATACTCCAAACTCGACAGGTCAGGCTTACCATTTCTCGGGTGATATTCAAAAGAATAATAACTTTTTCCCCAGCTCAGGTTATGACGCAAAAAGGGAAGTTCCTTCAGATTATGTTCGTCTGAAACAGGCTGAAATTTCGTATAACATTAACAGTAAGTATTTAAAGGGTATGCACATTAATAGTATATTGGTGTACATAAACGGAAACAACCTGCTCACCTTTAGCCCCCTCAAGCAGAAGTTTGTAGATCCTGAAAAACCTACATTCCTGGCTGGTCAGGGTCAATATGACTATCCGATGGCCCGAAGATTTAACATGGGAATCAAACTGACTTTTTAAACTTTAAAGCTTATTACAATGAAAAAGATATATTACATATTGATATTCTTTATGTTGTCGTCATGCGAGAAATATCTCGATGTCCCCAAAGAATCACTCGATATTGCAACAACCGATGTTTGGGGAAAATTTTTAACGGCCAAAAATTATACCAGCCAGTTGTATCCCGATATGATCGCCTTTTCGAACCAGCATGCCGTTGGACTTGGAACGGGTCAGTTCAAACGGGCAGCTTTCCCAAACATAGCCAGCGACCAGTTACGTATTTATGGTAATATAAACTGGGAAGTAAATTACTTCGATGAGCCAACTTTTAGCGGAGCATTTTGTAATATGGGGGATGCTTACATCAGTAACCGGGGAAACGATTTTAAATCGTACTGGAGGGTGGTGTGGATTCCCATCCGCAAGGCGAATGTGATTTTGCAAAACACAAGTTTAATTACGGATGCTCCTTCGGTCACAGAGGTAAACTATCTTCGGGGTCAGGCCTTTTTTGCAAGGGCGTTTGCCTATTCATATATGTTGGATCTTTGGGGCGGTATGCCTTATATCACCTCAGTTTTAGGATTTGACAGTGATTTAAATTTGCCACGTCTTTCGTACCACGAAACAGTTCAACGACTTATACAGGATTGTGATTCAGCGGCTCTTCTACTTCCTGCACGCTGGGGTACCGGCGACAATAAAGATGTAGGGCGTTTTACTTCTGTTGCTGCAAAAGCACTTAAAGCCAGGGTTTTACTTTACGACGCAAGTCCTTTGTCAAATACATCAAACGACAACGACCGTTGGATAAAAGCGGCTGATGCCAACTGGGAAGCACTCCGGTTTGCCCTTGCAAATGGTTATTCCCTTCTCCCTCTTGCCAAATATCCGAACCTTTTTCATAAGGATTTTGACAATACAGAATTTATTTATGTGCAAAATGAGGTTTTAAAATTCGCCATGACCGACTCCCGGTTTGCGAATCAGTATTTTCCTCCTTCAATTACCAATGCTACCGGTGGTGCGGGAGTCTATGTGACCCAGGATATGGTCGATCGTTTTGAGGCCGTTCAGAAAACCGGATCAACAATTACAAAGGCGCTCACGATCACTGAAGCAGAGGCAGCCGGCTTTTATAACAGCCAGGAACCTTACAAAAATCTTGACCCACGCTTTTATGTCGATATTATTTACCATGGAAAGACTTCCCATCCGCTCCCTGATGGCGGAATCCTCAACCCCATTAAAATTGATGTCGCGAACAGGGGGTTCTTTGATATGACCGGACCCGATTTAATTCAGGGAGGTACAATTGGCTTCTATAACCAGACCGGCTATTACATTGGGAAATTTTGGGATGGCGCTTCATTCTGGAACAACTACAATAGCGGCGGAACTGCAAAACCTTGTCCGATCATCCGTCTGGCAGAACTTTATTTAAACTATGCCGAAGCTGCAAATGAGGCTTACGGAGGGGGAAATGGAAAGGCTGCCGCTGCAACCATGACCGCTTTGGAGGCGGTGAATGCAGTCAGAACCAGAGCCACCATGCCTAATATTGACAGCAGGTACACGGGAGATAAACTTAGCGTGAGAAAAAGAATTCTCAACGAAAGAGCTGTAGAACTGTGTTTTGAGGCCAATCACCCCTTTGTGGATGTACGGCGTTGGAAACAAATAGAAACAGATGAGTACCGGGATACCTATAAGATGATCGTTACCAAAAATACAGGTCCGGAATATCCCACAGGATATAAATTCGACAAGGCATTTTATGAGAAGCGATCTTTTGGCCCTCAGATGTACTTTTTCCCGATTCCAAAATACGATACCGATAAGTTTCCGGCCTTTCTGCAAAACCCCGGTTATTAATATTCTTGCGTCAATCGCATTTTAAACATCTTATTCTTATTTAAAATGAAAAATAAAATCAATATATTATTGGGCTTTATTCTTCTGCTGATCTGCGGTGTAACTTCCGGTTACGCGCAGGATGTCAACAGCAAAACTGAAGCAGAGTTGAAACAAAATCAGCCAGCCGTCGGAGATCATATTGTGAAGTATCCTTTTAATGTTGCCTCGCAACGTTCATCAACGGGTTCAATGACGATTATTAGTGGCGACTCCCTGTCAACTTTTCCCTCCTCCAATCTTTTGGAGATGTTAAGTGGAAAAATTCCATCGGGGTATTTTTCCACCACCAATTACAGTCCGGGTAATATCGTGGTTAACGGATCAATACGGGGTTTAGGCTGGAGTACCATGGTCGATGGGATGAACAATTCCATCTCAGAACTCGATCCGATGGAGGTCGAGGATGTATCTGTCATTAAAGGGATTACCGACCGGGCAATATTGGGTTCAGAGGCCAAATTCAATCTGTTAATGGTAAATACCAAAAGGGGTAAAATTGGCGAAAACAAGTTTAATGCTTCTGTGGAAGTTGGAACGAGATTGTCACAAAATCTTCCTTCATGGGCCAGTGGTTACGAAAATGCTTTAATCTACAATCAGGCGTGCCTCAATGATGGATTATCTCCAAAATACAATTCAGATTTTCTGAATGGAGTTCAATCGGGCTTAAATACCCTTCGTTATCCCAATGAAAATTATTATGGAAAACTGTTCAACAGCGCTTCAGCATACCGAAGAGTCGGAATAAGCTATTCCGGAGGGGGACCAAAAACCAGGTATTTTGTTTTTATGGGTTATCTTAATGAGGGTAACGGACTGATGAAGATACAGGAGCGGAGTCTGGACCGATATAGTTTAAGGGGGAATCTGGATACTAAATTAACCGACAATCTTACCCTCTCATTGGATTTTGTAGGACGGTTTAATTACCTCAATATTCCTGTAAATGAGTCTAATATTTTTAATGTTGTCTCAACATATCCATCTTTTGCACTGCCTATTGTTGCGAAGAGCGACCCTGCCGATTTCAGGTACGGCAGAACGTTGGATTTTGCTGTAAATCCCATCGCAGAGCAAACACTCATGGGTGGGGCCAGAAACAATAATCAGTATGGGCAAAGCAAAATTCAGCTAAGTTATGATATGCACTCGATCACTGAAGGACTCTCATTCACAACAGGACTTAATTACAACATCTATACAAGCCTTTCGTATCAGCGGAAAAATGGACTGACATTTAAGATGCTGGAACCAGTATATGTTAGAACACCTGCAGGTGCCGATAGCCTTACGTATACTTCCTACGGTCTTGACAAACTGGCCCTTACCTCCGCGCAAACCAGTGATGATATTGAACAGAATTTTGTAACCTTTGGTAAGCTGGCCTATGTTCATTCCTTTGGTAGTCATAAAATAGATGGGGCTTTGATTGACTATTACAGATATAGTTACCCCCGTGATAAGGGAGCGTCAGTAGCAAAAAATGATTTGAATTTTACAGCACGATATTCCTATAAAAACAAATACTTTGCAGAAGCTGGTCTCACCTACTCAAGGGATAACTACCTGCCCGAAGTTAACAGAGGTGGAATATTTCCTGCATTTGGATTTGGGTGGATCATGAGCGAGGAGTCGTTCATCAAAGACCGGAAATTTATAAATTATCTTAAGTTAAGGGCAAACTACGGAGTGATAGGGAGTACTGATGTAACAAATTATTATCTGACCCAATCACAATGGGTGGTACCCGGGAGTGTGTCATTTGGTCCTTCATCCGGCCCTAAATCCTATTCAGCAACCAGTCAGGCTCAAACTGGAAATCCCAACCTGGACTGGGTAAAAAACAAGCAGTTTGACGCGGGTATCGATGTTTCATTTCTTAACAATAAATTCTACATGGAGTTGAATGCCTATAATTACAATATCGATGGGACGCTTATGGCGGAACTGGCGCCTAAGGTGGTTGGTAACTTTGTAAAAATGGTAAATGTGGGTAGAAATCGGTATTATGGCACCGAATTGTATCTTGAATACAGTGGAAAAATGAGGGAGTTCACCTACAATGTTGGAATTAACGCTTCCTGGAAGCAGTCGGAAATCCTTGAAGACAACAACCCTGTCTATCCTCATCCCTGGATGAACAGAATCGGAAATTCCACCGATGGAATTTATGGTTATGTTGCGCAAGGTCTTTTTAAATCGCAGGAAGATATTGATAACTCAGACAGACAATATTTAGGAAATGTAAGATCAGGAGATATTAAATACACCGATTTGGACGGCAATCAAAAAATAGAGCCAACAGTCGATGTAAAGATGATCGGACATAGCAGCCCATCTTACCTTTTTGGACTCAACCTGAATCTTGGCTACAAAAATTTTGGATTGTTTGTGCAGGGTACCGGAATAACTGATGTTGATTTGAACGTTGTGTCAAATACATTTTTCCGGCCGACTCAAAAAAGTAAGTATTCAGTTTATGCCGCTGAAAGGTTAAAAAATGGAGATTTTCCTTCTCCTACAACAGGTTCAAGTTCAAATAACGGTAATTATTCAACCTATTGGCTGATGGATGGAACTTATTTTAAAATTAAGAATGTTGAGCTTTCATATACCTTACCTAAAAATCTGGTCCAAACTATTCAGTGCAGCAAAGTAAAGTTCTTTGTGCGGGGTACAAACCTGCTTACTTTGACGAAAGTCCCGGATCTGGATCCAGAGGCATTAAGTGCAGGAATTAGCAGTTATCCTTCAACAATGAGTCTTACCGGTGGGGTAAATGTCACATTCTAAGTTTTTCAAATCTACAAAATCTACAAAATCATGAATACGATAAAGATTCAAATATTAACGGGGTTTTGCATTCTTGGATTGGGAATACTCTCT
>JAHEYS010000053.1 GCA_023251475.1 Prolixibacteraceae bacterium
TCCGTGCAAAAGATAGAGCACCGGCAATTCACGGGCTTTATCATAACTTTCGGGTGTGATTACAACAGCCTTGATTTGCTTTTCCATGCTGCTACTATAGGTACTGATGGTATCGGTAACAGCTGCACGGACGCCGGGACTCAAAAAAATGACAATGGCTAAAAAAAGAATTATACGTCTCATCTGAATAAATATTGGTTTTTTGTATTTGTAAATATGAAAAATTATATCGGATTAAATAATTTAAAATGATATCATTTTGATATCATTTTAAATTATTTAAGTATCATTTTAGTATCATTTTGATATCCTGAACCAGTCAAAATCGGCATAACTGCCTCTGCGGATACCCGGTTCAGCAGTGCAGAACAAGCCAACCTTTGATCCGATCCATAACTCGTTTTTAGCCTGAAACGGCTCACCGATTGGTTTAAAATCTGTACCGTTTTCGCTGTACGAAAACTGGCATTTTGCCTCAGGTGCGGATACCTTTACCTGTAAATAAACTTCGTTCCCCATCAGCCGGTCTGATGCCCCTTTTTGTTCCTGACCACCCTGATCTGCCCCTTTGCAGCTGATCAGATCCAGTTTATAACCTTTTTCATCCTTTGAAATGGCCAGGTAGCTGTAGTCATTTCCCATGACGATCAGTCCGGCCTGTTTACCCTGCCAGACTTCAAATTCATTGGTCAGTTTTACTTTGGTGGTTGCGGTAAAATCGGGTGCGGGAAATTTTTGCATCAGCAAGTTGGGGGCATTCCAAAGCGGCTCGCCTGCTGTGTTTTTCGGGAAAGCAAGTAACCGTAGATAACCTTTCCCCCTCAGCAGGACTGACCAGCTGATTCGCTGATTGGCCGCCCATTGCCATTGCAGTCCGAGGGTGTCGCCTGTAAATTCATCCGATTCCTGAGGTGAGCATACCGGCCATTTTTTCCCCACATTGGGTTTATGATGTCTCATTACCGGTTGACCACAACCATCGCCGTCCGGATCGTCACCCATCACAGGCCAACCGTTTCTCCAGCCTACGGGCTGAAGGTGCAGGATTCGTCCGTAAGCCCCTTTGTCCTGAAAATGGATAAACCACGATTCGCCCGTTTGTGTTTCGACCCATCCACCCTGATGGGGACCGTTAATGGGTGTGTTTCCCTGTGCAAGGACTACTTTTTCTTCGTAAGGTCCGTAAATATTTTTTGATCTGAGTATCAGCTGCCAGCCTGTGGCAACGCCGCCGGCAGGAGCAAAAATATAGTAAAAACCATCCTTCTTGTACAGTTTTGGCCCCTCGACAGTTTTGTGGGCATCGTGTCCGTCAAATACATGTTTTCCTTCGCCAATCACTTTTGAGCCCTCCGGATTCAATGGCCAGACAGTCAGTAAACTATTGATTCCCGACCGGCTGCCAGCCCAGCCTGTTACGAGGTAGGCTTTCCCGTCGTTGTCCCAGAGCGGACTGGAATCAATAATTCCTTTCCCGGGTAAAACCAGAACGGGTTCTTCCCATTGTCCGAAAGGATCTTTGGTTTTCACCCGGTAAACGCCAAAATCGGGATCGCCCCAGAAAATATAATATTCACCTTTGTGGTAGCGGATACAGGGGGCCCAGACCCCTTTCCCATGTTGTGGCACACTGAAAACATCCTCCGGTACATTCCTTTTCAGGGCATAATTGACGATTTTCCAGTTGACCAGATCTTTCGATTGCAGAATAGGCAAACCGGGTGAACAATTAAAACTTGAGGCGGTCATGAAATAATCGTCACCAACACGAATAACATCTGGATCGGAATAATCGGCATGCAGGATGGGATTGGAATAGGTTCCGTCGCCATTTTCCGAATTCCAGACCTGCGAATTATAAGTTGGTTTAGAACCTAAAATAACTTTTTGGGAATAAGCTATCTGACTGCAAAGAAATAACGTTGCTGCCGTTATGGCAATCCAAAATTTTCCGGAAAAAGTTTTCATTTTGCATTAGTTTACACGTTACAAGGCAATTGTTATTTTAAAAAAGAATCTTC
>JAHEYS010000365.1 GCA_023251475.1 Prolixibacteraceae bacterium
TGTTTCAAATCAGAGAACAACTTGCCGGAACTTCCCGCCAACGGATTTTTCGGTTATGTAAGCTACGATGGTGTTCAATACTTTGAGACCATCAAATTTAATCACCAGGTGAATCCAGCCTATGCCATTCCTGAGGTTCACTATGCTTTTTACCATTATATCATTGCTATAAACCATTTTCAGAACAGGATACAACTGATCGAGAATCTCTTTGAAGGGGAGAGTTCTTCCCTGAATATCATTGAAGATCTGCTGACCAGCCGCAATTTTGCAACCTTCTCGTTTGATACCGTTGACGGTGAAAGCTCCAATATTAGTGACCAGGAGTATAAAATGATGGTTGCCAAAGGGAAGGAACACTGCTACAGGGGGGATGTCTTTCAGATCGTCTTGTCAAGGCAATTTGCCCAGCAATTTTTGGGCGACGATTTCAACGTTTACCGCGCCCTCCGTTCGATTAATCCCTCACCCTATCTGTTCTATTTTGATTATGGAAATTACAAAATATTTGGATCGTCACCCGAGGCACAACTTCAGATTAACAAACAAAAAGTGGCCATCAATCCCATCGCCGGGACCTTTCGCAGAACAGGCAATGACGAACAGGACCGTCACCTTGCCGAGAAACTATCAAAAGATCCGAAAGAGAATGCAGAGCATGTGATGCTGGTTGATCTGGCCCGCAATGACCTGAGCCGTAATGCAACGAATGTTAAAGTGGAGCTTTTCCGTGAAGTGCAGTTTTACTCGCATGTCATCCATCTGGTTTCCAAGGTCACCGGAATACTTCCGGAGGGGTCGAACCCCGTTCGCGTAATGGGTGATTCCTTTCCCGCCGGTACACTTTCGGGGGCGCCTAAGTTTAAGGCAATGGAACTTATCGACCAGTATGAGAATCAGAATCGGGGTTATTATGGTGGGTGTATCGGTTTTATAGGTTTTGACAACCGTTTCAACCATGCCATTATGATCCGCTCTTTTTTAAGCAAAAACAATACACTCTTCTACCAGGCGGGCGCCGGAGTGGTTGCCGCATCTGACGAGGAGAGTGAATTGCAGGAAGTTGGAAATAAACTGGCAGCACTGAAGAAAGCAATCATTATGGCAAAGGAGATCAAATAATTACAATTCCTGAAAATTGAAATCAGACATTTAAAAAAATAAGAAAATGAAAATATTAGTAATCGACAATTACGACTCGTTCACTTACAACCTCGTTCATGCCCTGAAAAAATTTGAAGGGGTAACCGTAGATGTCAGAAGGAACGATGAAGTGGCAGAAGATGAGCCCGGATTATACGATAAAATCGTCTTCTCACCAGGTCCGGGAATCCCGGAGGAGGCCGGAACGATGCTCGCGGTCATCCGCAATTATGCCGGTAAAAAACCGATGCTCGGCGTTTGCCTTGGACATCAGGCGATCGGCGAAACATTCGGGGGTACCTTGCAGAATATGAATGACGTCCTTCACGGGATTGCCACTCCGATAACAGTGATTGCAAAATCCTATATCTTCGATCATCTGCCCGAAACTTTTGAAGCCGGAAGGTACCATTCGTGGATCGTCGAGAGAGCGACATTGCCGGCGGTGCTTGAAGTCACCAGTATTGACCATGAAGGGAGGATTATGTCGTTTCAGCACAAGGAATTTGATATCCAGGGGGTTCAGTTTCATCCGGAATCAATTTTAACCCCTATCGGCGAAAAGATCCTCGAAAACTGGGTTAATCACTGATAAATAGGTTTAATATATAAATGTATTCCAATTTATTTTTAAAATTCAAACGATGAAAGAGATACTGAATTACCTTTTCGAATACAAAAGGTTAACAAAACAGGAAGCTGAAGATATCCTGACCGAAATTACCGGGGGCAAACTCTCCGATGCCGAGATTGCCGCCTTTATTACCGTATTCAATATGCGCACCATCAGTATTGACGAGCTGGAAGGATTTCGTAATGCGTTGCTTAAAACCGCTATTCCGATTGATCTTTCAGATTTTAATACCATCGATTTGTGCGGAACCGGAGGCGATGGAAAAGATACTTTTAATATTTCCACCTTATCAGCGTTCGTGGTGGCCGGAGCAGAGGCAAAAGTTGCAAAGCATGGAAATTATGCCGCCTCATCGGGTTGCGGATCATCGAATGTAATGGAGCACCTGGGTTACAAATTTTCAAATAATCATGACCGGCTGCGCAAAGAGCTGGATCTTTGCGGAATCACTTTCCTGCACGCCCCGCTGTTCAACCCTGCAATGAAGAATGTTGCTTCCGTCCGTCGCGCACTTAGACTGAAAACCTTCTTTAATATGCTTGGACCGATGGTAAATCCCGGCAGGCCACAAAATCAGGTGGTGGGCGTGTTTAGCCTCGAACTGGCCAGAATGTATAATTACCTTTACCAGAAAAGTGATATCAACTATTGTATTATTCATAGTCTGGATGGCTATGATGAGATCTCCCTTACGGGTGATTTTAAGGTGCTCACCAATAAATCGGACCGAATTTTATCTCCCTCCATCCTTGGAATGAACATAGTAAAAGCAGAGGAACTGGCCGGATCGGGAGATGTTCCCGGAACAGCCGCCATTTTTATGAATATCCTGCAGGGAAGGGGAACCACCCCTCAGAATTCAGTGGTGGTCTCCAATGCAGCAATGGCATTGGCAACCTATTTCCCCGGCAAATCGTTCGGAGAGTGCATCGAAACCGCCAAATCTTCATTGATGGGTGGCAAGGCATTGAAAGTCTTTAACAATCTAATCGCAAAGCAATGAGCACAATTCTTGATGAAATCGTAGCCAACCGGTTGGAAGAGGTTTCCAACCTCCGAAAAGCATCCTGCCTTTTGGAAATAAAGGAGAAAACTGACTTTGCCACTCCCCGCAATTCACTGGCAAAGACATTGCTAAACCCCCAAAGCAGCGGAATTATAGCTGAATTTAAAAGAAGGTCTCCTTCCAAAGGGGTGATTAATAACGGGGTTCAGCCCGAAACCGTAACCAGGGGATACGCTGAAGCGGGAGCCTCCGGTTTATCAGTGCTTACCGACGAACGCTATTTCGGAGGGAACATCACCGATTTTATGGCTGCACGGAGTGCCAACCCCTTCATCCCGTTGCTCCGGAAGGATTTTATGGTCCATGAATTCCAGCTTTTTGAATCAAGGATGTTAAATGCAGATGTAATCTTGCTGATTGCCGCCATTTTGGAGAAAAGTGAAATTTCCCGTTTCACCTCCATTGCCCATGAACTTGGAATGGAAGTACTCCTGGAACTGCATGACGAAAGTGAAATTGACAAAATAGATCAGGAGGTTGACATGATTGGTATCAACAACCGGAATCTTAAAGATTTTAAGGTTGATCTGGATCGGTCGCTTAAACTGCTCGACCGGCTCCCGGCCCGTGCAGTAAAAATATCTGAAAGCGGGCTAAGTGATCCAGAAACTGTTGATTATCTTCGCAATCGTGGCTTTCAGGGGTTCCTTATGGGTGAGAATTTTATGAAATCAGAAAACCCCGGGTCGGCTTGTCGCGATTTTATTTCAAAGTTAAAGGTGTAAATGCCAAAAGATGAAATAGCCATGATCTTCGATTCCATATGGCCGCTAAAAAACAAGTTATATACAAATGAAAATAAAAGTTTGCGGAATGCGACATCCCTCCAATATTGCAGAACTGGTCAGGTTAAAACCCGATTATATTGGTTTTATCTTTTATCCCAAATCGAAACGGTTTATCGGAGAACAGATACCTGAGGAGATTCAGACCTTGATTCCGGTCTATATCCGGAAAGTCGGCGTTTTTGTTGATGAGCCCTTCGATGGACTGCTCGAAAAGTTTAAAAAAAATCAACTCGATATGGTTCAGCTTCACGGAAGTGAGCTGCCCGATTATTGCGAAAGGCTAAAAAAGATGGACATCCCTGTTATAAAGGTGTTTAGTATCACTCCAGATTTTAATTTCGGGGTGGTCCAACCATTTGATAATTATTGCGATTATTATCTTTTCGATACAGCGGGCGAATTACCTGGCGGATCCGGGATAAAATTCGACTGGGAGAAACTGGATCAGTACACCGGGAACAAACCATTTTTTCTGAGTGGAGGGATCCGACCAACTGACACTGAAACTTTTAAAGGTGTGTTGCACAATAAACTTCACGCCGTGGATCTCAACAGCGGGTTCGAAACGGCGCCCGGAGTTAAGGATATTCCGAAATTAAAAACTTTTTTTGAAGAAGTAAGAACCGTTTAGGTGATCAGGCTACTGCCGGATAAACCTAAATTACAATATTAATGAATCATATTAACAGAATACTATATAATGAGCTATCAATCAAACAGTAAAGGATATTATGGCGACTTTGGGGGAGCCTATATCCCCGAGATGATGTATCAGAATATTCATCATCTGCAAAATTGTTATCTTGACATAATGGAGTCAGACGAATTTAAAAAGGAGTTTAAGTTATTGCTTCAGGATTATGCCGGAAGGCCTTCACCCCTTTACTATTCCGACCGCCTTTCTGAACATTACAATACCCATGTTTACCTCAAACGGGAAGATCTTAATCATACAGGGTCGCACAAAATCAATAATACGATCGGCCAGATTCTGCTGGCGAAACGACTTGGCAAGACACGTATTATTGCAGAAACCGGCGCCGGTCAGCATGGCGTGGCAACAGCTACGGTTTGTGCGAGAGCAGGGTTGGAATGCATTGTCTATATGGGGGCGCTCGATGTTGACCGGCAATCGCCAAACGTCGAGAAGATGAAAATGCTGGGTGCCGAGGTAAGACCTGTTCACAGCGGCAATAAAACCCTGAAAGATGCAACAAACGAAGCTATCCGTGACTGGATCAACAATCCGGTCGATACACATTATATCATCGGATCAGTAGTCGGGCCGCAT
Organism: Prolixibacteraceae bacterium; assembly: GCA_023251475.1. Lineage (GTDB taxonomy): Bacteria > Bacteroidota > Bacteroidia > Bacteroidales > Prolixibacteraceae > JAAFHB01. The sequence goes on from JAHEYS010000365.1 coordinate 4,923, forward strand.
CCATATCCCGATATGGTTGCCCGGTTTCAATCGGTGATCAGTGAGGAGATGAGGGTTCAACTCAAAGAGAAGACCGGACGTGAAACTCCCGATTATGTAATCGCCTGCGTCGGAGGAGGGAGCAATGCCGCGGGTGCATTTTACCATTTCCTTGATAATCCTGACGTTAAGCTTGTTGCTGTTGAAGCCGCGGGTAAAGGGATCGAAACAGGGGAATCGGCGGCCACAACCCAACTTGGAAGGCCGGGAATTCTACACGGAAGCCGCAGCCTGTTGATGCAGACACCGGATGGCCAGGTCATCGAACCCTACTCAATATCAGCCGGATTGGATTATCCCGGAATCGGGCCGATGCATGCCAATCTGTTCACCTCAAAAAGGGCAGTATTTCTGAGCGCGACCGACGATGAAGCGTTAAAAGCTGCTTTGTATCTCTCACAAAAAGAGGGGATAATCCCGGCACTCGAATCGGCGCATGCCTTAGCTGCACTTGAAATGATTGATTTCAAACCCGACGATATAGTGGTAGTGAATATTTCAGGCAGGGGTGACAAGGACATGGAGACCTACCTGAATTACTACCAGTCTGTCAGGTAATTTATGTTTAATTTTAATCTTCCAAATAATAAATCAGAATGGAAAATAGAATAACATCACTTTTCAAACGAAAAGATAAGAAAATACTGTCCGTTTATTTCACAGCCGGATATCCTGAACTTAATGATACAGAAGAAATTATTTCGGAACTTGAGCGGTGCGGGGCAGATTTGATCGAGATTGGCATGCCCTTTTCAGATCCGGTTGCCGACGGACCGGTGATTCAGCAAAGCTCCGGGAGGGCGCTGATAAATGGTATGACGATTAATCTGCTGTTCGGGCAATTAAAGGAGATCCGCGAAAAAATCTCAATTCCCCTAATATTAATGGGATACCTTAATCCCGTGATGCAATACGGAATTGTCGAATTTTGCCGTAAATGCCGTGAAACCGGGATCGACGGAACCATCATCCCCGATCTGCCACTTGAAATATATGAAGCGGAATACAAACAAACTTTTGAAGAAAATTCACTGAGCAACATTTTTTTGGTTACCCCCCAAACCCCCGATGAGCGGATCAGGAAAATTGACGCACTCTCTACCGGGTTTATTTACCTTGTTTCCTCCTCTT
>JAHEYS010000113.1:0-567 GCA_023251475.1 Prolixibacteraceae bacterium
CACCTTCCCGACTACCGCAGGAGAAAATATTGTCATCGTTAAAAGCGGCACTAGCCCTTCAGATTTCCGCGTCAAAATCACCCCGGGAATGGGCACCAGCAAAATAACGACCAATGTGAACCCTTTAACCGGAGAAATCCGGAACCTTGTTCCAACCTCCCCGGGTAAATCCCCCAATTACTGGTGTACCTGGTCTGCACAAAGTTATATGTACGGTCAGGGGACAAAAAAGGTCGACCCAATCCTTTACAAAGTTGAAGCGATCCCAAAATATTCTTCAGTTTATCTGAATGAGGAGGTTTTATTTGGCGACAAAGGGTGGCTTAAAAATTTTTACAATAAGATAAAAGGTGATCTTTGGGTAGTGCTCGACGATGGTTGGGACATCCCGGCTAGCAAAGATTACGGATACCGGAATTACTCCCGGCTTGATCCTGCAAAATTCCCCTCCTTCAAAGGGTCAATTCCTGAAAACCTGGTATTGCTGAATAAAAAAGTGACCGAATGCGGCTGGCGCGGTGTTGGACTGTGGTACAGGGCTTATGAACCGGCTGTTGACTCCGTGCG
>JAHEYS010000113.1:577-1569 GCA_023251475.1 Prolixibacteraceae bacterium
CGGGCATCGGTTACTGGAAGATGGATGGAGGAGGAAACGAGGCAGCCTATAAGATGATTACCAGTCTTGCAGACAAGAAGTTTTCGGGACTGATTATGGAACATGGGAATGCTTCCAAAGACGGCCCTTTCAACAGTTATCCGGGAAGCGGAGTTGCCGATCCCGGGTATCGGGAAGCCGGGAAAGCGATGATTACCTATTCCGAGGTGATGAGGCTGCATGATGTCTCTCCGCAACTTGGAATACCGACCATGCTTGACAGGATGGCAACCATTCTTGAGGCGGTGAAGACCCACCCTCCCAAAACAGGATATTTAAATTGTGAAGATGAGGTTTACATTGCCGCCGTTCTTGGTGGTACAATGGGAATTATGCGTACCCCCATGGTCGGTTTACGTCCGGGTGATGATCCCGACATTTACCTCAAAGGTCCGCGAAATATAAAAAAGAGGATGGATGAGGTGGTCAGGGCAGTAAGATGGCAGCGGATCGCCCCCGCATTCGGCGCCGGCATTTCAGAAACCCATATCGATTCAAGGATGCTGACCGATACCTATAAATTTCCGTCAGGCGAATTCTGGACAAGTGCTGAGGATTGGGATGCAAGCTATAAATCAGTAAATAAGATTGTTCCTCAGGGGGCCCCTGCAAGCGTCACGCGCGGATTACCCCTGCCGGAAGTCAAATGTAATGAAGAGCCTCCATATGTTCTTGTTTCCCGTAATCCCAACGGGGCGATCTCCATCGGCACACTCGGCAGAATTAGCAACGAAAAAGGATATTATTTCCCCAAAGCAGATGTAACGATCAATATAGGAAAGATTACGGGGAAAATAGGTATTTTTGGTTATTACAACTCACTTACATTGGTATTGGAGACGCCAATCGGAGCGGCCAGAATATGGGCACAGGACCTTGCAGGCGAAAATAGCGTCGAGATTACCTCCAGGGTCAGGGTAAGCGGTAACCAGCTGATATTTTCCGGAGATTTA
>JAHEYS010000113.1:1579-20707 GCA_023251475.1 Prolixibacteraceae bacterium
GGCCTTTCAGCTGCGTCTCCGGGGGACCTTTCCGATCCTGCGATGGTGGTGGAAATTGAGAAAAAATAAGGAAATGAATACTAAAAATAATATTGCGGTGCTTTGCACTTTACAAATCACGATTAAATAAATTATTACTACAAATATTTTCAGTTAAAAATTAAGTAATAAGAAGGATATATTGTCGTATTTCCATAATTGACTGATTTGTTAAAGATCAAAAATAAAAAGACGTCGAATTAAAGATTTAATATTGCTTTATTCCAGTAATCAAGAAAAGCAGACCAGTGTAGAGATTGCTTCGTCCCTCGGAATGTCAATCATTTCATTTAAAATTATTGCTGAGCTCCTCGCAATGACAGAATGTTTGATTAACAGAGAGATGGGAAGGGATGGCGGCAGAGCCGCCATCCCTTCCCATCTCTCCTCCCGCCGCGAGCGACCTGTCATTGCGAGGAGGTACGACGAAGCAATCTTTACGACATTACATTATTCTCATTATTTAGTTTTAAATATACGACATTACATTTTTCTTATTACTTAATTATGATTCTAACTATGAAAACAACTCATTTCAGATTTCTAAAAAGATCTATTTTGGCCTTTGTTTGCCTGAGTTTCTTGATATCAGGATGCAAAACAAATAATAGCTTCATAAAATCGGGATTAACAGAGTTGCCGCTTCTCGACAATACTCAGACCAGGTCAATTTCTGCCGAGAACATGACCGGCGCTAAAGGGATGGGTGGAATGGCAATTCCCGATCCGTCAGAATCAAAACCTGCTGCTTCCGCACGGGCTGCCGACAGCCTGGGTCAGGGATGGAAAGTTAGGCCCTTCCTGCGGGTAAATGCAGGTGAAACTGTAACACTGATGGATGTTGACGGTCCGGGAACAATTCAGCACATATGGATGGTTGAAGGGTTGAGTCGCGCCAATGTTTTGCGGTTTTACTGGGATGGGGAAACATCCCCTTCCGTTGAAGTACCGGCGCCAGATTTCTTTGCGGTAGGAAACGAAAAGTTTGCACGGGTAAATTCAGCTGTGATAACCGTAAATCCTCAAAACGCATTAAATTGTTATTGGCCAATGCCGTTCAGGCGTCACGCTAAAATAACTTTTACCAATGAAGGGTCTAAAGATCTGCAACTTTTAGCCTTTCAGATCACCTATGCCCTGAAACCAGTCGCCAAAAATACCGGGTATTTTCATGCCCAGTGGCGACGTGCCCGGACCGGCGTGAAAAATCCTTATGTGATTTTAGACGGGGTGAAGGGAAAGGGGCGTTATGTCGGAACGTTCCTGTCGTGGACACAAATGGATTCAAAAGGTTGGTTTGGAGAAGGTGAGGTGAAATTTTATATAGACGGTGACACAAAATTTCCCACCATTTGTGGTACCGGGACTGAAGACTATTTTCTGGGGAGCTACGGCTTTGCGGAGGCATACTCCACTGCTTACTCAGGAACAACAATCGCCTCCTCCGACAAGGGGAAATTACCCAATTACTGGAGCCTTTATCGCTGGCATCTGCCCGATCCGATCTGTTTTAACAAGGACCTAAAAATTACCATCCAGGCACTGGGTTGGGGGCCGCACGGGAAATACAAATTACTCGATGACGATATTGCATCGGTTGCTTATTGGTATCAGAATGAGCCACACCAGCCATTTCCTGAATTACTCCCTCTTAATCTAAGAAAACCAAACAAATGAATTCACCCCGAAATAAAACTCTTTTCGCGGGGTGAATACTTTTGAGCATCTCATGTGTCATATCCAAAACCAAATTATTAAGCATGAGAAAAAGGAATATCCGGATTCCCGGGCTGATCTTGATCACATCATTATGGATGGTCAATATTTCCGCTCAAACGACTATTTCTGTATCTGAAAATCAGAAAAAAATATCAGTCAGTTCCCTTCCGAAACCAACAAAAGAGCAGGCCTTATGGCAGGATTACGAAATCGGGGTGTTCTATCACTATGATATGAATGTTTTTAAACCAGGATGGGATCACCGCAAATATGACGATTTTCCCAAACCGGAACTTTTCAACCCCACCAATCTTGATGTGAAGCAATGGATGGAGGTAACCAAAGCGCTGGACGCAAAATATGCCGTCCTTACTGCAACCCACGGAAGTGGATTTATGCTTTGGCAAAGTGATGCTTACCCATACGGCATGAAACAATCTCCATATAAAGGAGGCAAAGGTGATATCGTAAAAGAGTTCGTCGAAACATGCCGGTTAAATGGTGTGGCGCCCGGGATCTATTGCCACATGCGGGTCAATGGTTGGTGGCAGGTCGATCACCCCGGGTTTGTCAACCGGGGCAAAGGGGGAGATCCTGATTTACAGGCCAAATATGCGGCATCAAAAATTCAACAGGTAAAAGAGTTATGGGGCAATTACGGAAAGCTGGCCGAAATCTGGTTTGACGGGGGTCTTCCGGATCCCAGGGCAGGTTATGATGTGCTGCCGTACGTTAAAAAGCTTCAGCCCAAAGCAATGATCTACGGTGGGGGGAACTCCCCGGTCGAAACCATCCGCTGGGTAGGATGGGAAAAGGGGAAAGTGGGTTATCCCTGCTGGTCAACCGGGGTCAATCCCTTCGATGCAACAAAGGGTTTACCTGAAGGGAAGGATTGGTGTCCCGGTGAAGCGGATGTCGATATACTGGGTGGCGCCTGGATGTGGAGTCCAAAAACAGATGAAAAACTGCTCAGTCTTAACGAACTGATGGATATTTATTATAAATCGGTCGGCCATAATTGCAACCTGCTGATCAATGCAGCACCAGGTTCCGATGGCCGGATTTCGGAAGCACAGCTTACGCGTTTCCGCGAATTTGGACAGGAGATCAAAAGACGCTTTGGCACAAGTCTTACCGAAACATCGGGTAAGGGGAACATCATAGAACTCCCTTTGAACCAGCCAAAGATAATCGATCATGTCATCCTGATGGAACAAATCACAAAGGGTGAACGGGTTCGCGAATATGTCATCGAAGGGAAGGTGGGCGACCAGTGGCAGAAAATCGGCGGTGGAAGCTGTATCGGTCATAAACATATTGAAAAGATCGCCCCCATTGAGGTTTCCGCAATAAGGTTGAGGGTTACAAACAGTGTCGGTGAACCGATCATCCGTAAACTGGCTGTTTATAACACCATCGTTACGCCAAAAGATGTTTTCGGAAACTTAATAACTTCAAGGACAGTCGCCGAAGAGCAGGCGATTAAAGCGACTTTAAAATCTGAAACCCCAAAGCAACGCGGGGAGCGGATGCGCTGGTTCACAGATGGGCGCTTCGGAATGTTTATCCACTGGGGGATCTATTCAGTTCCCGCCGGCGCCTACGGGGATAAAAAAGGTTGCGGAGAGTGGCTGATGGAGGCTGCTAAAGTTCCAATGTCAAAATATGAGGAGTTTGCCCGACAGTTTAATCCGGTAAAATTCGATGCCAAAGAGTGGGTACAGATTGCGAAAGACGCAGGGATGAAATACATTGTGATCACCGCCAAACACCACGACGGTTTTTGTATGTACCCTTCAGATCTCACCGACTGGAGCATTAAATCAACACCTTTCCAGCGCGATCCAATGAAGGAGCTGGCCTATGCCTGCAAAGCGGCCGGCATCAAACTCTGCTTCTACTATTCAATCATGGACTGGCAACATCCCGAATGGCCGGAACGGCGGGAATGGAACGACCGTGCCAAAGGGGTTCCCGATATGGGAAAATATACCGAATATATGAAAGGTCAGCTTACCGAATTGCTCACACGTTATGGTCCGATCGGAATACTCTGGTTTGACGGCGATTCAGAAAAGCCATGGAGCCAGGAAGCAGGATTCGACCTCTATTATTACCTCCGTTCGATCCAGCCCAACCTTATTATCAACAACCGTATTGCCAAAGCTCGGGATATCAGGACCGATAACCCGGCCGCCGGAGATTTCGGTACCCCGGAACAGCGGATACCGAAAGCGGGTCAGGTTCCGTCACTCCCATGGGAATCGTGCATGACCATCAACGAGACCTGGGGATTCGATAAAAGTGATCATGAATTTAAGTCCAGCCGTACGCTGGTCCGTAATCTGGTCGAGTGTTCAGCAAAGGGGGGAAATTTCCTGTTAAATGTTGGTCCAACTGCAGAAGGACTTATCCCCGATAAAAGTGTGGAGCGTTTACGCGAAGTAGGGGAATGGATGAAGATAAACAGCGAAGCAATTTATGGAACTGTTTCAGCACAGTTGGAGAATTTACCCTCGGGCTGCCTGGCTACCAAAAAGGGGGATAAAATCTACCTGCACCTCTTCGAATGGCCCGAAAAGATTTTTGTTCCCATTAACTGTAAAATAAAAAACGCTTACCTGCTTGCTGATCCGAAACTTCAGGTTGAGATCAAAGCCGGTCAAAACAGCATCGCCATATCACTTCCGAAGGAGAATCCCGGAAAGATTGCGACAGTGATCTGCCTGGAAACCGGAGAACCACTTTCCGATACCGGTGCTTCTGCTACCGCTCAAATGGGCATTAAGTCAGCTTCAAAGCATGAAAATATTCTGACAGGTACTATCCGGAGATCCGAACAACCCTCAGATTGCCCTTTTCCAAAAAGCGAATCGATCGGATCAGTTCTCTTTACAGGAAGACATGCGGAATATACCAGTGCAGATACCTGGTACCCATCATGGGCATCCGACGGAAACCTCTACTCTCCCTGGACCGACGGAAAAGTCAATGGTCTTGGTGTGTTCTCCGGAGGCCCAAATGCAGCAACGGGAAATGCGACAATCACCGGAGATGATCCGATGGATTTGAAAGTCATCAATCCTGCAGTCTTCAAAAGTGATCCGCGCCCTTACGGGGGAAGGTATCCCTGTGGTTCGCTTGTCTACAATGGTGTATGGTATTACGGCACTTACTGTCTTGCAGAAAGCGGACAGGGGTTGAACTGGGACATCCTGGGGCCGTTTGTCGGGTTCCGTTACTCAACCGACTTCGGGAAAACATGGGTGCAGACCCCGTGTACTCCGGAAAAACCACTCTTCCCTGAACCTGATAAATTCAAGGGACCGGTCCGTTTCGGATCACCCCATTTTGTCGATTTTGGGAAAAACATGGAACATTCTCCAGACGGAAAAGCTTACCTGGTTGGGCATGGCGCAACAGCTGACGATCCCAAACCTCGTGAAGCAGCAAATGCCAGCTGGATCACCGGTGACCAGATCTTCCTCACCCGCGTGAAACCGGAGATCAAAAACATCAATAATGTAAAAAAATATGAATTCTTCGCAGGGAATAACGCTACCGGAAAACCGGTCTGGACAAGTGATTTCAGCAGGATAAAACCGATAGCGGACTGGAACAACAACATGGGTTGCGTGACCGTCACCTACAACGCACCACTGAAAAAATATTTCATGTGTGTAACGGATGGGGTAAATACAGTGACAAAATATAACACGTACCTCCTCGAGTCCGGTTCACTGACAGGCCCGTGGAAGATGGTAACCTACCTGAAAAGTTTTGGGGAGGTAGCCTATTTTGTCAATATCCCTTCAAAGTTCATCAGTGCCGATGGCAAAACGATGTGGCTCTGCTATTCTGCCAACTGGATGGATCAGAAAAACAAGCGCTACAGTGCAATACCCGACGGCAGCCGGTACAGCATGTGCCTTCAGGAGATTAAACTTCTCCCATTGGAGAAATAATAAATACAAATTACGATGAAACAATTAGATACCCAATCCCTAAAGGCAAAGTTATTCTGCTTAATCCTTCTTTTTAGTTTTACAGCCCAGGTGACCATAAAAGCCGAGTTAAGCAAAACGAAATCAGGGAAAACTAAATATTCAATTCCTGAAATGCCCGCCTATCAGTATCCACCCGAAGAGGTGAATATTTCAAATTCGGCACATTGGCAATGGATGAAAGCCTTTTACAAACGGGAGGTTTCGCAACCCGTATCCGCGGATGAAACGCCGGAACAGGTTACACTGCGCGCTGCACGGGTAAAACCGACGCCCGAAAAACTGGCTTATCTCGATATGGAACTGATCACCTTTCCCCATTTTGGGATGAGCACTTTTTCAGGACATGGGCAAGGGACGGGGAAAGAAGATCCCCGCAGGTTTAATCCAAAATCTTTTGACGCGAAAGAATGGGTGAAGTTTCACCAGGCGATTGGAGCAAAAATGATTGTTTTTGTAGCTAAACACCATGATGGTTACACGCTCTGGCCTTCTAAATTAAACGACTACAACATCCGAAGTTCTCCATGGCAAAATGGCAAAGGCGATATGGTCAAAGAAATTTCAGATGCTTGTCGTGAAGGGGGGTTAAAACTTGGACTTTACATCTCCTTGTGGGATGAACATGACCCGCGTTGTGTCAATCCACGCAAAGGGGCCGATAAAATGACACCCGAACAACGCAAAACCTACCAGGATTACGTGGAACAGCAGCTCATGGAGACACTGATTCCCTATGGCGAAATCAGTGAATTGTGGTTCGACGGAGCAGGTAGCAACGGCGCCGAGGACTGGAACCGCATTTTTGAGATCGTTTACTATTTCCAGCCAAAATGTTTGATCGCAATGTGTGGATTTGGGGTGCGCTGGTGCGGTAATGAATCAGCAGTTGGGGATGCTGTAAACTGGAATGTGCTTCCGCTGCTTCCGGAACTACGCAAGCAGGAGTGGGTTCCTTATCACTTTGGACAACTGATTAGTAAAAAACTACCGACGGTAACTGACAACATTGATAACCTAAAAGGACAAGACCTGTTTTTTATCCCGCAAGAGGGAGATTTAGCATTACTTAAGAAAGGTTGGCATTGGGATGGCGTTGGAGAACCACGTTCACTTGAAATTTTGGTGAATACCTATTATGCTTCAATAGGATCAGGTGCTAATCTTATACTCAGTCCGGCGCCCGATACAACTGGAGTATTTAATAAAAAGCAACTGGACCGAATGGTTGAACTGCGACAATGGATCACTAAATCGTTCAGCAATAATCTATTAAAGAATGCCAAAATAACCTTGTCAGGTGGTCCGAAAAATTATATGGCATCCAACTTATTCAACGAAGCCAATAACAAGCCTTATCTGACTCAAAACGATACCAAAAGTCTCGTCTTAACTGCTGAATTTAAAGAACAGCAAACATTCAACAATCTCCTTATTCAGGAATACCTCAACAACGGACAGCGCATCTCCGCTTTCAAACTTGAAGCATGGAAAGATGGGAAATGGAAAGTGGTGACCGAAGGGCGAACGATTGGTCACAAACGGATACTGCCCATTAGTGAGATCACAACAGAAAAAATCAGATTCAGTGTAACCGATGCACGCGACATGCCGGCACTGCGTTTTATAGGAGTTTACAAGGCCCTTCCGTATCGTGAAAAAACAAAGATATTTACAGAAGCAGACTACCAGCCTGCCATGGCTGACAAGCCCGGTCTGAAACAAGGATTAGCCTGGTCGTATTATGAGGATGCCAATAATGGATTCCTTCCCTATCAGGAGATCTTTACCTCTTTAAACACAAAAAAAGTAAAAGCAGTCGCTACCGGCCTCGCTGTAAATCCCATGCAGGTGGTAAACACAATCCTTAAGACTCAGAAAAGAAAGGAACACTTTGCGCTGCGCTTCGAAGGTTACTTCCGCGCACCTGCACAAGCAGTTTATACCTTCCAGGCCGGAGCCAACAATGGATGCCGGGTTATCGTGGATGAAAAATCGGTTATCGAAAACGATGCTTCAGATGGTCTGCCCACAGGAATAAAATCAGCCGATGTTCCCTTACAGGCAGGATTACATAAGTTAACCGTTCTCTATTATTTCGGAACTACTGGTCAACCCAAACTGAACTTTATTGTTGAGTGGCCCGGTAATGCAGGCGGCGACGGATTTGGCTGGTCATCCTTCCAGCGGTTACTGCCACTGCTCTGGAGCGAGCCATCCAAATAAAACATTTTATAAAACAAAAATAACTTTTATATGAAAAAAACTTCAGTAATTCTTTTAGTCCTCATAACCATCTTATTGAATTTCAGTTACCAGGGGATTGCCCAAAGCAAAGCTAAAAAAAAAGCCTCCATCAGCGAAGGGACCGAATGGAGCAATACCTGGATGGTTTCAACGAATAAACACGACCTGCCCAGGGTGCTGATTATCGGCGATTCGCACGTGGAACGGTATTACCAGCTGGTGACAAATAAATTGAATAAAATAGCCTACTGCAGTAAATTCACTACTTCCCGAAGTTTAGGTGATCCTGCTTTGATTGCTCAGTTGAAAGCGCTGTTTTTCAGTTACAAGTTCGACGTAATCACATTTAACAATGGTCTTCATGGTGTTGAATATTCCGATGAACAATACAGCAGGTACCTTCCGGTCGTTTACAAACTCTTCAAAAAAACCAATCCGGGATTAAAATTAATCTGGGTGAACACGACTCCGCGAAGGATTGGGGGCAAACGTCCCGATTTTGATCAAAACAATCAAGGGGTAATCAACCGCAACAAGGCTGTTGAAGAATTTACAAAGGCAAAAAATATCCCACTGATCGATTTCTATACACCTGCAAGCGTCAACCTCGACTTTTTCGATACCGATGGCATTCATTTTAGTAAAATGGGGGTTGAAGTACAGGCAAAAATGGTTACTTCCGAAATCTTAAAGGCACTGAATATTAACGGTCAGTAGATGTGAGGTTATACTAACAGCTTTATGCCTTTGCAACCCGGCGAGAGATAAAAAACCATGCAAAGGCGCTAAAACGCTAAGTAAAAAGATAAAAATGAAAAATATTGTAATCCTGCTTTGTGCACTCTTCGGATTGAACAGAACTGTAGATGCAAATTTACGACCAGGTGTTTTAAATGGGGAAACAGGTAAGGAAATAGTTGAGACTATTCATGGTTTTCAGGAAACAGACCAGCAGGGGGAGGTTGTTTTGCTCAGTTCGCTGAAGATGGATGAGGCTTTATGCACCGACAGGCCCATGTCAAACAGATCATTCGGTGGACAACCCATCCTGATCAGTGGTCAGAAATTTGAATCCGGATTAGGGACTCATGCACGAACTGTCCTCTGGGTCAATCTTCAGGGAGGTTCCCAACGATTCACCGCTTTTGTAGGAATCGATGATGAAGTTGTCCCCAGGATTGTTCGGGACGAGTTGCGCAGCGCTTTTCTAAAAGGGTATGACGAATATAAGAAGATTAACGGACGCGCTGTCTTTCAGATCTATGGTGATGGAAAATTACTTTGGAAAAGTCAGGTGATGCAGGCTGGAATGCCGGCTCAAAAGGTAGAAGTGGACCTCTCCGGGGTTCAGACGATGGTGATGATCACCAGTAGTGCCGCCGATGCGGTTGAATTTGATCATGCCGACTGGGCAGATGCAAAATTCATCGTCACAGGTGTTAAACCAATTGTAATTGCCCCACCAAAAGAAGAAAAATTTATCCTTACGCCAAAATCCTCCCCGAAACCACAGATTAACGGCGCCAGGGTTTTTGGTGTGCGGCCCGGATCACCGTTTCTGTTTACTATTGCTGCCACCGGAGATCGTCCCATGAATTTTGAAGCAAAAAAATTACCCCAGGGGTTGAAACTGGATCAGGCTACCGGTCAGATCTCAGGGGTTTTAAAAACGAAAGGGGAATGGAACGTCACCCTAAGGGCAACGAATTCACTGGGTGTTACAGAACGGATTTTGAGAATTGTTTGTGGAAATACGTTAGCCCTTACTCCACCAATGGGATGGAACAGCTGGAACGTTTTCAGCCGCAGCGTCAATGAGTCTCATGTCCGCGCAGCAGCAGATGCAATGGTGAACAGCGGATTAATCAATCATGGGTGGAACTACATTAATATCGATGACTGCTGGCAGATCAAACACAGCTCCAAAGATTCCATGCTCGTTGGCAAGCCCAGGGATGAAAACGGGATGATTAATACCAACAAGAAATTTCCGGATATGAAAGCCCTTTGCGATTATATTCACAGCAAGGGATTGAAAGCCGGGATCTATTCCTCTCCGGGATTGTACACCTGCCAGGGGCATACGGGAAGTTATCAGTACGAGGGAAAGGATGCCCAGCGCTATGCAGAATGGGGATTTGATTACCTTAAGTACGATTGGTGCTACAACCAGTATTCAACCAAAGACGTCAGCCTTTATGAACAGAGAATCCCTTGGGCAACAATGGCAGAAGCACTTTCCAGAACAAAACGTGATATGGTCTTCAGCCTGAGTGAAACACTCGATGTCTGGCCATGGGCAAAGGAAACAGGCGCAAACTGCTGGCGAACGACCGGTGATATTACCGACACCTGGGCAAGTATCGACGGTATTGGTTTTACCCAGAACGGCCGTGAAATTGTAGCCGGACCCGGCCATTGGAACGACTGCGACATGTTTGTGGTCGGGATGATGGGAGGCGGAAAATCGCCTTCACGACTTACTCCAAATGAGCAATATACACACATCTCTCTTTGGTCATTACTGGCATCTCCAATGTTGATTGGATGCGACATGACGAAACTTGACGACTTTACACTGGGATTGCTCACCAACGATGAGGTGATTGAAGTGAATCAGGATCCTTTGGGAAAGCAGGCTCACCGGATATCGAAAGATGAGAATGTGGAAGTTTGGGCAAAGAAAATGGAAGACGGAACAGTAGCCGTTGGGCTATTCAACCGTGGTGAATTTGCGAATGCCGTAAAAGTGAACTGGAGCCAGTTAGGGCTGAATGGCACACAAACCGTCCGCGACCTGTGGCGTCAGAAAGATGTGGGAAATTTTTCGGAGTCGTATACTGCCTCTGTAGCCCGGCATGGCGCAATGCTGATCCGTTTGAGACCTGAAGGGAAATAATAAGTCGGGGAAATTCAAATCTGGAAAGAGATTACATTAAATAATAGAATAATTATTAATCAGAAACAAAAACAACAATGAAAACATTTAAACTTTATGCAGGTGCAGTCTTAATTATTTTAATTCTGGTTTTTAAGGGAACTACTGTTTATTCCCAGAAGGCCGAAAATCAGGTTCCGGAACCTAAAGTAATTCAGCCCGGCAAAAAAGGGAAAGCCCCTTCAGATGCCATTGTTCTGTTTGACAAGGGGAATCTTAACAATTTTGAAAGCATTAAGGACGGGGAACCAGCCGAGTGGACGGTTCGCGGCAAAAAATTCACGGTTAATCCAAAAACAACCAGTATTCAAACCAAGGAAAAGTTTGGCGATTGTCAGTTACACATCGAATGGAATTCTCCGGTCAAGGATGCGAAAACTGGTAAACAAGGACAGGGTTGCGGAAATTCCGGCGTTTATTTGATGGGAAAATATGAAGTGCAGGTTTTAAATTCATACATCAATAAAACCTATCCAAAAGGGCAGGCCGGCGCTATTTACGAGCAATACGCCCCTTTGGTAAATGCTTCGCTTAAACCCGGGAAATGGCAGATTTATGATATTATTTTTACTGCTCCCCGATTTAACAGTGATGGTTCACAAAAATCACCAGGCTATTTCACCGTACTTCATAATGGCGTGTTGATCCAAAACCATGTGGAGATAAAAGGGGCCACAAGGGCCAGTAACGGGAAATCGCCGATTACCCTCCCGGAACTTCCGATTATGCTTCAAAACCATTCAAACGAGGTAAGTTACAGAAATGTCTGGATCAGAAGATTATAACTTTAAATAAAAAGGGCTGAACCATGCTTCATTATTTTAATTCTGGCACTTCAGGCAACTGCGGGTTTTTCGCGGAGGGCCGAAAATAAAGGCCCGGAACCTAAGGTAATCCAGTTCGGAAAATAGGCAATTAAACAGAATTATCAGATAACGAAGTCTTTGGAACGCCACAGAAATAGATTGTTCTCACCGCGAACCTCACGATGGTTTTACCATCTTTCTTCATTCGGGACATTTGATGTCGGGAAAGCGGGAGTTTCAAAACGGGAGATAATCAGGGAGGCAAAAGAAGATCTCAATATCAGTTATATAACTAAAATAAAAAATATTTCACTTGAAAAGAAATAATGGGAATAATGTTAAAAAAGAGGAGCGCTTCATTGACATTATCCTCATTATGGAAACCGGGGGGAGAACCGTCATCAATAATCCTTAACGATTGGTGGGGAAGACCTTTCACCAACGATTAACACATTTAAAACAGAAGTACAGGTGAAGCTCTATCTATTGTCTCTTTGTGCACTTACATTCTTCAGTACGAATGTTTTGAGCGCCTTTCAAATTTGTTCTCCGGGAAAGCTGATTAAACTGGAGATCAGGGAGAACGACAAATCGCTTTCTTACAATCTGTCCTACAGAGGGGTTGAATTGATAACCGCTTCAAAATTGGGACTAATTTCCACGGACGCAAATCTAAGTCGGGGATATCTGTTAAATGTTGAAAATAGCACAACCGATCAATCCTGGAAACCGCTTTTTGGAAAAACCAGTTTAATTGTCAATCATTACAACGAATCCATTTTTCACTTTAAAACAGAATCGGGTATATTATTAAAAATTACATTTCGTGTTTTTGATGATGGTGTAGCTTTCAGGTATGAATTACCTGAACAAAAAGAGGCGAATAAAGTATTAATAACCAATGATTTAACTGAATTTCATTTTGCAGATGATTATATCTCCAGAGGGATAGACCGGAATATTGAGAGTTCTGAATTTGCACCAAAACCATTGAGTAAGACCCAATTCAGCAAGCTTCCCTTGCTGGTTCAAACGCCATCAGCCTGGATCGCAATTAACGAAGCTTCCGTTTTTGATTTTAGCGAGGCTTATTTGGTGAATAATGAGGGTAAGTCGACAATGTCTGTGGATATAGGGAAATCTGAATGCAATCTCCCTATGAAAACACCATGGCGCGTGATCCAGTTAGGGGCTACGGCGGGTGATCTTATCGCGTCAAATATACTGGTAAACCTGAATGAACCCTGTAAGATTGAAGACCCTTCATGGATTAAGCCAGGTAAATCGATGTGGGACTGGCGTAATCACGGTGACACGATCAACGGTTTCGTGTACGGTATTAATGAAGCCTCCTATCACCGGTTAATTGATTTTGCATCAGCCAACGCTGTTCGTTATGTGTTGTTCGATGCAGACTGGTACAGTGAAAACGGGCCGCAGTTTCCGCGTAAAGATTTGGATATGCCTGAAATAATCAGGTATGCCAACAAAAAGAAGGTGGATATCTTACTCTATCTCGATCGTCACCGTATCGGCAACCAAAATAAATGGAGTCTTGAGGAGGTACTGAAAATCTATCAGCAATGGGGTGCAAAAGGGATAAAATATGGGTTTCTGGGAAGTGAGATGAGCGACCGGAAAGCTTTTGTTGACACAACAAGAAGCATCACCCGGCTTTGCGCAAAATACCATATGCTGGTTACATTTCATGATAATCCCGTGCATCCGGGTGGGGAAGAGCGGACCTGGCCCAATCTGATGGCCAAAGAGTATTGTCACGGACAGCAGGACAGCCGGAGATCATTCGGTCCTTACAAGGCTGTTACCGTCCCTTTTATTAACGGATTGTCTGGTCCCCTGGATATGACCAATGGATATTATGATCTGAATGGGTTGAAATACAGGACCAAGGTAGATAAGAAAGGGCTAAACAGTACCGTCGTAGGGGAAAATGCCCGTTGCTTTATCAATTATACACCCTTACTGGTCCTTCCCGACAATGGGGATGAATACAATAAAAAAAGCGACCTCTTCGATTTTATCAGGCAGATGCCTGATACCTGGGACGAAATCCGCCTCTTGTCGGGATCGCCTGGCGAATACCTCATTGTTGCCCGCCGAACCGGAAAAAAATGGTTTGTTGCTGGTAATACCAATGAGCAACCCAGAACGATACAAATTCCATTGGAATTTCTGGGAGAAGGGAGATATCACATCACAACATTCAATGATTCAGCTAATTCAGATTACATAAAAAATAAAGAGAGCTATAAGATCTCAACCTTCTCAGGTGTCAGGAAAACCATTATTAAAGCACAGATGGCTCCGGGTGGCGGATTTTGTATGATACTTTCAAATTACCAAGCTCATAAATAAACCCATGAACAAATCCACAATTTTAACAATCGCAGGAGCGATGGCCTCGTTCACTGCTGTGAGCGCACCTCCCAGACCCAACCTGGTATTGTTCCTGGCTGACGACTGCTCCTATAACGATATTGGCATCTATGGGAGCAGGGACTCAAAAACACCCCATATTGACCAGTTTGCCACAGAATCGATTCGTTTTACCAGGGGTTACCAGGCAGCTCCCATGTGTTCACCTACCCGACACAATCTTTTTACAGGCATCTGGCCGGTGAAAACAGGCGCCTATCCCAATCATACAATGGCCGGTGAAGGGACGAAAAGCATTGTGCACCACCTGAAACCTGCCGGTTATCGTATCGCCCTGATTGGCAAATCGCATATTCAGCCCCAGTCGGTTTTCCCGTTCGAGTATGTACCAATCACCAAAGAAAGTGAACTGAATTTCGCAGCTATCGATACTTTTATTACTTCATGCAACAGGTCAAACACCCCATTCTGTTTGTTTGTCACATCAGTTCAGCCTCATACTCCCTGGAATAAAGGGAATCCCTCGATGTTCGATCCTCAAAAAATCACTTTGCCACCTATTTATGTCGACACCAAAGAGACCCGAAAAGAGTTTTGCAAATACCTGGCAGAGGTCAGTTATATGGACAGCGAATTCGGGAAATTGCTCAGCCGGATCGACGAACACAAACAGAGAGATAATACCGTTGTAGTCTATTTAAGTGAACAGGGAAACAGTCTCCCTTTTTCCAAATGGACCTGTTATGATGTAGGTGTCCATTCGGCATTTATGGTTCGCTGGCCGGGGAAAATAAAACCTGGTATAGTATCGGATGCAATCGTTGAATACTGCGATATTACACCTACATTTGTCGACATCGCCGGAGTAAATCCAGTTTGCAAAATGGATGGTCAGAGCATTCTTCCTCTACTTTTACAAAAGACAAATGAGGGGAAAAAGTACACCTTCTCCCTCCAAACCACAAGAGGAATAATTAAAGGGAGCGAATATTTTGGTATCCGGTCGGTTGCTGATAATAAATATCGTTATATTGTCAACCTAACCCCTGAAATGACTTTCAAAAATATGGCAACCAACAGCCCATTGTTTATCAGTTGGCTGAAACAGTCTGAGACAGATACTAAAGCGAAGGAGATTACACGGAGATATCAGCACAGGCCTCCTGTGGAACTTTACGATCTGGGAGAAGACCTGTATTGCCTAAACAATCTGGCTGATCGTCCCGAAAGTAAAAAGGTCATTGAAAGGATGGATAAAGCATTAAAAGAGTGGATGGTTTATTGCGGAGATAAAGGTCAGGAGACAGAAATGGACGCTTTAAAACATATGCCCAAATACAGCAAGGAAGAATGAAACTCTATTGGCAGTTGCCCACCAATGAAGATGATCCGCCAGCCGGCGGAATGAGGGTTCGCCCGATGGATCGGGGCAAGCTATGTGGCCGATTAAAAACAAATTATTTTCACATGAATGCCAGGAATTTACCGTTAATAAAAATTAAATTTGATAACTATTTCAAATGAATCGATTTATTGGATTAATCATTAGCCTGGTAATGTTTTCAATATTCATCCAGGCAAAAAATCCGCATGCTGATCTTCAGGAAAACAACAAAAAAGATTCAGATATATCTGCGAAGATAGACCAGGCCACACTGGATCTATGGTCGGCCCCCTATCGCGGATGGCATTACTATTCTGACCCGGTCATCCCGTCAGATCTTAAAATCTCTGGCTACGAGAAATTTCACAACTTCGATTGCCCCACCGTTTACCAGATTCCCGGACAAAAGGGGAAATGGTTCCTGAGCTTTATTGGGTCAAACGGAAAGGGGTATAACAGTTTTGTTGCTGAAAGTTCTGACCTTATCAACTGGAAAAATCCCCGGCTGGCGATGGGCTTTGGCAATGAGGGCAGTTTCGATTACGGCGGCTGCGTTATTGGCGCCAATCTTTACAAATCGTACGACATCAAAGCGCCGCGTCTGCTGAAGAAGCGGGAAGGGAAGTTCTGGTCCCTTTATGGGTGTTATCCCAGGCAGGGAGGCTACGAATTACGCCCTGGTTATGAGGGTGTAGCGGCCAGCAATGATGGAATCTTATGGCAAGGGGCACAAAACAAACCGATCATGGCAGTTCAGGATCCTGATTGCGGAGCCTGGGAAAAGGATTGTATTTACCAACCCTGGCTGGTCGAATACAAAGGTAAATTCTACGATTTTTATAATGCAGCAAATGGGAACAAGGAACAAACCGGATTGGCGTTTTCAGGTGATTTACTCAACTGGAAACGTTATTCAGGAAATCCGGTGGTCCAAAACCGTCCGGGCGGATATGATGCAGACTTTGCTTCCGATCCAAAAGTCTTCCGGGATGGTGATCACTGGGTGATGTTCTATTTTGGGGTTGGCAACGGTGGCGCTCATATTATGGTGGCATTTTCCCGCGATCTGGAGCATTGGACCTCCCATCCCGAGCCACTCTACAAAGCAGGTGGTCATCCGGGTGGTCTGGATAAGGTATTCGCACACAAAATCTCGTTGGTCTACCGTAAATCAACCAACACTTTCTATCTTTACTACTGCGCCGTCGGCAATAAGGGACGCTGCATTGGACTTCTGACCAACAGACAATTACAATAATAATTTATATCAATAATTTACACCAAAATTTAAAATGGAAAATTTATCACGAAGATCGTTTATGAAAACAGCCACTGCGGCTGCTGCGGGGGCATTAATTATCCCCAATTTAATAAAATGTTCGCCAAATAACAGACTGAATTTCGCCGTCATTGGCGTAGGCGGCAGAGGTCAGGCAAGCTGGACCCAGGTTCCCAAAGAGAGCATTGTTGCCATGTGCGATGTGGATGACCGGCAGGCGGCAAAAGGTTATGCAGCAGTACCCAACGCAAAAAGATATAAGGATTTTCGAAAAATGTTCGATGAGATGGCAAAGGATATTGATGCAGTGATCATTGCAACACCTGATCACACTCACTTCCCGGCAGCGATGGCAGCGATGGAACTTGGTAAGCATGTTTTTGTTGAGAAACCATTGGCACACAATATCTGGCAGTTGCGCATGCTCAAAGCTGCTGCTAAACATTACAAGGTTGTTTCACAGATGGGAAACCAGGGACATACCACCAATGGAATAAGGTTAGTGAAAGAATGGTACGAAGCTGGGGTGCTCGGAGAGGTAAAAGAGGTTATTGCTTGGCAGGGAAAAATTGATTTTGTAAAAGATGGTTATTTTAAAAGTCCTGCAACCTTCCCTCCTCAGGCAGAAGAAGTTCCAAAGGAGCTCGATTGGGATTTGTGGCAGGGTCCGGCAGCAGCACGCCCTTTCAATAATATTTATGCGCCCAGAACCTGGCGGGGATTTTATGACCTGGGTGACGGTAAGTTAGGCGATTGGGCTTGTCATACACTGGATGCCCCATTCTGGGCATTGAACCTTGGAATGCCTCACACCGTTGAAGCAACAATTCCAAACCCAATGCCCGATCATAGTTTTGTGTCTGAAGAATCGGTGGTGACCTGGCATTTTGGCGCACGCGGAAATAAAGCCCCGGTCACGATGAAATGGTATGAAGGTATTGAACAACCTGCCATCAGACCTGAATGGAAAGTTGATAAAATACCAAATAACGGGATGATGATTATTGGTGATAAAAAAACGCTCATCACCGGCGGAAGGCCCAACGATGCAAGATTACTTGTTCCGGAGGAGGAGATGAAGGAGTTCCTGAAAAATGCCCCTGCACAAACCATTCCAAGGGTTGGTGAGGAACAACCTGTTCAGGAGTGGATTGCCGCAATAAAGAATCATACGCTGCCAGGGTCTAATTTCGATTATTCAGCGAGCTTAACGGAAATGATTCAGGTTGGTATTCTGGCACAAAGATTCGGAGGAACAATCAATTACGATGCCAAAAACATGAAGGCTACCGGTCGTCCGGAATTGGATGCCCATATTAAAGAACCGGTGCGTGAAGGTTGGTCCTACGGTAACAATATTAGCCTTTAATAAAACCAATACATCCATAAGAAAATACGCCATTTATGGATGTGATAAATGCTTAAACAATTAATTATAAGTAAGCTGCCTCTGTTTTATCCTGAGGCAGCTTATAATTTAGATCGCAGATTTTGCAAGAATAATGTTTAATGTAAGTTATGATTCCTTCATCGGCTGATGGTTGAATTACAGTATATTAACCCAGCCCGAAGGATGACTAGTCAAGGGCTTAAGCCTAAAAGGACACATGGAAAAAATATTTTTCGCCGTCACCGTATCGCTTTTCACCCTTTTTATGCAGCCACCTGCCAATGGTCAAACTGCGGTAGCACCTGGGAATGAAAAATACTCAGCCAAAAGCCAGCTTAAACGTGGAATAAAAGTTGAACAACTTTTTGATAATCCTCCAGATTCTGCAAAACCAAGTTGCTTCTGGTGGTGGTTTAACAGCCTGGTTGATAAACCGGGAATCACACGTGATCTTGAGGAATTTAAGAAAAAGGGGATGGGAGGCGTTGTTTTGGTTTGTTCAGGCAACGACTACGGTGTTGCAGAAATGCCCAGAGGTCCGGTCTTTTTATCTCCGCAATGGATGGAGCTTTTCAGGTATGCCCTCGACGAGTCAGCCCGACTCGGATTGGAAGTCGGCGTTAATTTCGGCGGAGGAGGTTGGGATATGGGAGGAGCATGGATTCCACCTGAATTGAATTCACGATGGTTTGTTCAGTCGGAATTAAATCTGAAAGGACCGCAAAAATTTTCAGGAAAGCTGCCGGTTCCGGATCCGCGATCAGGGTATAAAGCCCCTCATTACGGCAACGTGCCCCATTATATGACCTGGCCTAAAGAGAAAATGGATTACCGGATTAACTCAGTTGTGGCATTTCGCGAACAAAAAGGATCCTCTCTGGGGATTGAAAGGTTAAATTTACTGGATGCAAAAAGTAACCGGCTG
>JAHEYS010000366.1 GCA_023251475.1 Prolixibacteraceae bacterium
CATAGATTAACGGGAGCATCACATTTTCGAGTGCTGTATACCTGGGAAGCAGGTTAAATGTCTGAAATACAAATCCAATCTCAGTATTTCTTATTTCGGCCAGCCGGTCATCATCCAGTTTGCTGACATCCTTTTCGTTGAGGGTATAGCTGCCTGATGTTGGGGTATCAAGGCACCCAATAATATTCATCAGTGTCGATTTTCCGGACCCGGAGGCCCCCATGATCGCTACGTACTCACCCTTGAAGATATCGAGCGTTACCGAGCGCAATGCCAAAACCGCCTGTGTTCCCACCTGGTAGTTTTTAACAATTTCCCGGAGCCTGATTAATTTTTCCATCCTTTATTTTTTACAAATACAAACTTACAAAAATGATCCTGAAAATGACGAGGAATAAAACGAATGTGTTGATTTAGGAATTCCCGCTTTCGGGTTTACTCAGCAGTATCCTGTCGCCCTCCTTCAGACCGCTTTTGATCACCACAAACTTATCACTCTGGTTCCCGCATTCGACCGTCCTGATGATCTCTTTACCGTACTCCCTGACGTAAACAAACTGCTTACCATCTTCGCTGAAAAGGGCAATGCGCGGGATAACCACCACATTTTCCTCCTTTGCAATAATTATTTCATTGTTTGTTGTCATCGCCGGTTTTATCCTGTTGTGATCGCTGGCAATCCTGATATTCACCTTAAAGACCTTCGAATCAAAACCTGACATCTCCTGGCCGACATTTGAAATATTTGAGATAATCCCGACTTTCTGAAGATTCTTCATCGCATCAATATAGACCCTGGCACTATCTCCAATTTTAATTTTTGAAATGTAAATCTCTTCAACGAAAGTTTCAGAAACCAGAACCGACAAATCGGGTAAGGTGGCAATCACGGGATTCTGCATACTGACCCAGGAGTTGATCGAAAGTTTGCGACTTCCACCCCGGCCAAAAGTTCGTCCATAGATCAACATACCGTCATTGGGTGCAGTAATACGGGCAGCATCAAAGGCAATCTGGTATTTTTTGTCCTTTTCCTGTAGCTGGGTCAGTAATTTTTCATCACGCGACACATGAATTCTTAGTGCCTTTTGAGTCAGTACATAGGCCCTTTTTTTCTCCTGGAGCTGTCTGAGCGCCCGTTCGTAAACCATCTGTGTTTTCCGCTGGTATGCAGGGGATTCATAAACCGATTCCTCAAGTTCCAATTTTTTTAACTTCAGGTCAAAAATAAACTGACTGATGCCATCCCTTAATGCAACCAGATCAACAGCGCTATCAATTTTTGCATCATTGATATTAAAAACAAGCTTTTTTATCACCTCTACATTGTTCTCTTTCAATTGCTTGATTTTACCCTGATCGAGCAATCCGACAAAATCTCCTTTTTTGAGGATTGACCCTTCAGGGATCAGATCCTTGATCTGTGTATCATAGATTTCAAGAGTTCTGTCTCCGAAAATATCCGGTATTGTAATCAGTTGTGCCTTTTCACTCTGGATCTCACCCTTGCAGGAGATCATCGCTTCGAAATTGTCCCTTTTGACCTTGTAGATGTTCGAACTACGTTTTACTCCGCCATAAATAACTCCTGCGATAATCAGGGCCAAAATTCCTATGGCTATAAGAATCCTGTATTTATGTTGTTTAATCATCAGACGAATCATTGGTTCAATACTTTATCAAAATCAACAGTCAGATCACTCTCCTTTTCAAAATCAAACAGCGTAAGTTGCCGGATCTGATAATAGGAGACCCAATATTTACGAAGTGAACTGATATAAGCCCGTTTGGCATTTTCAAGATCGTTTCGGGCAAGGTTAAGCTTGGTTACATCAAGTTTGCCGATTTTAAAACGGCGCATCGTTACATCAAAACCCATCTGAGCAATGGTATCGGCCCTTGCAGAGTTCACCACCTGCTCGGACTGGAGATTGAATTCCATAACGCTCATTAGTACCGACTGTTCAAAATCAATCCGTTCCTGTTTTACACTGCTGACAACAACCTCACGGTTCGATTTGGCCATGAGCAGCTGACCCTTTCTTTTACCCCAATCGACAATCGGAACCGACAACCCGATTAAAGCAATATTCTGGAACTGATTCGGATTTTTGTAGGCATCAGGCACGAGCAATGCTTTTTGATTTAAACCCGCTGATGCACTGACATCTGCACTTAATCCATTGGCCGCCCTGGTCATTTTGACAATATTATCCTGTTCCATTAGCCGCTGATTCTGAAGCAGAATACTGGGATTATTATTCATCGATTTTTGTACCGCCTTGTCAACATTGATTTGTAATGCGGATGAGGTTGATGTTGGCATAATGCATTCAACTACCGCACCATTATCAAGCCCCAGGAAAGAATTTAGGTCTGAACGGGCCCTTATTAGTCCCTGATTCGCCTTGGTCAGGGCAAGCCGGGCATTCATTAGGTTAAGTTCGAAATTTAGCAGCTCATCCTGTGTCACCGTCCCCACCTGGTAGCGTCCCTTTCCTATCTGGTACAAGGTGTCGGCATTGGCAAGATTGGTTTTGGAAATGTTAATCTCAATCTGAGCATCCACCAGTACGAAAAACTTATTGGTCGCTTTTACCGCAATATCTTCTCTCCCCTGAATGAAATTTTTCTTGGCAGTTTCAAACTTGAGCGGCTCGATTTTTGATTTCCACCTGAGCGCATTGTAGCCATTTAATTTTTGACGATATCCCAGACTGATCTGGTTGGCTGAAAATAATGTGGACTGATCGCCCAAAAAGTTTTTCGACATTCCCAGGTCTGAACTTACTGTAAAACTTCCACCGGTTAATCCTACATTCTGATTTAATTTCAAAGATGCACTGGAGGTGAGGTTTTTTTGCTGACTATATGACCAGGTCTGATCCTGTGGAATGTAATCCTGCCTGATGGAATTATTAAAGGAAAAAGGCGAAGCACCGATCGACAGGATGGGGAGTTTGTCAGCCCTGTAATACTTAAACTCCCAATAGCTTGCAAGATACATGTTTTGTTCTTTAAAGGCATCAATTGACTGACGGGAAGCAAGATCAATCACTTCGGGAAGGGTCAGTTTCATTAAATGCTCCTGGGCGGTACAAACTTTAAAAAAGGTGGTGAACGTGATAAATATTAAAATGCGTATCATAGTTGAATTTTACTGTCTTAATGATTCTACAGGATCTTTTTCTGCTGCCTTTTTTGCGGGCAGGTAGCCGAAGGTAATGCCGATAAATACCGAAACTCCAAAAGAGACAAATATTGAAAATATTGAGATAATGGTTTTTATATCGAACATGGTTTGTATGATTTTCGACAATGCCACCCCCAGGATAATTCCAATCAGACCACCGGCAACGCTGATCAGGGTAGACTCAGATAAAAACTGGAAAACAATGTCTTTGCGTGATGCTCCGATTGCCTGTCGTGTCCCTATCTCACGGATACGTTCCATCACCGAAGCCAGCATAATATTCATGATTCCGATTCCCCCCACAATCAATGAGATACCTGCTATTGCCCCCAGAACAATATTAAAGATGTTTTTAGTCTTCTGCTGTTGTTTCAATAAGAGTTCAGGGATACTCACATCAAAGTCCCTTATGCCGTTATGTTTTCTCATCAACATATTTCCTGCAACTTTTGCTGTTGAGGGAAGCTGAAGGGTCTCTTTTACCCTGACAATAATTTTATCCAGCTGATTGATATCATCCGTTTTAGAAGCGGAGTTTTCTCTGGAAAGGGCAGCCAGCGCAGCCTGTTTTACCTGATCACCCCTGATCAGGGACCTGTTCCTGAACCTGAGTAACATTGTTTTTACAGGAATGATAATGCTGTTGTCGGTACTGCTGATCGCCATTGTTCCGCTTCCGGTTCCTACAAAAGATCTTTTTTCGATAACACCGATTACCTGCAGCCAGATCTGACCGCATTTGATATATTTTCCAACAGGCTCTTCCTGATTGAAAAATACGTTTTTGATGTTGTTACCGATAATACAAACGGGATAACCTTCCTTGGTATGTTGCTGATGAAATAAGGTGCCGCTCTCCAGTTTAATATCAAAAAGGTTGAAATAGGTATTGTCGGTCCCGTCAAGTTTCACAGGACTGCTGATATCATGCAGTATGGCTGTGTAATTGAAGGTGATAATAGGGCAAACATCCTGAACTGTGGGGATAATTGCCTTAATCGATTCTGCATCCAGCAGGGTGAGCCCTTTTGAGAATTTCTTCTTGCTTCCCGCAAGTTGGTTGCCATCGGCAGAACCGCCACCCTTTTGATCATTCGAACTGGCCTGGTCGTTCTGTAATATAGGTGTGATGATAATGTTATTCACACCAACCATCTTTATCTGTTCGAGAATCTCCTGCTCTGCACCGTTGCCAATGGCCAGCATACTGATCACCGCAGCAACACCAAAGATAATCCCTAAAGCGGTTAGAAGAGATTTAACCTTATTCGCAAAAATTGCCTCGACTGCAATTAATACATTGTAGGAATAACGGTTATAATATGCTCTTATTTTCATTTTTTGCTTTTTTTTCCTGTTGTCTGCGAACCTGTTCGTCATAAATCTCCCAGCCGACGGTCTGAATATCATCGAGCTTTTCAGGTTCGTTCAACAGTAAGACCTCTCCTTCAGAAATGCCCTTGTTTACAATTATAAAGTCTTCATTCTCTTCTCCGAGATCCACAATTTGCCGTACTACATTCTTTTTTTTCAGGTAGACAAATTTTGTCGAATCGGTTTCAAAGACCGCTTCTGAGGGGACATAGATCTTATCGGCAAACACACCGGTCTGAATAATATTCCCTGTAGTCATAGCAGGCTTTAAATCGGGATCACTCCCAAAAATCCTGATATTTACCTGGAAAACTTTTGAATCACTCTTCGGCATTGGCTGCCCGATGTTGGCCACCGAAATGACTTCACCTTTTAACTCTTTGTCGGGAAATGCATCAATACTCAGGGTTACCTTCTGACCAATTTTTATCCTCGCAATATCAATCTCATTAATATAAGTTTCGGATATCATTTTTGTCATATCGGGAAGTGTGGCAATAATGGGACTCCAGGGGGTCAGAACCGATCCAATCTGAATTTTTATCCCATACCTGTCTTTTGCATATATAACCATACCCGGCTTGGGTGCCTTGATAATCAATGCATCATATAATTTAAGCAGATCCTCTACCCGCCGTTCCTTGAGCCGGTAATCGATATTTCTCCTTTCCATCTGTGAGGCGAGCTGCCGTTGCCTCATTTCAAGACCCTTGATATCCTGGTCAAGTTTTCTTTCTGCTTTGCTCACATCCATTTCTGCTTTCTTAATTACAGATGGTGATTCGTACACCGATTCTGCCAGAACAATTTTACGCTCCTCGACATCCGATCTGGAATTGACAATCAGGTCGCGATAATTGCTCAGACTAAGATTTGAATCCAGTTTGGCATCTTCAATAATTGCACCGGCAGTTTCCAGTTCAAGACGGGCAGCGGTCAATACCTCCTCAATCACTTTATGATCAAGTGTTGCAATGTATTGACCGGAGTCCACTACAGTACCCTCTTCAACCAGATCCGTAATCTTGATGTCATATATCCGCACATTCTGACCCGACAGTACTGCCGGCAAAACAATATTTTCTGAATTTTCCGATTCCAGCTGACCCGAGGTATGAACCTTAACCTCAACCAATCCCTTCTTAACTTTGCATGTAATCTCCTCTTCACCAGGTTTTTTGCCCATGATGAAAATTGTAATTATAACCAGAGTAATTAACACGGCACTAATAATTGACACTCTTTTTTTATTCATAATAATCCTATTAATACTTTACAATCGGTCAATAAAATGTTTATATAATTCTACTTCAATCTGTTAATGTTTGTTAAGGTTGGTTTTAGCATGATATTTTCAAGGGCGTAAAGATAAGAATAGAATTGTTTTAAAACACACTTGTACGTTAACGGAAGTAAATAAATGCGTCAAAAACGGTGTATAAAATTCTCTTTCTGCAGTCCAATACGAAAAATGACAATTCCGATTTCGAACAGATCA
>JAHEYS010000114.1 GCA_023251475.1 Prolixibacteraceae bacterium
TTTTTAATCCAGAGGAATTTTTGTGTCTGCGGCGTGGTGGCTGACTCAATTTTTATCACATAGACCCCATTGTTTGCGTTGACCAGCGGAATCTCATTTTCGGTTAAACCGGTCAGCATCCGGGCTGTGATCAGTCTTCCGGACATATCATAAACTGAAGCCCTTGCCGGCAGATCTGCCTCTCCCAAAATCCTTATTGATTGTTGGTCAGGGAAAGGAATAATTTTAAAATGCCGGGATAAATCGGTTGGTTCTGTGGGGGCAATTTGGGAGGTATGGAGGTAAAACCTGCCGGTTCCCCGAATGTCTGCACCCAGTATAACAGCATATTCACCACCCGCATCATCCAGCAGGTGAAAGGTGTTATTGCGTTGATCTTCGAGATAAACCTTGTACCCGGGAGGGAGGTTGGTGGCCGAAGCCTTAAAGGTGACTTTGGATCCTTTTGATGCGACCAGGCCAACAGGTATAATCAACTTATCGTAATTGTTTTCAGGCAGGCACTGGATCGCAAAATCGACTCCGTTGTCGGTCAGCAGACGCGTAAAAAGAGTAAACGATGAGGGGGCGCCGTTGAACATTCCGGCATCCCAACCCGGGTCCAGCCCTTTGGTCATCCCTTCCATATATTTAACCAAAGTGCTCATTTTGTCTTCACCGGTCTCAGCTGTTAAGGTAACAGCCGGGTAATCGATCAGGGCAGCTTTAAAATTATCGGATGTCGCACTTTTCATGGCGGTAGTAAAATTCACCGGTAATGTACTGCCATCTCTTGCCTTTACAAAGAACGCCTCGCCAGATGAAAGCTTAAGATCGGTTGTATTTGGAATATAACTATATGTTGTCGTATCGGCGATCGCTGAGACATAAATAAAGAGATAGCTTGGATCAATGAGGTCAGCATTTGCTTCGAGAAAATCTGCAATTTTCAGGGCGCAGGGGTATGGGTTTCCAAGGAGGTTCCACCTGTTCCCCATTTTATCAAGGGCGATGCTTTGGTCAGCTGCCGCAAGCGTCCCTTTAAAACTGACGATCCCGTCATCGGTTGTTTTCACCCTGCCTCGCCCGGTTCCTGCCCCCGTTGAACGCAGGATCTGATAACCCTTTCCGGGATCACTGAAATAGCCTGAAGTATTTGATCCGGATACCTTATAATAATCCCAGTTGTCGTTGTTTACCAGATAGGATGCCAGTCCGTAATTAGCGGAATTTCTTGCAACTAAATTGCCATTTTGGGAGGCGCCGACAAAACTGGCAATCGTCTCCCCGCCTGTCGCGGCGGGTGAGATCAAGTGCCAGAGATCGCCGGTCATCCAGCGCTGAACAGTCGCAGCAACACCCGGAGTATTGTTGATCAGAACCCCGGTGTTTCCGGCAATGTCAGAGCCAGACTCCAGCACCAGACCCGTTATGCCGGCGCTATTGGTCAATACATTGCTAACGTTGAGCACTCCTGTAGCAGTAATGGTTAAAATGGTGCCGGAATTAAGGGTGAGATTAAAGCAATTTATGACACCTGTCACCCGGGGCTGAAAAGTTCCTGTTGATATAACCACGACTGCATCCGAAGGGGGGGCTCCTCCATTATCAGAACTCCAGTTGTCCGCATTGGTCCAGTCGGTATCTGAGCCTCCGATCCACGTATAGTTACTGGCAACACCATTTGGAACCACCTCGCCATTATCAAGTATAGTTGAAGAGTAATAAACTAATCCATTCAGAAACCTGATCTGGGCTAACTGACCGGAAGTGAGACCAGTATTTGAATTGCCTGCAACTATTTTTCCCGCCGTTCCCGATGTGCCATCCCAATTTCCTGTCCAACCGGTAACCGTCACAACTTTGCCGGCCGTCCAGCTTATTGCGTTACTGGCCGCAAAAGTAAGTGTATGAGCTCCGGAGCCAAGAGCAATCGTTGAATTACCGGTTAAATCGATTGTGCCAACTGTTTCGGTATAGCCGGCTGTACTGAACATTCCACCATTCATGGTGATTGCCCCGCTATCGGATAACCTGTCAGCTCCACCCAGAATTAAATTGCTGGTACCGTTAATTGTTGTTGTTCCTGAGACTGTAACTGTCGTTAAAGGAGTTGTAGTTACAGATCCTGATAAAGTAAAATCAACATGGATATTAAGTGCGCTTCCCGGCATCGTTTTAACTCCGCTACCGCTGAGGGTAAGACTGGAATAGCCAGAAGGAGAACCGTTTGGGACAATAACCGTCTGATCTCCATTTTTATTATAATTAATGGTATTCACATTGGTAGCGGCATTTAAAATTCCTGTTGATGAGAGAGAGAGCACTCCTGAAATGTTCATCTGATTATAAGTTTCAGGAGTTAAAACTGAACCATTGTCTACGGTAACATTGTTGAAATTTGTCTCACCGGCCATCGTCGCCGCTGCGTTGGTAAATACAACAGTACCGGAACCGGCATTTAAGGTCCCGTAGTTTTGCCAGGCATTGTCTGAACCTGTCAGTGTGAGTGTTGGGGTACCGGTAGTGCAATTTAAGACACCTCCGAACAAAATTTCCAGTGTGTTTACTATTCTTCCATTCGGCAAGGTGCCATCCGGCAGAGCTCCAGCTGGTAAAACTGGCCAATATGTTACGCCACCCGGTATGATTGTATGAGAATCAGTGCCGGGAACGCCCCCTTCCCAGTTGCCCGGTAAATCCCAGTCGGTAGGTCCGGACGGGCTTCCGCCAATCCAGGTGCACGTATTATTGGTAAGGTTAGGGCCCAAAGTCCAGAAATGGTCATCAGCTGAAGCAGTCCCTAAAAACACCAGTCCAACATTGGCAAACCCCACCCAGTTATCGCTGGTATTGTAATCACTCCGGCCATGTTCGTGTGCTAAGGAGGCATCAACATGATAATCAAAAAGAACCAGATCATTCTCATTTGCGCCATTGAGTTCGCTATCCAGGTAATGAACCCTGAATTTTAGCCTGGTTGCGGAGGTGCCACCCGTACGGGTAATGTCAAAATAACGGTGAATGGCATCCGGTTTCCAAACCGGATTTGAGGAAGTTAAATAGACTTCAAGAGTTACCGATCCTGGCAATGGCCCCACCGTAAAGTTCATCAGGGTAAACGGATTCCCAAAGGTATAATCTTTGCCTAATTCAAAATAGGAACGGTTGATATATCCCGAGACATCGCCTATACCCGTGGTGGTGGCATTGGCCCCCATGTAAAGGACATACTCGCTGTCGGGAGAATGACCCATGTACAACGCCCCTTTTGTGGATGAGGGATTGAGGCTGCTTAACTTAAGTTCGCCATTAACAGTCTGATTTGCCAGGGCACTGACACCTGCACTATTATTTATGGTTAAATTATTAAAGCTGTTTAAACCGCTTATCGTCTGAGGCGAAGCGCCGTTAAAGTTAACCGTACCGGAGTTATGGGTAAATTCACCGCTGTTACTCCAGATCCCGGCCACATTTATTGTCCCGTCCGAAGGGCCGGTAAGTGTGCCTGATATGGTTAGATTATTGAACGAATTTGTGGTTGTGCCGGAGATGGTTGTCGTTCCGTTAAAGGTAATTGTCCCTGTAGCGGCATTAAAAGTACCGGCATTTTCCCATATACCATTAATGCTTAATTCAATAGCGCTACCCGAAGTGAGTGTCCCACTTATGTAGAGGTTACTGGCAGTTGCGGCAGCAGAAACAGTTACCGTATTGCCACTTGAGATCGTAATGGAATGGGCACTGTTATCCGGAGCCAGGGATGCCTGATTCCAGGTGATGCTATCGGATGAACTTTCCCACGTTGATGGGGAATTCCAGTTTCCTGTTGTTGCCGAACGGAAATAATCGGTCGCATAGGATAACGCCTCGCCCGCGATAAAATCACTGAAGGAGGTATTACCTGTTGTTTTTACGGTCGTTGATGTTGGGTTTAAGGTAGTTGCAGCATGCCATGCGCCATCGTATTTACTGATAATCAAGTTTGAAACAGTTGCCGATCCGGTCAAATCTCCCGGAACAAAAGTAAATGTCGCATCATAGGTTTCGAATGTAACGCCACCATTTGTCACTGTCCAGTACCTGTTGAGGTATTTTGCCTGACTAAGACCCGCGGAGTTATAATCAGGATGTTTGCCATCCGTGGTGCTGCAGGTGATATAGCCTGCACCATTGGTTGCCGTGCCTGAGAAGTCGATCGTTAACGGCAAATAATCTGTGCTATTCCCGATTTCAAAGGTTTTGGAAGTAGTTGATGCACCGATCCCCTTCTGCAAATTCCCGTTTACATATTTGCCTGCCCCTGCCCCGCTGACAATAGCTGCCTTGTCCACAATTAACTGGTTTACACCAGTGGTGATTACTCCGGAAGAGAACGTAACCGTACCAGCAACATTGGCATTCGTTTCCAGTGTCAGCCCGTAAAGATTATTGAGCGATAGGTTGTTGAAGGCAGTGACTGTTGTCCCGCCAATAACCTGACTGTATACGATGCCATTAAAAATAACTGTTGAGCTGTTTGTTGCTGCATCAACTTTATTGGTTGCTGTTGTATTATTGATAAATTCATCAACAATATTCAGTGTTGCAGGGAGGGTTTTAGTTCCGGAACCACTCAGGATAAGGTTGTGATAACCCGGTGTACTTCCGTTTGGATTTGGAATAACCTGTGTGCTGTTCCCCTTAAATTCAATGGTATTTTCATTCGTGGCTGCGCCAAGGTAACCTGCTGTAATATCCAGCAATCCGGAAATCCCCATATAGCAACCGTTACCTGGTCTAAGCCTGCTTCCGGCTCCGCCTGTAATCGTAACATTATAAAAGTTGGTACTCCCGCTTATGGAGGCTGCATCTGTTCCGCCGATGGCGAAAATAACGGTACTATTACCCGGATTAAAAGTCCCGCCTGTTTCACATCCCCATGCATCTCCGACAACACCATCAATAATGGTAATGGTTGCATTGTCACTTGCTCCTGAATTAAGGACGCCGTTATTTTCAATAATAAGATACTGGCAAGTTGCCTGGGCTGCCCCGTAAACCGGTAATGTCGGCTGAAAAGGGGTGGTATTGGCATCAGGTATGATCACCCCAAAACTGGTAGTTGGAACACCGTTGGGAGTCCAGTTGGACGGATTATTCCAATCGGTACTGTTACTGCCGTTCCAGGTTTTAAACGAAGAGGAAGTTGGGGCAATGGCCACCTGGAAATCACCTAGCGTTCCTTCCGGAATATTGGAAAGGTTAATTTCAGACAATGTAATATAATTGGCATTCGCATCGTAGTTCGACCACCCCTCATCAGCAATTGCGGTACCAGGAATATAATAGCTCCATATCGATAGTGTACTTTCGTTGACCCCATCTGCAAGTTCATTGTCTTTGTAATTAATACGGAAAATTGTCTTTGTGGCTGATCCTCCGGTATGCTCAAATTCATACAATCGTTTGGTTACATCCGACGGAGGTGTTTTTCCCCCTATCAGTGCAGATCCCCAGTTTGGATCTCTTCCGATGCTTACCCTCACGGTTATACTGGTAGGTAAAGTCTGTCCGGATACCACGGGGAAAGTCAATCCCTGATTTACATTGCCAAAGGTATAGAAGGTATTGGTTACAAAGGCGTTTGTCCTTTTGATGATTCCCGAAACATCACCAGTACCGGTAGTAGTGGCATCGACCCCCAGATTCAGGATTTTACCTGTCTCCATTGCAAGCGTTCCCCGGTCAAGCGACGCAGGATTATCACTTTCAAGATAAAGCGTTCCGTTTACGGTCAAATTTGAAGAAGCAGTTACTCCGGCTGAATTATTGATGGTCAGGTTGCTGAAAAGGGGAGCCGTAGTTCCGCTGATCGTCTGAGGTGTTATACCAATAAAAGAGACCGTTCCGGTTCCGGCATTCAATGCTCCGTTGCTGGTAAAATCGCCCGAAATATCAAGATCGTCAACAAGGTAGGCGCCTGTTCCGCTGATAATCAGGTTATAATAGCCTCTCTCGGCAAAACCTGTGGTCGACGGATTGACAATATATTGGTCGGCGCCATTATATTCCACTGTATTATTAAGCGACGATAAATCAACTATGGAGCTTGCGTCGCCGTTAACCATGCCCGAAATCTTAATCAGAGCCCCAGTACCCGGTTTGACGAAGGTATTTGCTGTTATGATGAGATTGTGGAACTGGGTGACGCCTGATACTGCTACAATCTCACTTAGATTACCATGAGTAAAGGTTACGATTCCTGTACCCGGATCAAAAGTCCCGTTATTCTGCCAAGCCTGGTTATACCCGTTAATGGTCAAACCCCATGAACCCGCTGTAACCGTTGCGCCTGATGCGATTTCGAGTGTTTTAATTTCAACATCTGAAGTTAAGAGGGGAGTTATGTTTGATCCGGAAGAGACGTCCGGAATCATCACATCTTCCGTTGTTAAAGGAGCATGACCGGCCGTCCAGTTACCTCCATTATTCCAGTCGGTGTTAATTACCCCTGACCAGGTGTTTTTGGTTGAACTGTAATTTGTCAGACACCACTCTTTATTGTCAATGGTTGTTAGCGCCACATAGCTAATCGTTCGTCCCGATAATCCGACCCAGTGATTTGTAGCACTGTTATTTGATTTACCATGTTCATGTGTATTGCCTCCTATAAAGTGGTGATCCCATAAAACGAGCTTTGTTTCGTCGTTGCTGTTTAATTCAGTTGTAAGATAACTAAGGTTTAAGGTGACCTGATCGGTTCCGGCGGTTCCTGTTTGTGCAAAACTATAATAACGTAACACTGCTCCTGGTTTCCAGGATGGCGCTGCGCCAATGCTGATCCTGCAACTTACCTCATCGGGTTGAGTCCCTGTATTTAAAAAGTTCAGGGTGGTATATTGACTTCCAAACTGATAGGAAGTATTATGGGTAAACGTATGGCGTCCTTTGATCACGCCGGTGATATCGCCTGTTCCCGTTATACCTGCCGAAGCATTAAGCGTACTGAGGGTATAACTTCCCATATCCAGGGTCCCATGTGTAGCATCAGGGTTAGCGCTGGTCAGGGTTATCACGCCATTTACCGTGATGTTATTTGCAGCTGTAACACCTGCGGTATTATTAATGGTCAGATTGTTAAAGACCGTAGTACCTGATATTGTCTGAGCGGAAGATCCGGTGAATGAAACAGATCCTGCTCCTGCCGTAAAGGTGCCGCTATCCGACCAGTTTCCCTTCACGTCCAACGTATAGGAACCTGAAATGGTCAGTGTGGCACCACCGGCGATGGTCAGATTTTTACAGCTACCACCTGAAGATCCAATGACAGGTTGATTGACCGGCGATGAGGGAATGGTCACATCGGTAGCAGCAGTGGGCGCCAAACCGCTGCACCAGTTACCTGCCGTGTTCCAATCGGTACTGGTGCTGCCAAGCCATACCGCGTTGGTTGAGGTGCAGTCGTCTTCACCAACATAAAAATCTGATGTGGCTGTCAGGCCTGCCGTTGATAATCCGGCGGCGGTAATGGTATTTCCTGTAGCGGCGCCGTTAGTGGTGTACCAGGTGGAGATGGTGAATTTGCGTAATTTAAGGGAACCTGTTGTTGGACTTCCCACCTTGTCCGCATCGACGAAAGTGCAGCCCGGGCTGTAGGTGGTAATACCGGCAACACCATTGTTGGCTATCGTCCATTTGCGGTTGATATATTTGGTTTGGCTCAGACCAGATGCCAAAGGTGGTTGTGCAGCTGTTGTGGATACATCCAGGTAACCGTTTCCGGAAGGTGTACCTGAATTAACTGCAATTGAGAAAGGGGCATAATAATTTGCATCTCCAACGGGGAAATCACCCGTTGTTGTGGTGCTTGATACATACCTTCTAAGGATTCCGTTGATATAACCCGCTCCTGAATTGGAAGCTGTGCCGTTTAAACCAACGATTACATGGTTGCTCCCCGTCGTTATTTTTCCGGCCGTCAGAGTCAGTGTTCCGTTAACGGTCATATCGGCGCTTAAATTCTGAGTAACCGTTTGCGATGAATTATTCCATGTAAAGTTTTCAAAAGTCTGGTTTAATCCTGATGTAAGGGCAGAGGAAGTAACCCCTGTAATGTTACAGGTTGAAGGGGTCACGCCAAGTGAATACCAGGTACAGGCAGGAATACTTCCGCCATCCCTGTTGTGCCAGTAGGTACCACCCTGTATTTCTATCAGTTCTGTTGGGTATTCCGTGTTGTTATTGATTAAGGTACCACCCGAATTTTTTAAAGTACCTAGAACAAGGAGATTATAATCATTTAATAATGAATGATTAAGTGTCAGATTTCCTGAGCTGGCAATATCCAGGGTTCCGTAGACCAAACAAGAATAGAAGGAGGCTGTAACATTGGCTGTTAGGGTAATACCTGCCGGAACCCGGATCAGATCGTTAGTGGCGAAAATATTGCCTGCGGGAAGTGTTGCCGGATTCGTCCAGGTCGAACCTCCATCTGTACTTTTTTTCCATCCGTTTGTAGCATCCCAGTTTTCAGAGGCCACAGGTTCATAAATTGCTCCATTGTAAACATCAAAAACAGCGCTGGTGCCTGCAGTCAGACTTTCTCCCGATGTTGACGTGGCAGATACGGTTGCATTATGATTATAGGATGAAGTCCCTGTATTATAGGTGGATGAGGTAAACATGACCGACGAAACCGTGGTTTGAAAAGCATATTGGTAAATGGCGCCCGTTGGGGCAGTGGACATCGTTGTATTCGTACAGGATAACATAAAACCTGTAGCAGTGCCCACCATGGTAGGAACACCCTGACTATTTTGCGATTGAACCGTAATGCTGGTGTTGGCGAGACCTAAGGAGGGATTTACGGGACTAAGGTTCGTAACAGCAAATTTACTTGCGATAAAAGCGTCGCCGCTTCCCAAAACAAAAAAACCGGAAGGGTTGGTAAAATCGGGTGCCGAACCTGAAGCAGTAAATGTTGTTGATCCTGAACCGGAGTCGATAGCCCGATAGGCCCACGATGTACCATCGAAGTAACCGATCTGAGGGCTGGATGAATTGCTAAATCCGGTGCCTTCTTCTCCTGAATTATAAGTAGTCGTTAAGGTTAAATTGGACGTGCCGACAGCATCTGAGGCTAAATACCACTTCCTGTTTACCGTTGTTGCACTGTTGGCATTAGTTATTGGACCATCCTCAACCCTGATACCGAAATTCTTTGAAGCATTAATATCGTTATATTGAACGGTCATTGGATTAAAGGCAGAATTACCGACAGGATAGACTTTTGAACCACCTACACCTGGAACTGATTGTTTTAATCTTCCTGTACCGCTCGTTTTCACATAGCTTGTGGAACTACCTCCGCTTACCGATCCTGAAGATGTAATGGTAAGGTTATAAGCGGCAATATCTAAAAGACCTAAGGTTAAGGTCAAAGTCCCGGTAATGGTAGTTTCAATTCCCAGATTAATCACTCCATTTCCGTTTTGTGTCAGGTTATGGAATGTAGTTGAGTTGCTTCCGGCAATAGCTTGCGCTGAGGCTCCGATTAAAGTAATTGTACCCGTATTTGGCGTAAAGCTCCCGTTGTTCGACCAGTTGCCCTGAACACTGTGTGCAAAACTGCCTGCGCTGAAATTATTCGAAATAGTGACATTCCCGACAATATTCAATATTCCCGTGGCGGTTTTTGTCCCTGCACCGCTGAAAGTGATATGGTTAAAATTTCCTGCCCCTATATTCCCTGCGCCTGAACCGTTAAAATTGATCGTTGAACCCGTAGCGGTGAACGTTCCACTCTTTGTCCAGTTGCCGCTGACAGTATGGGTGTATGCTCCGGCTGTGAAATTATTGGTGATGGAGACATTACCGGCAATGGCCAGTATTCCTGCAGCCGTTTTTGTTCCGGCGCCGCTGAAGATAACATTATTGAAATTACCAGCGCCAATGGTTCCTGCCCCCGAACCATTAAAATCGACCGTTGAACCTGTAGCGGTGAATGTTCCGCTGTTGGTCCAGTTTCCGGCAACCGTGTGGGTGAATGCACCGGCCGTAAAATTATTGGTAATGCTCACATTCCCGGCGATGGTCAATGCCCCTGTTGCCGTTTTTGCCCCGGCCCCGCTGAATGTGATGTTGCTGAAATTACTTGCCCCTATGCTGCCCGTACCTGAACCATTGAAAACGACCGTTGAGCTGTTTGCAATAAACGTCCCGGTTTTAGTCCAGCTTCCCGAAACGGTTAAAGTGTTTGATCCGGTGATGGTCAGGGAAGCACCCGATTCAATGGTGATATTATTACACACCGCACCTGTGGTCCCGATGGATGGATAATTGGTTAAACCCGCAGCAACCGTTACATTGGTTGATGAGGTGGGTAATGCCCCCCCGCACCAGTTGGTCGTTGTGAACCAGTTGGTGCTGGTTGTCCCGATCCATGAACCCGTACTTGCCACAATGGCGGTCACATCCAGCCTTGAAGAGCTCTCACAACCACTCCCCGTCTGACTGGCATAATAGTGGGTTCCGTTCACCAAAGCCATGGAACTGGATAAAGCGGTTCCCCCGCTTTGTGTGGAATACCATGAGATGTTGGAGCCTGTAGCCGACAAATTTGAGACGGTGGCGCCGCTACAGAAAATCTGGGTTGCGCTGCCTGTTGGCGCCACAGGGGCTGTATTCACCTTAACGGTAAATGAATTTCCCGGACTCACACATCCGCCTGCATTGGTGACCGTAAGTGTACCGGTGTAGGTGCCTCCTGCAACATTTGCCGCTACAGGGAAAGTGATCGGACTTACCGGCAGGGTGGTTGTTGTAACATCAACCAAACCTGCGGTATGTGCAGCGCTATTCCAGGTTATGGTGTAGTTGGTTGGTGAACTGGTTGTTGCACTGTATGAAAGCGTTGTATACTGCAAACTGGTACTCAGACAAACGGCTGCGGCAGTGGAAGAACTGGTGATCGTGGGATTGGGAGTAATGATAACACTTACCGTATTACTGTTAGCTGCATCACATAACGTTATTGAATTGGTTCCAACTGCATAATACCCGCTTGCCGCCGTGAGATTTGTCCAGGTAAGTCCCGATCCCGTACCCGGAACCGGAGTTCCGACTTCAAGATCGTTAATGTCATACAACTGGTAGTCAACATCTAACTGCGAAGTAGAAGAGGTGATCGTCCCATCGGTACCCGGCGTTTCACAAATTGTACTTCCTGACAGCACAAGCGCGTCAGGATTAGGGGTGGTCGATATGTCAACAGCGTTGCTGTTCGAAGAAACGCATGAGGTGGCGGCACTTGTCCCTTTTACATAATATCCCGTTCCGGCAGTAAGATTCACCCATGCAAGTCCGGTTCCTGTTCCGGATTGAGCTGCCTGAACAGGGGAATTGCTATCGTCATACAGCTGGTAGTTCACCCCGGTTTCTGAAGTTGCGGAAGAAATGACCCCATCAGTGCCCGGACTGGTACATATCGTACTTCCTGTCAGCGCAATGGGATCCGGATTGGGATAAGCCGATATGTCAACCGTGCTGCTGACAGAGGTACAGGTAGTTACCGTATTCGTACCTTTTACATAATATCCCGTACCAACCGGAAGCGCTGTCCAGCTAAGCCCTGAACCATTACCAGGCTTTGCCGCTCCCTGGGCGACATTGCCGGAATTATACAACTGATAATTCACCCCACTAACGGAAGTTGTTGAAGTAATCGTTCCGTTGCCCCCCGGGCTCGTACAAATTGAACTTCCGGTTAAGGAGAGCAGGGTTGGACCTGGATTCACGGTGAGGGTGACAGCGGCCCTGTTTGGACTTAAACATCCTCCGTTATCGGTTTCTGCATAGAAAGTGCCTGCACCCGAAGGGGTATAAGTCAAAGAATTTGAAGCCAGCTGGGTACCCCCGCTTGCCTGTGAATACCAGTCTGCAGTGCCGCTGGCTACGGTTACAGTTAGCGCAGGGATGGTCTCGCCGGCACAAATGGTTTGGTTTCCTCCGCTTGTTGGGGCTGCAGGTGCAGTACAATTGACATTCAAAGCGCCCGTTGCTGTCGAAAGAAACCAGGTATTGTTAATATTGGCGGCCTGAGATGCGGTCCCACCCCATGTTCCGGAAGCCTGATTGGTTCCATTAAAAGAGAGTGATTTCGAATTATGGTCAACCGATCCAAGATTTGCTACCGCTGTTCCGCTAAAAGCCATGTTATTACCCATTGCCAATGCTGACGAGAATGTTTTGGTGCCTGAACCGGAAAGTGCAAGATTAAAGAATGACAATCCTGAAGCTGCCAGGGTCTGAGCGCCGGCTGCTCCAAAATTAATGGTGCTGCTTGCCGGTGTAAACAAACTTCCGGTACCATTCCATGCAGTTGTACTGATGTTATTCTCATTCAGAATGCTGCTACCGCCGTTTAATGACCCGGCAGTAAGGGTAATGTCACCCGTAAAGGTATGGGTTAACACCGCCCCCAGGTTTAAAGTGCCACCCGAACCATTAATGGTCAGACCTGCCCCGTTCACATTTCCGGTTAATGTGGACACACCCCCGGTTTTGCTCATCAAAACAGTTCCCGTGGTGGTAAAAGCCCCGATGCTTTGGGTGGTAGTACCGGTTATTGTAACTCCCCCGGTCGTACCAGCCGCCGTTCCACCGTTATTCACAAAATTTCCGTTTAAGGTGCGCAAAAAGGTAGACATGGACATCGCGGAACCGCTGTTAACCGTTAGCGGGGCGGTGGAATTAAATACCCTGGCCCCAGGCATCGTGATCGTTCCGGTATTAGCAATAACCACACCTCCCGAAGCTACAAACGGGGTGATCCACTCCACACCCGCACTTCTTGAAGTAGCGGTATTGTAGTGCAATGTGGCAGTACTGCCATAGGTGGGCGCGGCAAATATTGTTGCAGTCCCCTCCATTGAGAGCACTTTATTCACCGTTGGCGTATTCGAAAAGGTTTTTATTCCGGAATTGGATAATGTCAGATTATTGAACGTAGTAGCTGTTGCTGAGAGGGTCTGGTTACCTGCCGCACCAAAATTGACCGTTCCCGTTCCGGCGCTGAAAACAGATCCTGTTCCATTCCATGCGGTGGTACTTACCGAATTTGCACTGATTGTGCTGCTACCCCCGTTTAAGGTCCCGGCAGTCAAGGTTACGTCACCCGTAAAGGTATGGGTCAGGGCGGTTCCCAGATTCAGGGTTCCCCCCGTACCGGTAATGGTCAATGGTCCGCCGCTGACATTTCCCTGAAACGTTGCCGTACCCGCTGTTTTTGTCAATGCCGTTGTGCCTGTGGTTGTATACCCGGCGATAGATTGGGTAGCCACAGTTCCGGCTATCGTTAACCCGAATGAACCGCTGGTAATGGTACCCGCATTGATAAAATCACCATGGAATGTTAAAGAGTTGGCGCCAGGGGTTAAGGTGGCGCCGCTGTAAATATTCAAAGGGACGCTGGTGTTACTCCCGATCTGGACCGCACCCGGTGTCGTAATGGCCCCCGTATTTTTAATGATGATCCCCCCCGAACCCACAAATGGGGTGATCCACTCCTCAGTTGATGCCGTTCTTGCTGTTGCCGTGTTGTACTGAAGTGTGGCGCCTGTACCGTAGGTGACCACTCCTGAGGTAA
Source organism: Prolixibacteraceae bacterium (assembly GCA_023251475.1). Classification (GTDB taxonomy): domain Bacteria; phylum Bacteroidota; class Bacteroidia; order Bacteroidales; family Prolixibacteraceae; genus JAAFHB01. The sequence continues at coordinate 13,607 of JAHEYS010000114.1, forward strand.
CAACGGCCGTTGCTGTCCCTTCCATCGAAAGTATCCCGTTGACGGTGGGAGTCGTGGCGAATGTCTTTGCCCCTGAACCCGATAAAGTAATATTCACGTAGGTCGTGACCCTGGCGGTCTGGGCAACTCCCGTATAATTAACCTGGTTATTGGCCGCCGTTGCGGTGAGGGTGGTTAATGAAATCGTTCCCCCCAGGTTGAGCGTGCCGTTAGTCCCGTTTCCATTGGTTAAGGCCCCTGTGCCAGCCAACGTTGTCCTGACAGTAAATGTCCCCGAATTTGTGCGGGTCCCTGTGATGGTAACGCTTGAAATAGAGGTATTTGTGGCGCCACTAAAGGTTTTTGCAGTTCCGCTGAAGGTATGTACCCCTGTCCCCAAGGCATTGAAAGAGGTTGCATTATTTGTGAAGTTTCCGCCGAAAGAATAAGTATTTATTGAACCGTTACTCGAAGCCGGTTCATTCCAGACGGCACTGCTGTTGAGTGTAACATCTCCGGAAAAGGTCATTGCACGTGTTTTCGAACTTGTCGAACCAAAACCGATCGTCCCGCTGATGGATGTTGCGCCAGTGACGGTCAATGGCCGGTTGATCGTAGCCGTACCGCCGCTGTTAATAGTCAAAGCTCCAAGGTTCAGGGTCGTGCCGGTAGAGGTCACCGCAAGTTTCCCCCCCGTATCTGTAATCACTGTTCCTTTTACTGTCCATGAGCTGTTTGCTGTTGTTGTAAGGGTATGTGTACTTTGTATGGTGAAGACATCCCCAGTGGTGGTGAAATTTGCAGGGTGACTCCCTGAGGCATTGGTGCCGGTCCACCAGTTGGTAAGTGTAGTGGGAGAGCCACTTGCACCGGTATAATAGTTTGTAGCACCCGATGTCAGACAAAAGCCCAGCAATAGAAGCGCTGCAAAGGTAAAAACTTTAATATCTTTCAAAATTTTATTCATGTTCTGAGGATATTAGGGTTGGGTAATGGTATAAACGACATTCACACCCGCGGAGGCCGCCCTGACCTTTGAATAATCTGAAATACTCAGCGTGTAAGTGAGCTGACGTCCCACATATGCGCCTGATCCTGTATTAAATGCGCCAATGCCATAGACTAATACCTGGTCAATAAGGGTGACGGCGACTTTCTCTGCAGGAACTCCTTCAGAATAATTTCCACCGGAGACATTGGCGTATTTAGCGCCGCGGTTGTTTGGGGCATCGGGCGAACCTCCCCCGTTGCCCATATAGGTGCCCGCGTGGATTTCCAGTTGAAGCCCTTCGGGGAGGGGTGACTCAAGCCTGACCTTAATTGAATAGGTTTGCATGGAGGGTTCAATGGTCGTATTATAGTTTAACCATCTGCTCTCATCGGTCACTGCCAGCAGGGGGTTGCCCGCGATGTCAGGTTTTACAAAGGTCAGGTTTACTGCCGGCCCTGCCGCAATGGAAACGGTGTTTTGAGTAAATGCGACAACAGGGATGAACATCAGCACGATGCATCCCGATATTGCCTTAAATAGTTGCTTTAACGTTTCCATAACATTGATAAAATTCTATATATATCTAAATATCAATATATTGAACCCTTTCAGGGTTCTGTTCTTATTTACTTCACACCCCCCAATTTCATTGGGGGTCATTAATATTAAAATCTTGCCAGGGTTTCCAATGAACGCAAGTCCGAAGGACTTTAATCTCAATAACCCCCGGTGAAACCGGAGGATAGTGAACCACCCACAACCCCCAGCCCCGAAGCGGGCTGAACATTAATTATATTTCCCAATTCAACCCTTTCAGGGCTGTCTCCGTTGTTTTTCCTTCTTTCCGTGGGTTACCACCCACGGTTATTGAAATTGCACCCTTCCAGGGTTCTTTTCTTATTTACTTGACACCCCCCAATTACATTGGGGGTCATTAATATTAAACCCTTGCCAGGGTTTTTAATGAACGCAAGTCCGAAGGACCTTAATATCAAACCCTTGCAGGGTTATCAATGAACGCAAGTCCGAAGGGCCTTAATATTAAACCCTTGTCAGGGTTATCAATGAACGCAAGTCCGAAGGACTTAAATATTCATAACCCCCGGTAAAACCGGGGGACAGTGAACCACCCACAACCCCCAGCCCCGAAGCGGGCTGAACATTTCTTTAAGAACTTATTTCACCGCCAGCTGAGGTTGCTCAATTGTTGCGGTACGCTTTCCGTTTCTGAAAGTGACCACAAACGGACCAATCGCCCCTGCAACTTTCCGAATCTCCCTATTTTTTTTAACCGCTTCCTGTTGCGTTTTATACGAGCCAATGGTATAGATATATTTCCCTTTGAAAAATGCCTCTGCTATTGGTTCGGTGATCTTTAAATTTTCAGCCATTTTCCTGGTGGAAGCCAATGGTTGTTCGTAGGCCCCCAGCTGTATCCGGTACTCAACTTCTCCGGACGAACCGGCCGGATCAGCACCGGTAAACGCGATCGGCTGCTTCTTTATCCGCGTGGTATCCGAAACAATGGGTTTGCCCTGCTGTTTAACCACCGATTTACTGATCGGTTTGGGCTTGGAAGCGGCATTGGTTGAGCCTGTTTTGCCCGATAAATTCCCGTTTTTTGTTGGTTGACTTTCCGATGGGGGATTGGTGTTGATAAAAGTCTGGAATTTGATCTTTCGGCGAACCTCTTTTACCTTCACCTCGATATGTTCACTCTGTCCCGATGTCAGGTTAACGTTAAACTGATCGGTAACCAGCTCATACTCTTTGGGTATCCCCGCCGGGTACACCTTTACGCTCCACTGACCCGGCCGCAGGCTCTCGAACGCAAACTGACCATCCTCTTTGGTAAAATTGCGGTACACTTCGCTGCCGTTTTTGGCTTCAACCAGCAGTTTTCCCAGGTGCTCCCTGATTCCGGCGTAGGATTTATCGTCGTCGGAAACCTCTTTCACGATGGATACCTCGCCTGTTATTTTTGCACACTGCGTAAGCCCGATGTCAAACCGGTTTTCGATCCCGGGAAGTATTTCTATCTTGTAAGGACCTGGGGTTTCAGGTACGGCGAAAATACCCGCCTTCGAATAATCGATCATCAGATAATAGCTCCCTGCGGGGAGCATCGGGAAGCTATAGATGCCGTTTTTGTCAGTTACAGCCTGGGAAGAACCGATGGAGAGGATGATGCCTGCTATAGTCTTAACACCTTTGTTTATTATATTTCCTGTTAGTTTTCCAATATTTTTCTTTTTCCTAATAGGAACTTCAAAAATATGTACATACTTAGCCCCAAAGGCAAGCTGTTTTATATTCATTACATTTTTCTTTAAGTAATATCTGCTAAAACCTTCAATCTTGTTATTTTTGTTGATGGAATAAATAAGACGACCATCTAAAACACTTCGATCATTATATGATTCCTCAATATCGTAACTACTTTGATAATTGAAAGACAGACCGATTCTTTTACTCAAAGATCCATTTGCGGAAAGACCATAAATCCAATTATTATGTTCCTTAATGTTGTAACTTTTGCTTGCATTATAATTAACATAACTGCTTAGATTCAATTTTCTTGAGGCCTTGAAATTTAATGTTAAGCGACCGTTATACATGTCATTAAGCCTTTTCTCAACGGGCAATAAAAGATTCTCTGTTTTCCCATATTCGCATAAAAATATTAGCCCAAAATTTTTAATTTGTTTATTAAAGTTAAGCCTTATTGTATTTTGGTTGTAATTAAAAAGCACAGGTTGCAACTGATCCTGAATCTGTAGAATATAATAACCAGCAGAAAAATAGCTGGTTTTAAAAATTGAAAAATTGAACATAAAATTAATGTTCCTTCTAAAAGGGGCGCTACCATAGAGGGTATCCAAAGCCATGTTCTGGTGTATTTGAATATAATTAGCTCCGAAGTTTATCTTTCGAGAAAGAAATATATTTGCATTAGCAATTATATTTCTTGTGTCGTTGAAATAACCCGGAAAATCTTTTTCTGCAAAAGTGTAATTGTAGAATAACCGAACCCAATGGTAATTAATATTCACCTCTGCATTAAAAGCTTGCCTAAATTCGCTCCCGACCGAACCAAAAGCATATTCCCACTTTAAATTTGCCCATTTCACTGGAATACCACTCCCGCTAACAGTTGTTAAGTGGTTAATTTCATCATAATTATTCAACTTATTTAAATAACCTAAATTCAACGAAAATTGATTTAGTAATGAATAACTGATATAAACAGAACTTTCCCTTTTAATCTTTGGAAAAAATCTAGGATACGTAATAAATGAACCGACTGTAAAATGCTTAAATGTGTGTGAGGCAGAGACTCCTCTTGCATAACGAGAAAATTCCGTCAAATATGAAAGATTATAAATATTATCACCAATTAAATATGCCGCTTTTTTAGAATCATATTTTACAAAATACTCGTCATATATTCCATAAAGTGGTTGGCCTTGCCGGTTTGGTCCCAGCAAATGAAAACTCAATGCCTTGGTATTTTTATTGTCGAGAAATCCCTTTCCTGCGATATCAGCAATTATGGCAGAATTGCGAATCCCTCTGGGATTATCAGAAATAAAAAAAGATGAATACTGTACTGGAAACCTATTGTAGGCGTCAAATTTAATATTCGTATTTGGAATTAGAGAGTATGAATAATAATTTGAACTATTAATGTCAGGTTTATTTGCCAATGAAGCAGTAAGTATGATATTTTGTTTAACAGACTTCAATATTCCATTTATAGTATTTATTTTCTTGGTAATCAATATATTAGAATCTGGTTTTAAAGTAATTCTAAGTTCTTCATTGGCGCCGACACCATTTAATATTGCCACTATATCAGCTTTACTATTAGATAAGTTTTGTACCATAAACTGAACTGAAAACGTTTCACCAGCAAATACATATTCAGGTCCATGGAGAAGTTCTACTTTAAGAGCATATTTTGACTCTATAGTCAATGGCAATTTTATTTGATTTAACTTTTTACCGAATTTGTCTTTTACTTCTATTTCAAGAAAATAGTCCCCTGCGAGGGTGTAATTTGGGATATTTAAACTTAAAATTTTCATCGTGGTTTGGGCGCCAAGAGCCAAAATATCTTTTAAATCCGAAAAACATTTCCATCCTTTGGGCAGCTGTATTTTTAGGGAAACCAGCTCATCCTCTTTTGTCGGATTCACCAGCCTAATAGCCAGGTTGGTGGTCACCCCTGGGGGGAGGGAAATTTTGTCGTTATTAACGAGCTGCAACTCCAGGCTGTCCCGCTGTGCAGCGGCGACAATGGAGCAAACCATCAGTAAAAATAATATGGGTACAGCTCTCCACATTAATTGATTTTATTAGGTTATCTGCAGAATATGCATGAATGACAGTTTTGCTTGAATTATCAAAATCCCGAAAATGAGATAGTCAAAATCTGTTTTATTAATTGATACATTAATTTTCAACCATTATTCATTGACCATTGATCATTATTCATTATCCATTGGCCATTATTCATTGATCATTTATAAAACGATCGTATATTCCAGCCCGAATACATCATCCCCCGAACCATCTGCCACAATCACGGCTTTATAGGTTTTACCAGTAGGAATCCCCTCGAGAAGAAACTTAAATTTTTTTGAAGTTGTTGGGTAAATAACCTTTTGGGAATTTCTTATCACCTTCACAGATTTTGCGGTCTTCTCATCAAAAATCTCCATTGATACAACAGGTGATATCATTCGTTGGCCTGTATTGAGCAAATCAAGATCAAAATACGTTTTATCACCTTCAATGACAACATTTGGATGTTGAAATTCAAGCATGCCTAATCCAGTGTTACCAATATTAGTTACTATCTGAATGGCATAACGAAAAGACTGTTGAATATTTAGCATTCTCTTATGTTCGGGATTAATTTGATTCACACCTTCAATCATAAGCATACTCCAATAGGTTCCAACTAAAATATCGGTCGAAGGAATAATTACACTGTATTGAATATTTCTGGTTTCTTTACCTTTCAAAATTGTAACTTTAGGGTTGAATTCTATCCACCTTGCATTTGATCGAATTTGACTTCCTGGCTCATTATAAAATGATTTTCCTTGATAATTAAAACTGTAGTCAGTCTGATATATTTTCACTTCTTGTTCAATATCAGAGTTGTTTCGAACCTTGATTATTTCTGTATAAGAATCACCTGGTTTTCCAGTATGTATATTGGACAAAGCACCTAAAACTTCAATTGAAGCCTTAGATACTAATGGAAATAGGATAAAACAAAATATTGGAAGAAGAATATTTTTCATGGTTAATTTAAGCTCAAGTTAAAAAGGTTAAGCGCTTTATCATTTCTTTAATTATGATAAAATTAAAATTTTGGAGTTAATGATAATTTAGAGAATACAATACCCGAATAAAAAAGGGGTATTGTATTCTTTTTGATTTGTTAAGAATTATTCTGCTTGAATAGTGTATGTAATTAGAATAGATTTTTCTGCTGTTATATCCAGATCCGCATAATCACCATTGACTGTCCATGTATATGTAAGTGGATGACCATCTGTTAGACCGTCGCCGGTAAAACAACTTCCGATGTCAGCAATAAGAGGTTCTGCACTTCCCTGAACTAATCCTATTGTTTTCGTTGATGGAGTCCCTATTGTACCACTTCCACTTCCTGCATCTGTACCAGCTTGAACTTCTAAGGTGGTAGCTGCGGGCATGGCACTTGCCATATGAACAGTAATTTCATTTGTTCCCGCGGCACCATCAGCTACAACCGACGTGTATTGTAAGTAGCAATCTCCCGCAGTAGACACGGCTGCTATTGGCTTACCTGCAGCAGTAGGTTGTTCAAGACTTAATGCAGGTGCATTACCAACAACGCCAACTAATTTCATGGCTGGTATATCAAATGTTATACTATGATCTGCAGTTAGGATATCTGCTTGTGCCATAACTTTTCCCGAAAACCCAGACATCAAGGCGATGGCTGCGCAAATAAATAGTAATTTTTTCATAATGAATTTGAATTAAAATTGTTTAATAATTAAAATTGGGAGTTTTTTGTGTTTTGCATATGAGTTTTTGTTTTTCAGTACCTGGTAGTGA
>JAHEYS010000115.1 GCA_023251475.1 Prolixibacteraceae bacterium
TGTTCTGGTGAGAATTTTTTCTTTGTTTTTTCCTTCAAATTTTCCGATTATCAAAGCTTTTCCGGTTTCGTCAACACCCTCTTTAAATTTAATAAGGATTTCATTGGGCACCATGTCATGCCCTTTCTGGATATTGGCGCTTTTCAGGGTCAAAGATTCGCCGGCTGACTGAACCGGAATATCTTTCTTCATACAACTGACCAAAGTCAGTATCATTAAACCAACTGATAAAATTAAAATTAGTTTTTTCATTTTTAAATTTTTTAATGATTTAATATCTTTTAACAAATAGTAAAGGGGGTAATGTTTGTATAAAATATTTTATACCGATTGCTGTTTCTAAATATTAGGTTCCGGGATCAAAGATAACGCATCAAAACAAGAATTGATACATTATCTTATACAATTAATAAAAAAACTCTTTTATTAAGCCGAATCCATCTCATTGAAATTCTCTGATATTCAACCTCTACCGGGATTCTTACCGGAAAAAATGGGATGGAATTTGCAAGATTTTGAAATTGACAAACAACAGGTTTAAAATATTTATCCTGTGATTCGCGGAATTATCAATACTCATTTTAATTTTTCCAGGATACGTAGGGCTTCATCGATATGCTTTTCTGCATTTATCTGGGAATTAAAAATAAAAGCGACCTTTCCTTCTTTATTCACAATATAGGTAACGCGTCCGGGGAGTAAACCGAAAAGGTTTGTCGGAACGCCAAACAGCTTGCGCACTTTGTTTGATTCATCACTCAAAAGGGTATAATTCAGCCTGTATTTTTGGGCAAACTCTAAATGACTTTGAACCGATTGTCCACTGATGCCAATAATCACTGCATCTGCCTGGGTGAATACATCAAACTGATCCCGAAAAGAACAAGCCTCCTTTGTACATCCCGGACTATCATCTTTGGGATAAAAATAGATCACCAGATTTTTTCTCCCCTTCACCGAATCAATATTAAACATAAGGCCATTTTGATCTTTCAGTGAGAATGAAGGGACTGAACTCCCAATTTCAATTTTGTCCATCTTGATTGTATTTGCTGATTGTGAATAACTCTTAAGGTTGAAGTAGCAAAAAAAAAGCAAAAAATAGATCACCAGGTAGAACCTGTAAAAATTCCTGAATTTTCTGTATCTCAAATTGTCAGGATATAGGTTTCCCAACAGCCCCTTGATCTCTTTCATGAAAACGGGTTTTATATTAATGATCCAGCTATCTGTCTGATAAACCAGTTTACGGAACTTACTCCGGTACATTGTCAGTGGCAGGCCCCAACCCAGAAAAAGGATCAGCCAGATATTCGTAATCATAAAATTCATAACTTCTGACTTTTTGGAAACCAGGGGAGAAATGAGCTGGTTTTGTGCATGTATTCTTGATATTCAGGCTTTTGAATCTTCAACGTTTTCTCAAGCAGCGCGACACCTGAAACTTTAATAATCAGTAAGGTCATTAAAATGGAACCTGCAGTATACCAGTAGTGACCGGCGCCAATGCAAATAATTCCATATCCCCACCAAATCGCGGCATCGCCAAAATAGTTGGGATGCCTGGTAAAACGCCATAATCCTGAATTCAGGACTTTACCTTTATTTGATTTGTCCTTCTTGAATTTTGCAAGCTGATAATCGCCACCGGCTTCAAAAATAAATCCGGTGATCCAGACCAGGAGACCCAGATAATCTGCAAAATTTAATCTTAGGTCATCCATCGGCTGGTTTGCACCCCATAGAGTGATCGAAATAAGCCACATCAGAACTCCCTGAAGCAGAAATGTCTGAAAAAAACTAATCCACCAGTAATTACGTTCGCCATAGTTTTTTCTGAATTCGCGGTAACGAAAATCCTCCCCTTTCCCGATATTCCGAAGGGCAAGGTAGACCGAAAGTCTGAGACCCCATACCGTTACCAGAACAAAAAATAAAATATTACGGTAACTGAATGTTTCTGTTGCAATAAGATACCATCCATCTGTGATCACAAATCCAACTCCCCAGAACAGATCAACAATACTTACATTTTTAATGAAAATACTGATTATCCATAGAATTGTCATCATTGCCATCACCAGGAATAATCCCTGAAGATAAATTTGATTCATAAAATAGCGATTAAAATATCTGATTAAGTATGAAATGGCAACTGTGACCCGTTACTGAATCATTTCCGTTGCCGGAGATATATTCAGGTCCGGGAAGGGTTGCCTGCACATAAACTGAACCATCGCGGCAGCATAAAAATCCGCCAGGGAACTGTTTCGTGTATGTAGAACAATGTAGTTCCTGATTTGTTTCCAATGCCTCTAATCTTAATCAGTTGCGTCATTTTACCGGTGTTGGAGCGCCGGGAGAAGTTCTGGTCCAAAAAGTGCGGGTGCACTGCAGATTTAAATGGTTATACCGAAAAGTGCAGTTCAATGGATGGAGTGAATGGTATCAAAAAGGGAAGCTAAATGGGAACAGAAATTCGTTTATCTGTGTCCATTTATCCATGCAGTTTGAGGAAATTCAGCCCTTCCGGCAAACCAATTATAATCCTGATCAGGCGTAATCGTCACTTTTCGGTAATTAATTTTGCATAGGCGACCGGTGGTTCCCGGGTCGTATCAATTTTGGTTTCAATAATATCAGAAAAATTGAGGATAAACTTCGACAATTTGCCGTATTTAATATTTTTACTTCGAAGGACAACCCCGACTTCGGCAAGATTTGCCCATCCATCCGATTTTGTGCAGTCAGCCACCGCTTCCATCAAAACCTCTCTGTCAGTTGTTTCCATATTGTTTGATATTAAGCCCGGTAAAAAAGACAATAAATACAAATTAATACAGTTATAAATTGAAAGGCTAAATTACACAATTTTTTCAATCATTGTTCCAATCCTCCCACTTTGAATGGTGAGGAGATTTTTGGAATACTGTGGTGAACCTCCGAAAAATTACCCCTTTGTTTCGGTCATAATAAAACCACTCCCGTGAATATTCCGGATCTCAATTGAGGGATCCTCCCGAAGGTATTTTCGCAACCGGGTGATGAAAACATCCATACTTCGGGTCGTAAAATAACCATCCTCGCCCCATATCTGTTTTAACGCTGTCTCGCGTGAGAGTAATTCATTTTTATGTTCACAGAGCAGTTTTAGCAATGCCGATTCCTTGGGACTAAGTAACTGCCTGACGCTGCCAAGTTTTATTTCACGCAATTTGGGATCGAAACAATATTTGCCGAGTTGAACGGACTGATCTTCAGTGGTTGCAGCACCCTCGGATCTTCGGAGTACAACAGCGATTTTATAGAGTAATACATCGGTGTCAAACGGTTTGATGATGTAATCGTCGGCGCCAAGACGGTATCCGGTAACAATGTCTTCTTTCATGGATTTGGCTGTCAGATAAATGATTGGAATGACCGGATTGATACTCCTGATATCCCGTCCGATGGAGAAACCGTCAACATGCGGAAGCATGACATCAAGCAGACAAAGGTCAAAAGTCCCCTCCTTAAATGCGCTAAATGCATGTTTCCCGTCATCCATCCAGGTCACAGAAAAATTGCAGATCTCAAGATATGATTTTAGTACAGCACCAAAACTAAGATCGTCCTCAACAAAAAAAAGCGACTTTTTCGGACTCATTTTCTGTTCATTAAAAATGGGATAAAAACAATAAACCGGCTACCTTTCCCGGGCTCGCTAAATACCCTGATGCTCCCGGTGTTGGCTTCCAGTATTGCTTTGACATAGCTTAATCCCAGTCCAAATCCTTTAACATTATGAATATTTCCGGAAGGAAGCCGGTAAAACTTTTCAAAAATCTTGGCCTGCACCGCCTTACTCATTCCGATTCCGTGATCTTCAACCGAAAGGTATAATCCTTTTGAACTATTTGTTGTCGTTACCTTGATCAGCGGGGCATCGGGTGAGTATTTATTGGCATTATCCAGCAGATTGTATACCAGGTTCAGGAAATGGATCGGATCGGTTGTGACCACCGGATGGATGGCATCAAGTTTTGTTTCAATCCTGCCACCCTTTTTCTCAACCTGTAGCAGAATGCCTTCAATCGCCTCTTCTATCAGTTCATGGACATTAACAGTCTGAAAGTTGAATTCAAACTCCTTGCGTTCCAGACGGGCAATTTGTAGTATCCGCTCAACCTGCTCATTCATCCGGAGGTTCTCCTTTTTGATCATGCCGGCAAAAAATCTGATTTTCTCTTCGTCCTTAATTACCTTATCGTTCGATATTGAGTCAGCTGCAATCGAGATGGTGGAGATCGGCGTCTTAAACTCATGCGTCATGTTGTTGATAAAATCAGATTTCATCTCAGAAATTTTTTTCTGTCTGATAATCAGGAATATACTAATGGCAAAGGTGATGAAAATGACCAGTGTAAACACGACCGAAAGTCCGAGTAGCAGGGTGGTGGCGCGACCGATGAAAAGATCCCTGTCGGGGAATGTGACTGCTAAAACAAGATTCTTCCTGAAAATATCGTTTGGAAACAGGTTTACCTTGTACCATCTCTTGAGACCGGCCGACTGATATTTTTTTTGAGAAATGGTATCATCCGGGTAGATGGCAGATTTAAAACCGATGGGAATTGCCCGGTCCATCAACTCCTCTTTCAACAGGTTATTCAGTTGTTTTTCATCGATGTGACGGCCACCCTTCCATCCCCTGTATTCAATGGCAATTTGCCGGGATAATTTCTCCAGCTGCTCAATTTTCTTCCCGATCTTCCCGTTACCTGGAAAACCTTCGGCCAGTATGGTATCTTCAATGATCACTGCCGAGTCATTGGCAGTGTTGGATGGGTGATGCGGATATTTGATAATGTCTCGTATTCTAATGGAATGTGAGGCAGTTGCCGATCTTCCCGAATTGGAAGTGATCACCGTTATTCTTCCGTTTACACTATCCTTTTTTACAATCACCTCCATATTCCCCGGATCAGGAACCGGGGGTGGTGGGGGAGGGAGCATCTTCTTATCCCATTTCGATGAATCAACGGAGGCAAAATTCCGGATGATTTTAAGATCATGCCCGGTTTCAAGGCGATGGACTGCTTTGTTCATCGCCTCATTTACCGACCGGTCGAAAAGCTCATTCCTTATGTTTACCGAATTGTTAAACCAATAGAATTGAACCGCTATTATTCCTAACAGCGAAATCCCCATTAATAATACCAATCCAATAATAATGCGTTTGTTCATCACCCAAAATTAGACAATAATTTAAAGGGGTTTACAACTTTAACTTATCCTTAACACTTTTTTACAGAACCTTAACCGCACCTCTCGTTTAATCCCTCTACTTTTGATTCATAATTAGTATTGAAATTAGTTCACTCTAAAATTTATCAAGATGAAACGATTATTGAATCTGCGAAACCGGGTAGCGGTCCCCTCCGTTTTTGCCGGACTATTATTTGCAGCCTCCTCTTTTACTTTTGCTACTGCAGAAGATGCACAACTGGCAGGTGATCCGCCTCAGAAGAAAGTTCAACGGGTGACCGTTATTGTCAATAAAGATGGAAAGGAGACGAAAATTGATACTACTTTTAATCTGGCTGACGGGAAAATGGTCCATTCCAGGGTTGATTCGGTCCTTCGCAAACTGGATATCGGAGATTTTGATCACGGGAATCCGGATGTAATCATTCATCGCGGAGGGAAACCCATGAAAGGTATGGCGATTAATGGTAGGAAAGCTCCGGGGGATGAACAGTTTGAAATTTTTATTCAAAATAGTGATTCTGGTAAAACGAAAGGTGTGAGAAAAATGATACATGTCAATGGATTAGAACACAGATTTCAAGCCGGTAACATGGGAAACGAATCACCTCTTCCCCCACCTCCACCCATGCCGCCTCATGTAATCAGGATGCATAAACAGTTCGGGGGAGATCCCTATGCATTTGATACCAGAGATGAGTCTGTAATTTCGTATGAGAAGAAGGATATTGGCGGGGGACTTGAGCGGATAACGATTGTGAGGAAGAAACTTGAGGAACATCCGAAAAAAAAGGAGATAAGAAATAGGTGAAAATAAAAGGAAAGGGATAGCAATAAAAAAAGGTGGAATTTCGTCCACCTTTTTTTATTATTATCCCTTATTGGTTATACCGGCATTTCAGGCAGTGACCAGGGTGCACGATAAGTGTGTTTAATCAGTTCAGCCGCATACGCCTTCGCATTCACCGGATCGGTAAATGTTTTGTTGAATGTTGGGTGACCATCATGGATTTCGAATTTATCTTCAAGCACAGTTTTTATTGTCTCTGCGTCGTTGAGGTTGGTGAACTCCATTTTTGGACCATCCCAGTTCAGTACTTTGTTTAATGACTGAAGACGGACAGCCAGCACACCCATCACAACCATTTCGTTAAATGGTCCTGATTCGCTGAAGTCAGAGGCAGTCTTTAAGCGGGTTTCAGGTGATTCCTTGCATGCGCGAACCCAATCCATTTCGTGTGACAATAAAATACGACGACGGAATTTTGGCGCCTCAGGTTTACGGCCTGATAATAACCATGGATTTACTCCGTAGCAACCGCAAATCAGTTTGTCTTTTGTTCCGTGGAAAATAACGCCACCGCCTGAATCATTTGGATTTTTTCCTGCCGGCCAGTTTTCAGGTAACATTGGTTTGATTCCTCCGTCATACCATAAAACTTCAACCTGGGGAAGTTTAATCTTCATATCCTTAGGCTTAACCCTTTCAGGGAAAGTAAGGCAAACAGCCTGTGCAGTTGGGGCACTGTCGGTCAGCAGCATCGTTGAATTTCCCTGCGCATGAATAGGATAGCCTAATCTTAGTCCGACAAACACTGGGTGTAAAATATGACAAGCCATATCACCTAATGCACCGGTTCCAAAATCCCACCATCCGCGCCAGTTCCATGGATGGTAAAGTTCATTGTACATCCGTTTCTTGGCAGGACCAATAAACAGGTCCCAATCCAGTGTTTCAGGAACCCACTGACCGTTTTTAGGGGTGTTCTGTCCTTGCGGCCAGATAGGACGATCGGTAAATGCTTCAACTTTGGTGATTTCTCCAATTTCACCATTGGCAATCCATTCGCAGGTCAGGTTTACACCTTCCTGGGAAGAACCCTGATTACCCATTTGTGTTGCAACTTTGTGTTTTGCAGCAAGTTTGGTGAGTAAGCGTGATTCATAAACGGTGTGAGTAAGCGGTTTTTGGCAATAAACATGCTTACCCATTGTAAGGGCGTGAGAAGCGATAATTGCGTGGGTATGGTCAGCCGTGGCAATTACAACTGCATCAATTGATTTCCCAAGTTCATCGTACATCACTCTCCAGTCTTTGTACTTTTTGGCATCAGGAAATTCCTGAAAAGTCTTTTCGGAGTATTTCCAGTCAACGTCGCACAGACCGACGATGTTTTCCGATTTGAGATTTTTTATATTACCATGTCCCATTCCTCCAATCCCGATTCCGGCGATATTCAGCTTATCACTTGGTGCGCTGTGTCCCAGACCTGCAATGGTGTTGGAGGGGAGAATCGTAATAGCGGCAGCAGCAGCTGCTCCAGTTCCCAAAAAGCCCCTTCTTGAAACTTTGTTGTTCTCTTTCATCCGTAAATATTTTGTTTTTTTAAGGTCGGATGGAACTCGCATGTGAGATAGGCATCCTTGTTTGTGTTTAGCGAACATGCTCGTGTCATAATGATAAATTAATCTTATAAAGTTTGATGGTTTGTAATCGACCGTTAAAGATATTTGTTCTTGATGATATCCACAAATTTTCAACTATTATTTCATGATATTCTTTAAAATATAGGTTTTCACCGGTAAATGGTCGCTGGTTCCACCATGGTAGACAGGCCCCATATAGGTGCGGAAAGGTTTTTTTCCAAGATAGGTGGGATCAGACTCCAGTAAAAATTCAAAACTGCAAATCCCGCTCTGCCGCGGATCGATGTGTAAATCATTATTATTCAGTAAATTTTGCGAACAAATGATCTGATCAAAGATCTCCCACTGCCCTCCGTTCCGGATGGTTCCAAAGGCATTATTTCTCCACAGGGTAGACAGATTAATCAAGGTCCCGGGGTTTTTGATCCCTGGCCACGGGAGCGCCAAAAGTATTCCGGAAAAACATTTTTCATCTGCCGTGGCATTAAAGTCACCCATTATCAGGATTTTGGTCTCCCTGTCCCGCCGGATAAGCCCGTCAATATTTCCCTTTAAAATCCCTGCGGCAATGTTCCGTTTCGCTTTGGTCTCCGTGTATCCTCCACTTCTTGAAGGCCAGTGATTTACATAGATATGGATTTGTTCATTTTCAATTCCGGCGGTAAAATGGAGTATATCTCTCGAAACAAAACTGAATCTCCCTTTTCCATTTACGGGGATAAATTCATAATCAACCGGCTTAATTCTGTCCTTGCGATAAAGTAGTGCCACATCGATTCCCCTGGGATCCGGTGATTCCTTGTGAATTATGCCGTACGGTACCTTATTTAAGGGGGTCTTGTCGGTCAGCTGTTCGATCACCCAAAGATTTTCTACCTCGGCGAGACCAATAATGTCGGGGAACTGACCATCACATGCCGTGATCAGTGCCTTATAAATCATGATAATCTTGGCTTCAAACCGTTGTTTGGTCCAGTGTCTTGTACTTTGAGGAAGAAATTCTTCATCGGAGGTTTCAGGGTCGTCACGGGTATCAAACAGATTTTCAATATTATAGAAAATAGCACAGTATTTTTTTTGTGCTGCTGCCGGACCTCCGGTCATAAAAATCAATGAAATTACCAGGATAACCCAATTGTAAAATCCAGGCATGACTCACTCAACTTTTGACTAAATATTTATTAAACAGGTTCTTTCCGGTTACATATTTCCAATTCCAAAAAACAGGCATACCATGATCCCAACTCCTGTCACCATATCATCCGCAGTAGCATTGGCTTTTACAAAAAACGGATACCATTCGGGTTTTGATCCTTTCCCAATGGAGGGCTTTCCAATATTACTGCCTGATTCTGAGATTACTGATTTGTTTTTTGAAATTCTCATTTTATCAAATGAATTCGGATTTTCCGGGTTGCAATTCTGGACGATCATGGTTGCCAGTGTCTGGTTATCCCGTTTGATCTCCACCAGGCCAAACAATTCGTTGTATTCAGCTGTGAATGGTTTATTGCCCAGATTCCCCTTTACCCGGTGAATAACCACTGTACCAAACGAGTTTTCATTATAGGGGCCGCTTGCCCAGCTGAATTTCTCCCTGGTTTGGTCTGAAACGAGCGTCTGGGTAATTTTTTCATAAATAAAATTACCCACAAGGGTAGTATCAGTGTAGATTTGGCCCACCAAAGGGACAGTTATCTGACGTTTTGTCTCCCCGGTTATATTGAATGCTGTAACCTCCTCAATCCAATTCATCTCAATCTGGAGATTTTTACCACCTGAAAACTCCAGAACACCACGTTTCCTCTCTTTTTCTGTAATCGAATAGGTTGACCCAAGTCCTGTTAACTCAGTAAACAGATCAGCAAGAATTGGTTTCAGGGAGATTTTTCCAAACTTAAATTCCAGCCTGTTTCTATATCCAAATTGAAGTACGGTATCGTTGTCGTTCATCATCTGTGCTGCAAAATTTCCGGCATTCAGCCATGCCCCGTTCTTTTTGAGCAAATAACGGGTTGATCCCGGAAACCATTGACGCATCTCTTTTTCTTTCTCCATGATATCGCCAACAATAATTTTCGCCGAATAATCACCGCCAATACCGATTGCTTCACGAAAAAGTTCACCAAAGATTTTCTGAAACTCATGAGGTGATACCCATCGCACCTCTTTCATATAGGCCGAAATATTGGAATTTTCTATTTCATGCCTGACCTCTTTTTGATGTACGATATTTCCATCTTTACGGATAATAACGTTCACCGACCAAAAAACAGCCTTGCCTGTTGTGGCCCGGGTAAGAAAGGAGTAGATTTCTGCATCGTAACCAGCTGAATTATTTGATTCTGACGAACTGTACTTTGGTTTTCCAAAGCCGTTAATAATATGATAGTCTACCTTATCAGGGAAAGTAACATTTGTTACATTAAATTGCTGAACAAGATATTTTTGAATGTCGGCATTTATCGTGTCCCGTACATCGCGAAGGAGAAAATAGTTGGGGAAACTCGTTTCGGTCAGCCAGCGCAAGGTGTGATTGAAGGTAATTATCCTGGCCTCCTGGGCCATTATCACCCAGGGTTGAAATAGGAAAACCACATACAGGAGGATGGATCGCAATGACAGGCAATTGGATTTTTGTCGTTTGTGTGGTTCCGGAATCAAATTATTCCCATCCAGGCAGGCGCTTTTGGATTTTTTCATAGGAGTTTGATTAACTGATGATTTAATAATCCATTTTGATGGAGAATGATCCTGTCAAAAGTGGTAAATCAAATATAATGAAAATAATTCAATTATTTTGAATCTGAACTATCGCTTCTTTTCGATCCGTTCGTAGGCGCCCAGATCCGGACCATCATCATCCAGCCTGCTGTCGTTTTTAAAATCGCGCGGGTATGATTTGGCATAACTTATTCTGCCATAATCCTTTGATATGGACAGTGTATCCAGTTCGAAATTCCCCTTGTACGGACTCTTAAACCGGGGATTTACATTCCTGATTATTTCAACAAAACGATTGGTCTCAGCAATTTTAAAGGTGTCGGAAACCTGGATCAGGCTGCGGTCGAACAGGTAGTTCGTCTCCCCTTTTTTGTCCATTGAGATCAGCAATTCGTTTACCCTGTTTCCGGTAATGATGCAATTCCCAAATGTAGCCGCTTTCAGATCGCCAACATATCTGACTCCGCTCTTTAAATCAACCAGGTAATTCGAGACTACCAACGTCTCTGTTGTCCGGATTCCTGAGGCGAAATTATTGTAGTAGTTGGCAAATGTGGTGTGGTAAAACTGATAATCCCCGCCAAGCAAAAGTGCTGTATTGTAATATCTTACATTTGAAATGACACAATTGTAGGCCAGAATTTTTGATTTCATCGCCCAAATGCCTGACCAACTCATATTCTCAATCCGGGTGTTTGAAAGCTCTACTGATGCAAATCCGGTATGCTCTATTGTCCCTACCTGCAATCCAATATTTGCATTTTTAATTTTTGCATAATTGATTTTATTGTTATGACTTCCCGAATAGAGGATGATCCCATTCCATTGGTCAGCTATTTCACTAAACGACGGCTCAAGGCGATCTCCCTTAAATTCTACAGGCTCTTCGGGGGTCCCCAGCACCTTTAATGTCCCTTTCACCATCAATCCGGCATTTTTATGAAAATAGATCATGGCGCCCGGCTCGATGGTAAGCGTTTGATTTGAATCTACAAGCACTTCATTGTAAACCAGATAAGGACGATCCTTCGTCCATGTGGCCGTTTTGATCAAATCGGATTTTACCAGTACAAAATCCTGTCCCCAGGCCATCAGCGTTACCTTCTGCTCAATATTGTTGATGCGGAAAATAATGGAATCTTCTGTTATGAGCGGGGAACTGTTCCCTGTTTTCCCAAGTGTCGCCTCAATAAAAATAAAAATACTGTCACGTGGCGCAATCTGAATATTGTAGTTATCATTTGATGCCTCGCCGTTTACATTCAACCGAAAACCACTCTGATTCCCTCCGGCTAACCGAATAGAAGAGATGGTAATGTTTTGGTTTGTCTGATTAGTAACCCGCAGGTTTTTCGTCGGGGAACCAATAGAGGTAAAGAGGGTGTCAAATGTTATGGTGTCGGAGGAAAAGCGCAGAGCTGCGTCAGACGAAGTGTTCATCTTCTCTTTTTCACAGCTGTGAAGGAGAAAAATTAATCCAAAGACGACCAGTATGTACTGTGAGCACTTCATTTTAGGGTTGTCGGTTGATTACGTTTATTCAAAAAAACAATACTCCCAACATAACAATTCAAAGGTACAACAATTATTTGAAATCCTTTAACTTTTTTTAACTATCGCCGGTTTTTTTTTGAATCAAAAGTAACCCGAGAAAAGTAATGGCGCCATTAATGATAATAAGCTCAAATCCAATTTTATAACCATCGAGCAGTTGTGCGGAATAAGCATCGGCAAACCAGGCGATGAAAGGGGAACAGATGGCCACCACTGGTACCCACCTGTCTTTAACCTGTTTTTTGGTCATCAACCCGAATGCAAAAAGTCCGAGCAGGGGACCATAAGTGTAGCCTGCCGCTTTAAAAACAGCAATTACCACACTTTGATCATTAATAATTCTGAAGATCATAATCACCAGAAACAGTAAGAATGAAAATCCAATATGGGCGCCTCTTAAAAGCTTTTGGCGGTGCTCCAAAGGTCGCTTGTTAATATTCAGAAAGTCAACACAAAAGGCGGTTGTCAGAGATGTGAGGGCCGAATCGGCGCTTGCGTAATTTGCCGCTGTTATCCCAAGCAGAAAGAAGATCCCGATCAATAGGTTCATGTGATTGAGCGCAAGCATGGGAAAAAGAAAATCAGATTTCTGTGGGAGCTTTATCCCATTGGTGTCGGCAAAAATATAAAGCAAAACCCCCAGTAAGAGAAACATCGCCACAACGGCGACAAAAATAGAACTAAAAGTAAGCATGTTTTTCTGAGCCTCCTTTAAACTTTTACAAGTCAGGTTCTTTTGCATCATGTCCTGGTCAAGCCCAACCATAACGATAGTCACAAAAATTCCGGCGATAAATTGTTTAAAGAAGAATTTTCCCGATTTCATATCCCAGTCAAAGATTCTGGAATAGGGATGGTTTACTATTTTTTGCAGTGTCTCTCCGGCAGACCACCCAAAACTTGAAAAGATATAATAGATCGTCAGTATTACGGCAGTCAGCAAAAAGATCGTCTGCAGGGAGTCGGTCCATATAATTGTTTTTACGCCACCTTTATACGTGTAAACCCAGATCAGAAAGATACTTATCAGCACTGTCACTGCAAACGGAATTCCCAGGGCATCGAAAAGGGCAAGCTGCAGCACCTCTGCCACCAGGTACATTCTAAATGCGGCCCCTACGGTCCTCGACAGTAAAAAGAAAAAAGAACCCGATTTGTAGGAATAGAATCCAAACCGTTGTTCGAGGTAGGTGTAGATGGAGATCAGGTTCAATTTATAATACACGGGCAGGAGAACAAGGGCGACAATCCAGAAACCAACAAGGTTACCCATGATAAACTCGAAATAGGTACTTGCCGAATTTCCAACTTCACCCGGAACAGAGATAAAGGTGACTCCCGAAATGGTGGTTCCAATCATCCCGAATGCGACCACAAACCAGGGCGATTTCCGGTTGGCTGTGAAAAAAGTGTCGGTAGTGGCTGACCTACCGGTGATTTGGGCAATAATTATCAGCATCAGAAAATAGCCGCCCAGGAGCGTTGCTACCAGAACTGGATTCATGTGTGCAAAGTTTGGTTATTCATCACGTACTGGCAGAATTTTATTTGAAGCTTTTAAAATCAGGGTATAACAAATATTTTTGCCTGGTTAAGGCATAATTATTCAGTTCCGTTTGCCATGATTTCCTGATTTCAGACTCCCCTTTACCTTCAAAAATAAGCTTGAGAACAAGATCGTTGCCCATTAATTGATTAAACCAGGAACTGCGTGTGACAAATTCTTCCCTGTTTTTAAACTTGTTCAACCAGCTAATGAAATAGGACAAGGTAAACCGGGGTGACTCCTTTAATTCGCGCAAATCTTCGCCGTAGCATACTTTATCTTTTTGTAATGGATTCAGTTCCATCCCTTTTAAACTTTGTGGGGTAAATGAAAATTTTCCAAATGAGTGATCAGGAAAACCCAGCACCTGAAATGGGAATTGGGTACCCCTGCCAACACTGACGCTGGTGGCCTCAAAAAAGCAAAGCGAAGGATATAATCTTATTGACAGGTAATTAGGCAGATTTGGCGAAGGTTTTACGGGTGGTTCGTATTTCATTGAATGGGTATAACCGCTAACCCTGATGATCTCAAGATCGGTCTGAGCACCTTTGGCAAGCCACTTTTCACCGTTGATCATTTGCGCCAGTTCCCCGATGGTACAACCGTGGACCACCGGAATGGGATCCATCCCGACAAATGACTTAAATGCAGGCTGAAGAACCGGACCATCAATATAGTCTCCGTTGGGATTTGGCCGGTCGAGAATCATCAGTTTCTTGTTGTTCTCCGCACAAACCTCCATCATATAATGCAGTGTGCTGATAAAGGTATAAAACCGGCAACCAACATCCTGTATGTCAAATATTACGATATCAACATCTTCGAGTTGGCTGGCAGCAGGTTTCCTGTTTTTGCCAAACACCGAGACAACAGGAATTCCGGTCGCCTCATCTTTCGAGTTCCCAACCATCTCACCCGCTCCTGCCTCACCCCGAAACCCATGTTCAGGTGCGAAAATTTTTACTATTGTTAATTTTCTGCTCAGGAGATAGTCAGCCAGATGGACATCGCCAACCATGGATGTTTGGTTTACAACAAGTGCCAACCTTTTGCCCTTTAGCTTTGATAAGTATAGTTCTGGCTGTTCAGCCCCTGTTAATACAGGATTTTGAGTTGCGTTTGCAGGGAATACAAGACACAGAACCAAAATGACCACTGCGAAAAGTGGGAACGGGAATTTGATATGCATGAATTTTAACGGGTAGAGGTTTGTCCTTTTCATGGCTGATTCGCTTAAAATATTATTCAACACTTGATTGCCTGCGAAAGTATTGATATGATTTCATAAATACATCACTTTATCACTGTTTTTTAATAAAAAGATAAGAACCATTTGTCCTCTTTTCTCTTATTTTTGACAGAATTCCCGTCGAAGGGCTCTCTAAACAGATCACGATGTATAAGTTGTTAATAATAATATGGTTGTCATTGTCCGGATCAATGTTGTCTGCTCAAGGCAAGGTCAGGCCGCCATTTCTGGCGTTCGAAACCGATCAATGGGTTGATTCCGTTTTTAATTCCCTCTCTGTTGATGAAAAGATTGGTCAGTTAATAATGGTTCCTGCCTGGTCGGGGAAGGGGAACGCCCAAATAGCAAAGCTGATAAAGTTGGTTCAGGAGAATAAGGTTGGTGGTATCATCGCGATGAAAGGGGGGCCGATGCGCCATATCCATATGGTTAACCAGCTTCAGCAGGCTTCGAAGACCCCCTTATTGGTGGCCATCGACGCCGAGTACGGGCTGTCGATGCGGCTTGACAGTTGCATAAGGTATCCCTATGGTTTTACCCTGGGCGCGATCGGGAATGACTCCCTTATTTTTGATTTGGGGGCCGATCTGGGGAGGCAATTAAAAAGGGTGGGTATCCACATCAATTTTGCCCCTGTGGCTGATGTGAACAGTAACCCGCTAAATCCGGTAATCGGTTTCAGATCGTTTGGAGACAATCCGGAAAAAGTCTTTCAAAAAGCGGTTCAGTATGGTTTGGGATTACAGTCCCGGCATGTTCTGGCAACGCTGAAGCATTTTCCCGGTCACGGAGATGCACAGAAGGATTCTCATTATACCCTGCCACTGATCGGTCATTCGAGGGCCATGCTCGATTCTGTTGAGCTCCTCCCTTTTCGTAAAGCAGTGTCAATGGGTATTGGGGGTGTGATGACCGGTCATTTGAATGTACCTGCTCTCGACAGCACAGGGGTTGCGGCAACTCGCTCCAAAGCGGTGGTCAACGATTTATTGATCAACGGTTTTGGGTTTGAAGGGTTGGTGGTGACCGATGCCATGAATATGGAGGGGGCCCAGGATAAGGATGAGGATGCCAGCGCAGCGGTACAAGCGTTAATAGCCGGCAACGATCTTCTTGAGTTTGTGGTGAATCCGGCAAAGGTTATTGCCGAGGTGAAAAAAGGGATAGCCGACGGGGTGATCTCAGAAGAGGATATTAACAGGAAATGCAGGAAGATCCTGGTATTAAAACGGTGGGCGGGACTGAACAGGTATGAGCCGCTGAAGGGGGAGAACCTCTATTCGGATCTGAACCAGTCATCCTGCCGGATGACGCTGCGTAATGTGGCTCAGCAATCGTTAACGGTACTCCGGAACCAGGACCAGCTCTTGCCATTGCGACGGCTGGATACGCTTAAAGTGGCAACCTTGAGTATCGGACGCGGAAGTATCACTGAATTTCAGCGTTCACTTCAACGGTATACCCGGACAGATCATTTTTTTATCTCAAAGGAGGGGGACGAAGCCGCAGTTAACAGGGTGTTGGCTCAACTGAAAAAATACAATCTCGTCATCGCAGCGGTGAACAACCTGGGCAACTTTGTTTCGTCAGATTACCGGATTACCAGTGTTCAGAAACGGATCGTTAAGCAGGTGGCGGCAAATGGCAATGCTGTATTTGTCCTCTTTGGAAATCCTTATATCCTTAATTACCTGGATGGAATCGAAAAATCAAGGGGCCTGGTCGTTGCTTATCAGGAGAATGCCGAATCGCAGGACCTGGCGGGACAGCTGCTGTTCGGAGCTTTCAGCGCGGCGGGGAAGCTGCCGGTAACCGTTAATGAACATTATCATTCGGGGGAGGGCATTACCACAATCGCACTCGACCGGTTTAAATATACCCTTCCCGAAGAGTTGGGGATCGATTCGACCTATCTAAAAAAAAAAATTGACTCGCTTGTAACTATTGGACTGAATGAAAAGGCTTTTCCAGGCTGCGCCGTTTTTATTGCAAAGCGGGGAAAGGTGATCCTGATGGAGGATTACGGATACCAGACCTACAGTAATCAGAGGCCCCTGGATCAGGATGACCTGTTTGATTTCGCCTCATTGACCAAAATCATTGGTCCGCTGCCTGCCTTAATGCAATTGAATGATCAGAAGAAATTCTCTGTTAAAAAAAAGATGAGCGATTATCTTCCCGATTGGAAGGGGAGTAATAAGCAGGCGATTATCGTGGAAGATGTACTCTCACACCAGGCCCGGCTTCGGACAGGGATCCCGTTTTGGTTAAAAACGGTAGGATCCGACGGGAATTTCAGGCCTGAGTACTACTCAAAAGACTCAACAACGCTCTATGGCTCAAGGGTAAGTAAAAATCTCTTTATCCTGAACAGCTTCCGCGATTCTGTCTATGCTGCAATCCGGAAATCCCCGCTGTTAAGCCGCAAGCGTTTCGTTTATTCAGACCTTGGATTTATTGAGTTTCCCCGCATTATTGAATCGATCATTCACAAGGATTATGAGTCCTATCTTAAAGATAATTTTTACCATCCGCTTGGGGCCTACTCGCTGACTTACCGGCCATATCTTTATCAGCCTATCGACCGGATGGTGCCAACGGAGGATGATGAGTTGTTCAGAAAAGAGCAGTTGCAGGGGTTTGTTCACGATGAAAGTGCCGCGGTTCTGGGTGGTATCTCGGGTAATGCTGGGCTTTTCGGGACGATCAACGATGCGGCAAAGATGATGCAGATGTACCTGAACTATGGATTTTATGGAGGTGACCGTTTTATATCCGAGGCGACGATGAAGGACTGGACCCGGCGTCACTTCGAAAAACTCCATAACCGGCGGGGGTATGGATTCGACAAGCCCCATACGGGAAATAATTTAACAAATGTTGAGGATGCCTACCCCGCACCTTTATGCAGTGATGCCAGCTTCGGTCATACAGGTTTTACGGGAACTTTTGCATGGGCCGATCCCGTGACGGGAATACTTGTCCTGTTTTTCTGCAACAGAATCTACCCTACCCGGGCCAATCACCTGCTTACCCGGTTGAATTTGCGTGAATCGGTTCAGCAAATGGCCTATGAGATTCTCCAAAAGGGGGGTAGTGTGAAGAGAAAAGGGTTCTGAACCTTAATCCGGTTTTCAGCCAATATGCACCATCTGGTTGTTTTACAGTTCAATTATTTGAAATCCAATTAATTATTTTTCATTCCGTGCATTGAATTGTTAATAATTCTAAAATAACCACTCACGGACGAAAAATTGTTAAGATTAAGTTACAATATTGAATATTTAATGTTAATTTTCGGCGTGTACAAATTGAATCAAGTTATTACTATTGGCAATTAATTATTAACTTTTTAAAACTTTTCGCTATGACTAAAAAAATTACCTTCAATGAGCTACGGGATATCAAGGATCATTTGCCTCACGGTTCGATGCAACGGATTGCTCAGGAGCTTGGGATGGAAGTTGAAACCGTGAGGAATTATTTTGGTGGAACGCATTATGAAAAAGGGACCAGTGTCGGGATGCATATTGAACAGGGGCCACAAGGTGGAATCATCCTGCTTGATGACACAACGATTCTGGAAAAAGCTCAGGAGATACTCGAAGGGAAATAATTTGTACAATCATATATCCATTTGAACTGCCCCAAATTTGGGGCAGTCTTTTTATAATTCCCACTGGTGAGGTACGCGTGGGGGACAGAATGATTAACAATAAACAAATACTATGAAAAAACAGATTTTGATTGGCGTTGTGTTGATGTTTTCGCTGAATGGATTTTCCCAGAAAGGGTTTAAACCGCTCTTTAACGGTAAAGACCTGAAAGGGTGGGAAACCTATATTGGGGCAAAGGAAAAAGGTGGCCTTCCGGTGGGCCTGAATGTCGATCCCATGAAAATATTTTCGGTCACATCGCTCGACGGGGTGAAGGTACTGCATATCACGGGTGAGGTGAACGGTTCGCTTGCCACGAAGAAAGCTTATGAAAATTACCATATCCGGATGGTTTTTAAATGGGGTGACAAGGTTTACCGGCAGCTGAACTCCGGATTGTTATACCACAGCTTTGGACCTTTCGGCGCCGGATTGGATGTCTGGATGAGCGCGCATGAATTCCAGCTGTGCACCGCCAAAATGGGCGATTCCTATTGTATGGGGAAGAGCTATTTCGAGATTCCTGTGTTAAAAAGCGCAGATGGTAAGACATTTGCTTATTCACCTTCAGGGGAAAAAACCATGTTTGGCGACGGGAAAACAGCAAAAAACGGTTCCAAAGGGGGCGACTATGAAAAACCAAAAGGGGAGTGGAATACCATTGATTTATATTGTCTGGGCCGCACATCGGTACATGTGGTGAACGGTCATGTAGTGATGATCAATTATAATTCGGGACAGATCGAAAATGGTGAAGTGCTGCCGCTCCCGAAGGGGAAGATCCAGATCCAGTCGGAAGGGGGGGAGCTTTTTGTGAAAAGTCTCGAACTGGAGCAGATAAAGGAGATTCCCGCCGGATTGCTGAATTAGCTTTACTGGTTGGAAGGGTGGCATAATTCAATAGATGCAGGTGATCAGTTATCTGAATAACGAAATGGGTATATGAGGTGACGCAATGTCAGATATTGGTCGCGAAAAACCGGTTAAAGGTCACGATAAATAGTTTAATCATCACGAAATAAGCCTTTTATATCTGCAAATGGGGTATTAAAGTGACGAAGTGTCAGTTTAAGGTCACGAAACATGTATTTAAGGTGACGAAATATTCATCGCGGGAGGAGAAAGGTTGTTTTACAATCACGCATAGTTTATTTCAACCCGCAAAAGATCTGTCGGTGTTCAATTAAGGTTGTGGAGAACTAAAGAAAAAAAGTTTTTTTCTTTAAAATATTTGGTGTGAATTAAAAAAGGTCTATCTTTGCAGCACTTTAGGACAAGGCAGTTGATGCCGGGTTTGAAGAGAAGGGAGCTTAGCTCAGTTGGTTCAGAGCATCTGCCTTACAAGCAGAGGGTCGATGGTTCGAACCCATCAGTTCCCACGGTGAAATCCAGTAAATTACAATCGTAATTTACTGGATTTTTTTATTTGGTTTAAGCTATTTGCTTAACAGACTGATCGTAGCTGCCGGCAAACCGGTAGCACTGACTTTAACCTTTATCGCACCCGGCTGACGAAGAGATTGAACAATGGTGAGCGCTTTCCCGAAAAAGGAAGTACGGTTATTTCCACCAAACCCATCTTTTCTTCTCTGGTCTCCGTTATCGATCCCCAAAAGCTTCGCGTTTCCACCAACTTCCACTGCAATGATCCGGTCTGCGTCGGGGACAGGAATGCCATTTGCATCAACGATTGTTATCGTAATGTGCGACAGGTCCTGACCGTCGGCAGTTATTTCATTTTTATCGGCCGACAATAAGATCCTGGCAGGTTTGCCCGATGTCTTCAGCTCAAAATTTGCTGCTTCAAGTCCTTTGATGTAACCTTTTGCCTGAATCCGCCCTGCTTTATAGGGGACATGCCAAACAATGGTATTATTGGTATAATCTGATGTGCTCCTTTTGCCCAGGGATACATCATTGAGCCAAAGTTCCACGCTATCGCAATTGGTGATGGTCTGCACCTCAATCACATGACCTTCGTACTGTGAAAAGTTCCAGTGAGTAATCAGATTAGGCCAGCTCCAGTGGTCTTTCCCCGGATCGATATTCAACGACTGGTCGGCAACAGCGATGCGGACCATGGGTTTGGTGTTCCACATTGCCCGGTGAAATGCCGCTCGTGATTTCTCCGTCATACAAATATCAAACAGCCCTGCAGACCAGCCTGAACTGGGCCAGCCAGCGCTTTCACCCAAATAATCAACCCCAGCCCAGATAAACTGCCCTAAAACGAAATCGTTTTTTGCAACAAAATACCAGGGGTTTAC
>JAHEYS010000116.1 GCA_023251475.1 Prolixibacteraceae bacterium
GAAATTTAAAGACTTAACAGGATTTTAGATTAAACCGTGATTAACACACATGAAATAGCCATGGTTGACAAACCACAAACCGAAATGAAAATATCACCATGGCTATTAGCTTCGCTGATCTTCGATTCCATCTGACCTTTAAAAAACAAATTATTTACAGATGAAACCCCGGCCAAAACATTCAGATCCGAAATTTTCAACCAGCATCCGTATCCCATTTAATTAATCTAATCGTTATGTAATCAAATCAATATACCGGTACATTTGAAAAAGTACATTTCATTTCGCCTGAAAATCCATCTGTAAATGTCTCCTGCATAGCATCACCTTTTTTAATAGGCTTAAGGCCTTGTATCATAATGCCAAATAAAAAATACCCGCTGGCTTTACCATCTTCCACTTTTTCAATCACCAGTTTACAGTTGGATGAACTGGCAGGCAAATGCCTTGACAGATCTTCACTAACATATGTGGCCATGTGCCCGTTGGCAATAATAGAGGAAAATTTGTAGATATATGGTTTTGCAGTAGTACCATAAGTTAACATCGCCTCTGTTTTTGTTATTTCAGAGAATTTTTTTGTCCCATATAACGGGTTCTTTTCATTTATTTCCTTGAAATTGTATGTTTCAGGCTTAAACCTTGTATTGACTGTTTGCAGTTCTATCTTAAAATAATTTTCTTTGCCGTTACCCTCCTCTTTACTTGCAATAAAGGTATAACTGCTTTCTGACCTTTTCAAAAACTGGGCATACGGCAAACTGACATTTAGGATTTTACTTTGAAGTGTTACAGATGTTGCTCCCGATGATGAAGCAACTTGCTGATTTCCTGAATTAGCGATAGATTTACTATTATTATTGGTTGTCTGGTTATTGCTGCCCGCACCGACAACGTTTGTATATTTGTCTGCTTCGGGTTTAAAAATAAATTCCACCCTGCGGTTTTGTGCTTTGCCTTCTGCCGTTTTATTATCGGCAACGGGTTGTGTTTCGCCGCGCCCTTCGGTAGTCAGTTTGCTAGCGTCAATCCCATACTGACTTACCAGGATTTCTTTTACCGTTTCCGCTCTATCGCGTGATAACTTAAGATTCAAAGCATCATCACCATCACTATCAGTATGCCCTACTATCTTCACTGCAGATGTTGCGTCTTTCAAAATTTTACTTACATCAAGCAAGGAGCCCATACTTTCCGGCTTTAGTTTGGCCGTTCCGGAATAAAATAGCAGATTACTCACCAATTTTCCTTCCTCAAACTTTGCACGGGTATCGGGTATATCCTTGGCTACCCGGATGTTGCTGACATAAAATTCTGAGCCGCCTACACTCCCGAAACTAAATCCCAGTTGGTTGGGTAGGTATTCCTCTTTTACGGCAGGAAGGTCGTATAATTTTCTGTTATTCCACCATAGCCGAAAACGTTTTCCCTGTACACACATGCTCACATGTACAGGAGATGTATTATTGTAAGGCAGGTTCTCAGTCATATTATCCGACAACCTATTATCGAAGGCATAAAGGCTGGCCCTGCTTTTGCTGCCCTCAGCAATTATTGTCGAAAAATTTACCGCGGGTTTCTTCTCGCTTCCCAAAATTGCTTCATCTGTAACTAAATTGCCATCCGTGTTAATAAGATTGATGTCAATACGCGGGTCATAATCTTTTCTTACAATCAGCAAATCAAATTCAGCTGTAAAATTATTGCCCCAACTTTGTTTTTTATTACGTGTAATCTGCTGTGTACTGACAGAGGACATCTTAAGCCATTTTCCCTCCAACCCCTCAATAGTCACCACTTCGGCCGAGGTTGAAGTTATCCAGCCTAAAGGTGCCTCACCGATATTGTCTTTTTCAAAATTGTCGAAATATAGAATAGTACTGCCCGGTACGAAATCGAATTTGGAGGTAACTTTTAAATCTTGCGTATCATTGCCAGCCTTTTCATTACTGACTGAAGCATCGGTGGCTTTATCATTACTGCCTGATGTTACTGCAGGCTGTTCTGCTTTTTTTTCAGGTTTGCTAGCTGGCTTGGAGTTAGTGACTTTATCTGCAGCCTGAACTGCGGCCTGATCTATTTTTTGTTTTAATTTCTTTAATAACTGCGCTTGTACATTTACCAGCGAAAGGGAGAACAATAGGAGTGTCAAGATGATTCTCATGTCTTTAATTTTTAAAGCGATTATTTAAATAAAGGTTTATGGGTGTAAACGTTCCTTTAGCTGCAACATATAATCCATTTTTATGTTCATTCTAAAGTTCTTCATCTTGGTTATAACTTGGATTGCCCAGGAATCGTGTACGCATTTGTTATAAAACATCAGATGGCATGTATTGTTCATAAACAGGATCAAGATGGAAACAACTTCCATCAATATTTTAGTGCATTACACCTTTCTTTTTAACAAAAAAGATTCCTAAATAAAGCCGAAGTGTAGTACTGTATTTGGTGTACCGGGCATGAAATTCATCTAAACGGGCTTAATTTTGTACCCTTTTGAAGCTCAGAAAAAGACTTCTTGATGAAAACTTGAAAAATAAGAATCAAAAAACTGACGAGGTAAAAAGCACTGAAAAAGTGTAAAACATTTTATATTGATTTTTACCTTTGTTTTTGATTCTAAAAAAATATTAGTGCTGATATTCAGTTGATTAGTGGAGTTATGTGGTCCTGCTGGGCCCACTCACAGAATCAAGCACTTACAGAGTTATCTGTAAGTGCTTTTTAATTTACGCCAGGTTTTCGGGGATTTTGTTCGGGATTGCATTAAAGTGATCTTTGAAAATTATGCATCAGGAATTACCGGTTCAACCAATTTTTTCAATTTCTCCAACGACTCCTGCCATCCCAAATAACACATTTCGGTCGGTATAACCGAAGGAATCCCTTCCTGGATAATTTTAAGATCTGTGCCGCAGGAAACCTCTTTGAGCCAAACCGAAGTTGTCATTTCACCAGGAAAATTCGGGTCTTCAAATTTGTCAGTATATTTAATAAACTCATTCGGCTTCAGTTCCAGGTAGGTACCACCAAATGAGTGTCCATTTCCTGTGGAAAAATTGATAAATGACATTCGGTAGTTCCCGCCTTGTTTTGCATCCATGGTATGAACCACACATAAAAAACCATATGGAGGAATCCATGATGCCATTGCAGTTGCATCTGTAAACGCACGAAATATTTTTTCGGGAGACGCATTTATAATTCGGTGTAAGGATACACTATTGTTTGCCATAATAGTATTTTGGGCTAGTGATTATTGATTCATAAACTGGTTTGTAATATTAAACATCCAGCGGATTCCGAATCTGTCCTTGCAGGTTCCCCAGTAACCCCAGAATTCATCGTGGGGTGCAACACAATCTGTTCCCGATTGAGAAAGTTCCTGGTATAAGCGGTCAGCTTCCTCTTTATTGTCGGGATTTAAACTGATCGTAATATTGTTACCTTCAATCAGTTTATGTCCCATGCTTTCGAGCATGTCGGTGGCCATAATTTCCGTACCGCCAAGTATTGGCAATGCAACATGCATCACCTTGTTCTGGTCAGCTTCTGAAAGTTCGGGCATACCTGGCTGTGCGGGAATGTCTTTCATTCTCATAATTGGCGCAGAAAATTCTGTTTTGAAAACTTTTTTGTAGAAGTTAAATGCTTCTTCAGCGTTTCCTTTAAAGTTGAAATAAATTGATACTTGTGCCATGATGATTTATTTTAATTTGATTAATAATTTTAACGGTTTATAATGGTTTTAACACAATCCTGCCGTAGGCAATAAAAGCAGATAGACCAGCTACGATAATCCAATAAATCATATGGGTATAATTCATGTCTCCGGAAAATATAGTCAATGCGCAAAAAAGCACCATCTCCAGCGCTATGCCAAATGCGGCAAAAGGAATAAGTTTACCAAGGGACTTATTCAGGACAGCAAGTATCAGCCCTAAACCACAGAGTATCTCAATAATGCTTAACGCCACCCAGGCTACATGAGGAATTGCATTCAGGGATGCCACAGTTTGTTCCGAATTTGAAAACTTCCAAATTGCACCTGTTATGGTATGCAGTGCAAGTACAATTTGAAGAACCCATAATAGAATATTCATAGTTTACCTCCTCTGCTTTTAATTAAATATTTATCCGCCATTATAAAGTCCATCATCTGAAATTCAGTTCAAAATAAACAAGTGTTATTTTAATTTGTTCAAGAAAATGACCTTATAAATTTTGATTGGTACACGGTTACAGTATTGATGAATATTTTAATAGTTTGATATTAAGGTGTTTTCCGGAATCAATTCACCGGTTTTTAATGGAATAAATGAGGCACTTCAATCAATTGTTAATTTATTTTTATTGAAAAAATAAATTAATCTGATACACTCCTCTCTTGATAGTTAAACGTATTACCTTCCATTTAATTATGATCATGAAAAATTTAATGAAGCAAAAATTAGAATGAATTATTTGTATTTTAACAGCTTAATCTATTTTAAAATGGATCTGGCACCGGTTTCTGCGTCGTTCTGATTAATAACAGATATGATCATTCCAGTTGCATATCAGTGTTTTACGCAGCGACAATATATCCTGAATCAGCTTCTCCCGGCCCGGATCATCTGAAATTAATAGAGTGTCACGATTTCTCCCGGTTCGATGACAACAACATCTGATACATCTGAGTATTGATGATTCAGGTAGGAACTCGTCCTTTCCATTCGTTTAAACCGGCAGTCGCTCCATTGGATATCGAATTCAACAGGTTTTGTTGTTGGATTAAGTATGACCATTGTGTTGTTTTTTTTACCTGTATAAGCAGTGACCAGCAGGGGAGAGGATTCCTCAAATACATCAACCCGTTTCATTCCCTGCAGAATATGACGGCTAAATGCACCAAAGGTTCTTAGCTGAAATCCTGAAGCAACAGGCTGCATATCATTGTTGTGGTCCAGAGTAAATAAAGTACGTGTAGCCGCAAACGAAGGCTGGGTATAATCGAGTAAAGTCCAGCAGTACATGATGGCAACAGAGTTAAGCAGAGCCATATTTTTATGATAAAGCATGGCATACGAGAAAGCCAATTTATAAGCATCGGTTTGAAGATATCCTGCATTTACACAAATTTCGGTGGAGATAAATGGCTTATTCCCAACCAGATTATTGAATTCACCGATCTTCGCATCGTAGTTGTCCGGTGAGAAAATGGTACCCTGATAATCGTATAAGTTGCTTGCCACATAGTCTAATTGATCCCATACACCCGGATATTTCTGAAATCCTCTCATTGCCGATATACCACCATTTAAATTACCTGAATTGTGGGAATGAATCTTCACATTTTTAAATCCGTTGGCATTAAGTTGCCGGCGTAATTCAACGGTCATATCACGCCACGTTTCGGGAGTTTGGGTAACCTCATTCTGAATCCCGACAATTTCGGGTGCTTTCCCTGTCTTTTTAACAGAAGTTTTGCAATAATTGACCATCGCTTCCGCGTATTTTGAGGTATTTAGAACTCCGTTTTCAACCATAAAAGCGGGAAGGGACCAAAACTCAAATATATTGATTCCTCCCAAATCCCTGATTTTTTTCACATATTCAAAATCTGTTAACTCCCCATTGGGAAAATTGTCGCCATAATAATGTGGAACGATATAATCAGGATCATCCCAGTTGGTGAAATCTGGTTTCAGGCGGGCGCTTGCCGGATATTCCCGCTGAAGAAGAAGATTATATTCTTTTATCAGTGACCACCACTTTTCTTTGCCGGATTTGCTTAATGACCAGTAAGCCGAAGGGGACAAAATTCCGCCAAATCCAAGAATCTGCTGATATGCTTTTCCCGGATTAACTTTTATGTGGACTTTCACTCCTTGGGTTGGTTTAAATATGGCTCCGGTCAGCAGCCCTTTCCCTGTGTATTTTAATTGATGACGGTTTAGATCAAACAGACAGGGCAACCTGGTTATCAGTTGATCATTAACCTTTAATGTTATCATTAAATTTGCATTGCTTTCCAAACTAAGCGTCCCTATTTTTCCTGTAAACCGGGTTTTGGTTTCAACAAACTTCTTTTGAGGATAACGATCTGCTTTGATCTTGTTTTTTTCAAGGTCCACTTCATTAAATCCAAATGAATCATAATATCGTTGTGTCAATGTGATTTCATCATCAGTGACTTTTATCGTGATTCCACCTTTACTGCCGGTAAAAACCCACTCAATTGTTCCATCAGACAGTTTCATATCGTCAAATTGCAGGGTACGCAAAAAGAAAGCGGGAAGTAATTCAACGGGATATACAATTATGTTCTGAACTCCACTTCCCCAGACATTAATTTTGTCCTTGCCAATTGCAAAATCAGTAAGCTTTTGTAATCCATCTGTTTGATTTGTAATGTTGTTATTCAATGCAATATGTTCAATAACAACCATGTTCCAGTCTTGCTGACCAATCGCGCTAAAAAATGAAAACGCCATTAAACCTGCTAAAAAGAGATTTCTCATTGGATTTATTTTAGTATTCCTGTAAAAGAGCGCCTATGTTTTAACTTTATTTAAAATTTTCTGATTTTTGAAAATCCAATTTCACTTCACCTAGTAATCCTGACTCAACTAACGTAGATTCTTTGGTAAAATAATTCCAGGATGAGAAAGTTACCCGCTGCTTTGATGGTCGCTCTACTCCTTTCATCAGCCATTCCGGAATAGATGACAAAGACCTGCCCGCACTTGTCTTTTTATCAACAGGTACCTCAGTTCCCCATTCACAATCATCAGGAAACCTGTTATCCCCGATCATTCTGTTCACCCAGGTATTGGTGACAGAAATGGCAATTGTATTCTCACCTTTTTTAACAAAGCGGGTGATGTCTAACTCAAAAGGGGCATGCCATAATACAGCAATAAATTTTCCGTTAACCGAAACAGAAGCCATGTCCTTTACTGAACCGGCATTCAGTTTTACTGAGATATGCTCATTAATAACACTTTCCGGCAAACTAAACCTGTTCGAGCAGATAGCAGTTCCTGAAAAATATTTAATATTTTCATTATCAGACAGTGACCATGATGCAAGCTTTTCAAATGTGGCAGTAAAGGGTTTACCTAAAGCGGGTTTGAAAGTGACGGCCCAGGTACCTTTGATTGGCTGGCCTGATGGGACAGATTCAATTACAGCAGTCGATTTCATTCCGTTTGTTGTCAGAAGTTCAAACTTGCCGGGTTTTCCCGATTTTACGATCAGGTTTCCATCACTGGTCTGCTCAATATCAAACAGCGAATCAGGTAGAAGCGTTTTAAATTCCTGCACAAAACTGGTGTGAATTTTTCCATTTTTGAAAATCAAAAAAGCGTCCTGGTTCGCATTCAGATTCATCCTCAATTCACATCCCTCCGATGTGGGATGCCATACCGCTGCAGTCGATATTTCACCAGTCTCAGGATTCCAGATTTCGGGTTGCTTACCCCTGATTCTGAAAGATACATTCAACGCAATGCTTTTTGCCTGGGAATTTGAAATATAATAGATGTCAGTGCTCCCTGCAAGACGATGGTGCCAGAGCACTGTACTGACATTTTCCCCCGTCAGGATAAGGTCAGGTTTTACATTAACTTTTGATAAGGCCTCTGCTAAAGAGCAACCCCATATTACTTTTCCTGATCCATAGGTATTCTCCTTGATTAAAGCGCTATCAATCTTGCCCCATAACTCATTTCCGATTGTTTCAACTGTTTTATCATTTTCAGTATGGTTTTTAAGTCCGGCAGATATACCTGGTTTTGGGCCAAAAACAACAGCACCCTGCGATACAAACTCCTTTATTTTTCGGGCAACTGCCACTGACATTGTTTTGCTTTTCGGTAATGCAATCAGGGCATAGGTCCTCCCACAAGGGCTTACTATCTTTCCATTGATAACTTTTAAAAAATTCAAAAAGGTGTTTTCAGAGACCAGGTCTCCACCCGGGATAAATTGATCGAGCGCTATAAAATCGGCCACCTGCGCCCCTTTTTGAAGGAGATACTGGCATCTGGTGAGGTAGGTAATCCAAGACTTACCAGGTTCGTACCATGTTTGATTTCTTCCAAAATGAGTTCCCCATCGTCCCATACTCATACCAGGTTTGATATTATCAGGAAATGGCTGGTGAATCCAGTGATGGAGAATCAGTCGATTAACGCCATTTGCAAAGGCACCATCACCTGCCGGCTTTAGTTTGGCGGGGGTTTCATTCCACCGGCTATATTCGGGACTGCCTGTAAAGGCTTCTGCCCCATAAATATTTACACCAAACGGACGTGCTGCAGCGGCAACATTCCCCCCACCTCCTTTGTTTTGATGACTCCAGAATTCAGTCATCGGGATATCAGCAACCGGTGCAGCATCGTTTGTATTAAACGGACACTCTCCCCCGGAGCCATAGGGTTCGATTTGCATTTGCATGCCGAGTTTATTTATCATTTTATGGGGCAAAGTGTAACTGTACTCCACAAACATATCGGATATAGCGGTTTTCAAATCGCGCTTAAAACGGTTGGTCAAATCTTTACTTCCGATTACCCGTCCGGCAAAAACGGGTAACCATGGTGTGATGTCATATCCTCTTCGTTGCAAAAACTCGGACTTCATTTTGGGTGTCCAGTTTTGATCGCCTGCTTCGTAACTATCAAAGAGAAGATGTTTAAAGGTATTACCCAGAAATTCCCCAAGGTTATGCTTCAAAGGTTCCAGGACATGTTCCATATGAAAGGTCATCACCCCGGCGCTCATCTTATCCGATTCAAGGGCGACAATATCTTCGGGCAGCGGAGCCGGGCTCTTTCCTGTGGTTGTATGTCCAAAACGATAAATCGTATATTCTCCATCGGGTATTTCGCAGATTAATCTGCCGTTAGCATGCATTTTAGAAGAAATATCAACCACTTTTTCAGCCGATGGCTCACCATTTGGAACAAGCAGGACTGCAATGTCGCGGTAATAATTCAGCAGGTTTTGCGGTTGGAAAAGCACCCCATCAAACCTTGACGGACCTGCGACCTTTTGCTCTGACCACACCACTTTTTGCATCGATTTTTCGGGAGTAATCCAGGGGCCTCCACTTACAGACCAGCCCGCACAATTGTGCATTCCCAGCTCTATGCCGTTCTTTTTTGCCTCTGCGGCAGAAAATCTCAGTAGGTCCCACCATCGGTCATTAAAGTAGGTAACTCCTTCAGAATAGACGTTTTTAATAGGAGCGCAGCGATTTGTTGCCGTTGAGGTAATCTGAAACATGGTTGCTCCGGCTATTCCGGCACTTTTCATTGCTTCAAAGTCTTTCCTGATACCCTCCCTGGTTACATTATAACCAAGCCAGTGCCACCAGACGTAAGGGCCAGATTTTAAATCCGGTGTCTGAAACTGAGTAACTGAAACATCCTCTACGGGATCCTGATTACTTCCATAATCGGGAATACTGAGGAACACAAAAAACGAAAGCATGATAAACCGATTCATATTTTTGATGGTAATAGTTATTTCTGATTAAAAATTCCGTCTTTGTATCTCCAGGCCCTGATAAAAACCGGCCTGCTATATTTACTTAATAATTGGTTTTGATCATTATAAATCAATGTCTCAATTTTAATAGTCCTGGTATCCTTTGGTATACTCTTCCCAATGGTGATACCGGCAACTTTTAATACATTATCAGCCGGGATCGTCGCAACCGTTGAACCTTTCTCAATAATTTCATTTTCGATAGAAATTTTCCATTCTATCCGGGCGGATTTTACCTCCTGACTGAGATCGTTTGCCACAAGAATATCAATCTCATCTTTTAACTCGCTCAGGACCGGCAGTGCGACCAATGGCTGATTCGCCTGTGCCATTGCAAAATATCCCTCCTTGGGTGTTAAATCGTGACTTACAATCGACTTGGGCCAGTTGGCTGCGGAAACATCAAAAAAATGAAACTGGCAATAACCGGAGACATGTTTTGGAGATGCCCGGTAGCCTTTGGTTGTCTCATCAAGGATATATGCCTGATAATGCTGACTCGCCGTAATATTCTCCTGCAGGTTTTTGGGAAATTTCCCATCCAGTCCCAGAAACATTCTTTTACTCCCTTTAACGGTTTGGACATTACCGATTAAAGTGTCAGTTGTGGGTGGTGGAATCTGACCCCATTCTTTTGGATAAGCCTTTAACATTGTTTCGTATCCATCAATCGCCTCGGCTCCAAACTCCCCCTTTAACACCAAACGGTTCGTTTCAATCAGCCGGCAATATTTCCAGGGTTGTTCGTTGAACTTATACCACCCGGGATATTCGTGCAAATCTTCAATGACATTTGCATAAAGGTTTTCTGATAGATTATAGTAGGTTCCCGGGGCTACAGCATATTCGCCCGAATGTTTTATGCCGCTAACCGGATCAATAATCCGCTCATTATCTATTTTTAAAACCGCTTCTATTTCCCTGGAACAGTCCCTGAAGCTTTCTTCTTCGTTGGCAAACGACAGCATCACAACTCCCGGATTGTTATAAACTTCCTTTGTTAACTTTTCAACGGCATCTATCAAAAAAGATTCTGTCCGTTTACCAAACTCGGGATAGCGACTGCCCTTTTCCTGCAACGACATGATTCCTAACCGGTCCTGTAACTCTCTGACTTCACGAAGCTGCACATGCTGGCACGATCTAACAAAATTAAAATTAGCAGCCTTAATCATCAAAAGTATATCAATCGCTTTTTGCCGCTCTCCCCAGAATAACAACGGATTAAGTCCCTGCAGGTTGGTTCCTCGCAAAAAAGTCTGCTGGCCGTTTAGCAAAAAAGTTCCGGGCAGTAGCTGATCCTTGGGATACTTTTCCGATACCATTGCGAAGGTGCGAAATCCGAACAAGATATCCTTAACATCGACCAGTTTTCCCCGGCTTTTTAACAAAATCCGGCACAGGTATAAATAAGGATGATCCGGACTCCAGACTTCCGCCCCCTTTGCAGGCAGGTTGAACTGAAAATTTTTATTGCGACTGTTTTTCCGGAATGACGAGGTAAATTTTTTGCCTTTAAAATTCTCAGGCAGGAGTTCCACCTCATAGTCGAAGTCCTTTTCCTGTTGACTGTCAATATCAATACTGATTTTCGCACCATCTAACTGAGGAAGAGCCCTTACAAAAACATTTTCTAAAATCGCCTCATTTGTTTGTTCAAAATAAACATCACTATTGATGCCATAACCATTGCCAAGATGCAGATCTCCTTTTGTGAAACCTACAATTGATTTTGATTTATCCCTCACATATTTTTGTTCTTTGGCAGGAACAACAGGAAATAACGACCAGAAAGCGGCCTGCTCACCAAATTTGGAACCATCAATCACCCTGACGGCAATCGTATTTATTTCCTGTAGGAGATCGGTAACTTCAAACCGGAAAGGCTCAAAGTATTCGGTATGACGGCCAAGGAATTTTCCATTAAAATAGACCTCTGCCATCCAGTCGACCCCCTCGAATACCAAAAATACCCTTTCTCCTTTAGCATGTTTTACACGATCTGTAACTGTCCGGTACCAGACAATGCGGTTGCCATGATTCCGCTGGTGCATTTCTTTCTCCGGATCCGGAGACCCATATCGCCATTCGGGAACTGAAACACGAAACCATTGCGCAATTTCCAATTTTGGCAAATACCAAAGCGGTGCAACGGGTAGGATCGTGTCTGTGGCATTTTCAATTTCAAACTTTGAAACCCAATCATCGCCAATTAACTGCTTATTACGTATTTTAACGGGCTCATTAAAGCTCTGAAGATATGGGGAGTACTTCTCTTTGAGTTCTTTCAGGGCATCCTTCAGTTCAGTCGGATTACTTACAAAGTAACCATATTGCTGAGCATTGGAAGTGGCACAAATAAACACCATTCCTGTCAGCAACAGCGATCTTGTCAGGCGAAGTGGTTTAACCGCCTTTATCCATTTTACAGAAGAATAGAACATTGTATGATAGTTTTTATATTCAGTTATTAAAACTTCAGTCATCATGTTACGGAGCCATAAATCCCTGACCGCTTAGCGTCAGACCCGGCTCGAGTATCCATTCCTGATTGGGATTATCTTTCGTAAACTGTTCCTGCCAGACAAAATAATCGCTACCGGTCAAACTCTTTATTCCCATATATTTTTGAGTCGCCTTATTCTTTAGTCTAAATTTTCCACCCTGTACTTTCTCCACAATCCAACGCTGGGTATCTAAAGAATTATCCCACTCCTGGCTTAAAATATCATCACTTCCGGGTTCAACCGATAAACCAGCCATAAGGCTCACGATCCGGTATTCGTTATTCCCGAGGTGGTAAAAGTAGAAGAGGGCTTTTCGCGTATTGGCCTTGGCGGCGATCAGTAGCTTTTGACCGAGGGTTCCAATCTGATCTTTTACCTCAACCTGCCGGTTATCCCATGATCCTATGCGATAAGCTCCATCAGCCACATCGCCCCCTGGAATAAAAGATGGGGTTCCGTTAATCCACTCGACCACCCTGTTGTAATAAACGACACTGTCTGTCACACCAAAAATATTTCTGGTCTGCATTCCCCGCTCATCAGCATTGGCAGAGCGCATCATGATCCAGCTATTACGCTCATGCACATCATCAAACGATCCAACAATCACATTTTTAGGCGATTTACGTCTTGCCAGTGCAAAGTTAAAATCCAGACAGGCCAGATGTTTTCGCCAGCAGGTCCAGACGCCGTTTATTTTTGGATAGTATTTGGTCGAAGATGATACAAACATGGCGTCATCCGACGGAACAAGTCCATTCGCAAATTCATACTGCCATCCCCATCTGTCGGGATAGGTTTCATTTTCACCACCGGCATTTGCCAGGGTAAACTTTGACCGGTATTCGCCCGTACTGTTGAGATATTTGTTGTAATATGGGCGCGGAATATATTCAACAATTAAGGGCTTACCATCTTTCTTAAAATAGGCTGACGCATAGGGGGCATCCGGACCTGCAAAATTATCATAGACTGATTTTGCCCTCGCTTCCAAAGTCACGAGATCACCATTGGGAGTCATATCTGCAATACACGCCTTCATCCCATTTTGGGCGCAAAGCTTGAGAATGAAATTAACCCTGGGATGAAATTTGGGCCACACATTGGTCAAATCACAAATAATGACATTTATGCCTGCCGATTTTAGCGTATTGACCATATTTGTGGTTTGCTCGTCACTTTGCCAGTTTACCGACTGCCATTTTTCGTTAATCCATAACTGAACACCATTGTAAGAATCGGATTTCCACCAACCCTCCGATGAACCATTCCAGATCATTATCCAGGTTGAAAAGTCAGTTTTTCTTTTTAATACCTGAAGATTATAGGTTGATATTTTTCCATTTAGTTCAGCCGTCAAGGTGATGGTTTTGTTATTTGCTGTCTCAAAGTTAAACGGTCCTGAAGGAGTTATCTTTACCTTGCTGTTGTTGGTTGAAAAGTTGATTTGTTCCATTTTCACCGATTTTATATCAACCACTGAGTTGGCAAATAACTCGACTGAAAAAGTTTGTCCATAAAAGGAACAACTAAATCCATCGATCTGAATTGCAGTAATTTTTGGATCTTCGGTACCCGATGGGTCAATGACTGGTTCCTGTTCGATTGACTTCCCCTGACAAGAAATTAACAACATAAATACAAAAAGCAGAAATCCGGATATTTTCATAAATTACTTTTTGCCTATTATTTCTGAGATATCGATCTGATAGATTCTTCTCCCCTTGCCTTCGTGTGTTGATTCAAAAAAAGCGGTTTTGCCATCTCTCGAAGTCCACGGATGGAGGTCGCATCGCCATTCAGGATTATTATACACCGGTGGTGAAAAGAATCTGCCAATATCTATCCGCTTGTTTGTGGGTACATGGTAAAGAAATAACGTTTGCAGACGACCACCTTTGTCAGGATAGGTATCATTGAGGATCCATTCGTTATTTGTTCCCGGAACGTAAGTACAGTGGCCGTTTACAACCATAACATCCTTGCCGATTGCACTGACTTCTTCTGTTTTATCTTTAAACAAATAAAAACCTTCATTTGATCCGACAGGCTTCGTAAACATGGCTACATGATTGTTGTCCCTCCAGATAAAATGAGATGTTTGTCCCGAGGGATCGAGGATAAAGAGGTCACTTCCATCCATATTTGCGGTAAACATCCTCGTGATAAAACCCGATTTTGGACTGGTGTGCCAGCGATGCAGAAATATAAAACGTGATCCGTCAGGACTGATTAACAAATGATTAAACCAATGATAATATTCCTGAAAATTAACTCCTTCTTGCGGGATACCTACAATTTGTGCTGGTGTTACCAATAACTTTGACTCGCCAGTCTGAAGGTTCATGCGATAAATTCCGGTTTGATCAGGTGCTTTTTCGTTTAAGGTTACATCTTCTACCCCAACATAACCATAACCGGGCCTTCGGATCTGTAGCCGTGCGAAATCGAGACCAAGAGCGGTTTTGCCATCCGGCGAAAGGGTGTAAACCGGCTTGGGGAGGGTCCGAATCTTCATGGTTTTGATATTGATAATGTGCGATACAAAATGGTCATCTGCCCTGTCATTCCAGATCACCTCATCTGATGATCCGGGAATAAATTGCAGCATACACCCCTGCTGCCAGCACCAGGCACGCGATTCACCGAGCCTGGTCCAACGATTTCCCTTTTTTAAATCAATCATTCCCACCTGAATGACATCGTCAGCAGTGGGAGTTCGATGCTCAAAACCAACACGCATCGCCAGCACA
The DNA here is from genome assembly GCA_023251475.1 of Prolixibacteraceae bacterium. Classification (GTDB taxonomy): domain Bacteria; phylum Bacteroidota; class Bacteroidia; order Bacteroidales; family Prolixibacteraceae; genus JAAFHB01. The sequence continues at coordinate 14,801 of JAHEYS010000116.1, forward strand.
TAACGTCCTATGGGATCTGACAAATATTTGTCGTAATATCCAAACCAGTAAAAATGGCCATCATCCGGGGTGATTGCCTTTGCAGAAGGCTGATTAAGCTGTTGTTTGGTTTTCTGCGTTAGTCTATCCATCGCAGCACTCATGGAGTTTTTACCCGGAAAAATTATCAACACCAAAATAAACGCAATAAAATTTTTCATAAGAGAGTAGTTTTATTTAGACATTAATTATTATTCAGACAATTTGTTGCCTATAATTGAACAATCGTTTCCAGTTTCCACAACTGCTGATCCTGTCCGGTTTTTGGATTTTGGATAATATCTGCTCCTGAAACCGTTGAACCACCTTTAACCTCAAGATATTTTCCTGTCAACAGATTTTTAATTGTGTAGATACCAACTGTTGTTTGTTCAAGCTTCCATTTCTGATTAGGTACATCTAAATCCCAATTTTGCTCAATTGTAGTTCCATCATTTAAGGATCCTCCAGTCGGACATAACGAAAGACCACCAGGAAGTGAAATGATCCGGTAAATATTGTCACCCAAATGGTACATCCAGAAGTATTTGTTCAGCAAAAAATCGGGGGTTAAGGTTTGTTCCAAGATTGATCCTGCCGCACCATTACCTCCCCGAATTTGTAGCGGAAGGGAACTTTTCACATTTACAAGACTGTAACATCCGTCTTTTATTAGTCCTCCGCCAACTGATGATATCGCGCCCCCACCGGTCCACTCTTTTACCCGGTTAAAATAGGCATCGGTGCTGATTGCCCCGGTCTTGTCGCGCATCTGCATACCATGAATACTGTTCGTTGTATTCGCGATGAACCAACCGTTCCGTTCATGGATGTCATCGTAACTCCCCACAATTAGGTATTTTGGTTTATTTTGACGTGCCACGATAAAAGTATAGTCGAGCCATGCCAGGGATTTCCGCCAGAGTTCCGGTTGTCCTGAAACCCACTTGATTGCTGAGGTAACAAACATTGCATCAGTTGAAGGCACAGGACCAACTTTAGGTTCCAGCTGCCAGCCCCATTTATTTGGAGCACTTTGTTCTCCTGATGACCAAACCACATTGAAATAATTACGGATGGTACTGGTGTAGGGTTGAATCGCCTCAAAGTTTGTTTTCGTACAGTAACAAACGATGAGCGGTTTTCCGTCTTTTTTAAGATATGCCGTATTATTTGGAGCATTTGGACCTGTCAGGTTATCGTAAACACTCTGCGCATCCCGATCAAAATTAGTGAAGTTGCCGCCATAGTTTTCTGCCACACAAACCTGCATCCCATATGACGCGCACAATCCCTGAATATATTTGACCTTACTCATCCACTTAAAACCATTGGTCAAATCACAGATGATGATCTTTATTCCTGCATCCCGCATATTGACCACAAACTCATCAACCTGACTGTTGTCGTTCCAATTGGTTGCCTTCCAGGAATTATTCACCCACATCGTTGCACCATTGTACGAGATGGGATCAAACCAACTCTCGGTTGAGCCATTCCAAACCATGATCCAGGTCGCATAAGTTGTGATCGGATCGTCTGAAATGGGGGGTGCTGATTTTTTTACCTGAAGCGTGTAATGCTTTGTTTGTCCGTTAAGGTTAACCGAGATTGGAATAGCATTATTTACAGCATCATTAAAGTTATAAGGCCCTTCGGGTGAGATCTTTGCATCAGTATGACTTTTGCTGAACACGATATCTGTTGCCTTAATATTTTTAAGATCCAGCGTTGAGGAATTCGAAAGTGTTACCGAAAATGTGCTTCCCTGAAGGGTCGCAGGAGTTCCGCCAATCGAAACTGACAATATCTCAGGCATAGGAAGTATTTCCATCCCCGATTTTTTTGTACAGGCACACAAAACGCTCAGGCTGAATAGCAAACACAATGCACTGACCAATATCTTGCAGCCTATCTTCAGTAATCTTATCCGCCAGTCAAAAAACAATCCTCTGCAAAAATTCATCTTAACTATAATTTTCATAATCTAAAAATTTGAATATTTCGTGGTAATCCGGTTAAGGCGCGTACCCTGCCCTGATACCACACCTATAATTTGCAATTTATTACTTTACCGTAGTACCCCTTTTCGATTCTTCGTCCATAAAAATGATTTGATCGCGCCTTTCAAGCTTTGAGCCATTCAGCATATTGTCACTGAATAATAGCTTGCCGCAATTACCAATCTGTATTTCAGAATTCTTCCCTGAAAAGTTATTATCAACGACTGAAACTTTTTTGCAATACTTAATCATCAGGTTCCCCCGGATTTCATTATTTTGAAGTAAGACATTCGAAATTGGTTGTCCAACAGAAGGATAAACCTTACCACCATCGCTCAGACTGGTATTGAATGAAGCAGCCATCTTATCATTTCCGCGCCCCACAAACAATCGTGAATTTCTCACAACAACATCACCCGGAATGGGACCTTCAATATTAGTGGTCCAGAACCACGAAAATGCGATGATGTTGCAATTATCGATGGTTACGGACGACTGAAACCGGCAGCTTTTATAAATGGAGCAATTTTTTAAAAGTGTATTTGGGTTTGCACTGCTTTCGTTCCAGACAACACAATGCAGATTCATGTCCCGGATTGCATCTTTCAACCTGAGTGTGAGCAACGGCGCAGGGGTTGCGCCGGTCTGTACAAATCCTGAACTTGATGTTATGCTGCTCTTTCCCAGGATAATACCTTGTACGATATCGTAAACGACGACAACATCACCCGTGTTGTAAGGGACAATACTCAATGGGAAATTCTGTTTGATTTGAATTTGATTTCCGCTAATAACCTTTTTTACCGATGACATAAAAGTGGCAATATTAAAAGCATCATCCCCCATACCTTCAAGATGGCAGCTATCGAAAACCAGCCTGGCGTAATTGCTTTTAACGTGAATCCCATCCCGCCAGGAAGATAAGATTCTTTTCGTACCAGGCTTAGGTGTCACATTGACATGACTGAATTTTACTTCACCCAAATTTCGGGTCAACCCGACAGCAAACCAGGGTGCAGACCAAATATTTACATTTTCGAGAACGATGTTCCGGCATTCAACCAGATGAACAACTTCGTTTCCACCAATATGAGCATTTCCCCTTACCGGCAAGCTAATTGTTTGATTAACTGCAATTTTATTCCACTCTCTAAAATTAGTTGCATCAACGCGCAATTTTCTGTCACGGCTACTTCCTGGATAAATTTCATGCATATCCTTAACATAGTAGTGACTGCTCAGCAATGAATTTGGACCATCGTACCAAACCTGTCCAAAATAGGCCTGTTCATGGGACAAATTTGTGGGTCCGCCAGGCGGGGGCATCTCGAAATAACCGTCAATCTGTACATCAACATAGCCATCGGTTTGATTGATAGCAATGATCTTCCCTTCCACAAAAGGCAATTGTTTGTAATCAATACTTAAATTTTTCAGAACAAGATTTCCCGAATTTTGTGCACTGATCAACCTTTTTGCACCATCCAGCAAAAAAACGGCGCCATTACCATCAATGGTTAAATTCGATTGATCAATAAGTTTAAACAGGTAAATTCCTTCAATATCTCTGATATAGTATTGCCTTCCGGATTCAAAAACCAAAGTATGTTTCCCGGAGTGACTCTTCATCGCATTGAACGCCTTCTGAATCGTAGGTCCGTCATCTTTAATTCCATCGCCGGCAGCGCCATAATTTTTCACATAAAAATTATCTGCTTTCAACAATACCGGAAGAAAAATTAAACATATTGTGATTCCAATTATGGATGTGAAGATTCTCATTTACAATTTAGTTTAGAGGTACGCTGTCTAATTCAAGCTGAAAAACTGACCGTTTCCCATCCTTATCTGACGTGAAGAGGACGGAATTTGAAGCATGGTTAAAGATTGGATGGGGATGTTCGTCCTGTGAGCGCCATGAAGAACCGTTACGGCACAAGGGGATCCACTTGATTTGCTTTTGATTCCAATTTACTTTTAACAGACAAATCCACAGGCCACTGCCGGGTGCATTTGTAATCAGTTTATCCACCGGCTCAGTATAATACCCATCTGTAACCATCAGGTCTGTAGCTCCCTCTGTAAAATGGCCGTAGCGTTTCCATCCGTTAGGCAACGAAATCTCAATCCGGCCGGTTCCATTTGGATAAATCCGTCCGATGTATGCCGGCCCGTTTTGGTATTCACCATGGTAAATAATTGCTTTCCCATCGCGTTGCCACATCTCATGACAAGTCCAGTCACCGCGTTTTCTCCCCGCTCCTTCATCGCGTAGACGACGGTGCGACTTTCCATCCCACAGCCACATGCGCCGAATCCCGCAGTCGGATGGCCATTCGTGATTGTAAAGAATCATATTTTTATTGGTTGGAGAGAATTGAACATGAGTGATCCAAGCCCCCGGAACACGCTCACGTAAAATCTCCTTCCCCGTTTTGGTATCAAAAACCCTTAACCAGGAATTTAACTTTTCGTCACGAACCCTTTGATCAATATCGTATTTTGGTTTTCCCGTAAGCAGCAGATCGCCATCCAGGGCACGGGCATCGGTGGTTGGAATACAGAGCCTCGAGCCGTCGCCTGACACATGTGTAAACGCAGTCATCTGTCCTTCAGGATATTCTCCCACTTCACGCTGCCGGCCTAATGTATCAACCACCATAATTTTCCTCCCTTGCAGGTAATAGACCATTCCATTTAACGGGTCAACACTGATGCTCGCCTTGCCCAAACCCTGGTAAGGTCTGCCATCAAAATAGACATACGACTTCAGGTAGCCTTCCTTGTTGGTTGACAATTGCCGCTCTTTCCCTGTTTTAAGATCCCGCATAAAGATATTTGGGTTACCGGTACGGTCACTTAGGAAGATCAGGTGACGGTCGTCGTTAAGCAGAGAGGTTGAAGTGAAATAAAGCAACTGTTCGTTGGAACTTTTCAAAACTGTGGCAGATACGGGAGCAGTTTTATGTGTTGAATCAATTTCTGCCAGCGGCTTCCTGTTCTGTATCACCTTTAACTTTTCGGACAGGTTTTTCAAAATTTTGGGATATTGATCGGACACGTTATTCCGTTCTCCAATATCCTTTCCAAGATTATATAATTGTGGCTTGTCTGAAAAACCGGTTTCAGAATTAGTTTGTTTAACCCGGGCAATTCCCTGATAGGGAGGAATATACTTCCATTGATCGGTGCAGATGGCCAATGGTTTAGGATTATTATTCTGTTCCACAAAACAGGCTCTTCCCTTTTTATTTTTTCCAATCCATGATTGAAACAGTTCCTCACTGTCAGGGGCTGCATCGGCTGGTAAATTGACTTTCAGCATGGCTGCAAAAGAGGCAAACCAATCGATCTGGCAAAGCAAAGCATCTGATATCTTAGGTTTTATGACATCCTTCCACCTTATGATGCAGGGAATTCGCGTTCCACCTTCAAACATACTCCCCTTTGCACCCCTGAAATGATTCCATGGCGTATGGTTCCCTAACAATTCAGCAGCTTTATCCTTGTATCCGTCATCGATAACTGCCCCATTATCGCTCGAAAGTATGATGATTGTATTGTCCATCAAACCAAGGTTTTCGAGCTTTTTTACAATCGCACCAACACAGGCATCGAATGACAGGATGGCGTCGCCGCGGGCTCCCATCCCGGATTTACCCGAAAATCGCGGATGCGGAACACGGGGAACATGAATATCCCCGGTGGCAAAGTACAGGAAGAAGGGA
>JAHEYS010000367.1 GCA_023251475.1 Prolixibacteraceae bacterium
TTTTAAAAAACATGATTTCGGGTGGTTATTCATCTTATATATTATCCCTGACGCATCTGCAGGGGAAGAACATTCCCTAACCAAAAGTAATCGTAATTTTCTCATATGATGATGGCCGTTAATCTTTTTAAATTATTTTTCAGACGATTGCCATTTTCATTTACTTTACGGGTTGTTGCTCCGTATCCTGACTGGTAATGATCTTCAACTGATGGAAAGGTATTGGGTTATATTTCGTTGGAAATACCTTTTTTTCACACCTTTATATTTTAATCAAAAGTTCCGTCCTGCTTCTTCAAAATATCATGTTCATTGGCAAATGGCTCTGATTTTTGCCAATTAACCATCTGCGGATATTGATAAGCCATTGATTTTCAAATGTCATTTCGATGTGCCTTTCATTGGTGCTGGACTTGTGCATTTTTCTGATATCAAACTAATTTTCATTCGGCCTGTTTGCAATGGAAGCAAGGGCATAATAGTTTTCCGGCAATCTTGCTGTAATAAAGCAAGGTCAAATTAGTTGTCAGGTAACCAAACTGTAATTTAGCAAGATCAAATTTGTTGTCAGTCGACCATGCTAAGATAAAGCAAGGTCAAATAGGTTTTCAGTAGACCTTGCTGTGACAAAGCAAGGTTAAATTGGTTTTTTGGCAACTTTGCTGTAATAAAGGTTCATCTCTGGCAATGGGGGCCATTCCGTTTTTATTTGTTTCAGAAATTGATTTAAAGCAAAATACAGCCCTCTTTTTTCAATAATCATTCTAAATTATTAAATCCATTTTTTACAATTATTTTTTCGAACAATTTTTAGTTTTGTTCTAATGCCTTATAATCTTTGACTTCAACCGGGGTAGGGGAGGAGAAAAGGCCCGGTTGGCCCCTTGGCGGGGAGTGTTGAATCTTTGATGTAAATTATAAAGAGTTGGTCAGCAAGGATTGAAGTTTTATATTTGCCATCCGAAAGATTCAAAATCATTAGAATAATTATGAAGGGTATAAAAATTATTGTACTGGCTAAGCAGGTTCCCGACACGCGAAACGTTGGGAAAGATGCCATGAAAGCAGATGGAACTGTAAACAGGGCCGTTCTTCCTGCAATTTTTAATCCCGAGGATCTCAATGCGCTGGAGCTTGCACTCCGGGTGAAAGATGAGGTTCCCGGTTCAACAGTAACCATCCTGACCATGGGTCCGGGCAGGGCTGCTGAGATAATCAGGGAAGGTTTATATCGCGGCGCCGATGGAGGTATTTTGTTGACCGACAGGGCTTTTGCAGGTTCTGACACACTGGCAACCTCCTACGCTTTATCTCAGGCTATTAAAGAGATGGGTAAGTTTGATCTGATTGTTGCCGGCCGTCAGGCCATCGATGGCGATACTGCGCAGGTAGGACCCCAGGTGGCGGAGAAACTTGGATTAAACCAGGTGACTTATGTGGAGGCCATTCTGAAGGTTGACAAATCACAGATCACAGTTCGCCGCCGGCTGGATAATGGCGTTGAAACGGTAAAAGCGCCGCTTCCAATGTTGCTGACTGTTAATAGTTCTGCTCCGGATTGCCGTTCTCGTAATGCAAAACTGCTGATGAAGTACAAACATGCCCGCACCGTTACTGAACGTCAGGAGGCTACTGAAGATTATCTTTATCTCTACGACTCCCGCCCTTTTCTCAATATTCACGAAATGACGGTGAGCGAGATTAAGTCAGAGCCGTCTCAGCTGGGTCTGGCAGGTTCACCCACCAAGGTAAAGCGGATCGAGAATGTGATCTTACAGGCAAAGGATGCAAAAAGGATGACTGCTGCCGATGAAGGTATCAATGACTTGATGAAGGAGCTGATCGAAAGTCACGTAATTGGCTAGAAGTTAATTTTTTACAGGTTCAAAAATATTCGAAATGAATAATATATTTGTTTATTGTGAAGTTGAAGATGGAGTTGTGGCCGATGTGAGTCTCGAACTCCTCACCAAGGGACGTAGTCTGGCTAATGAGCTGAAATGCCAGCTTGAAGCGGTAATTATTGGCGCCGGCCTTAAGGAGGTAGAAAAACAGGTTATCCCTTATGGCGCCGATGTGGTGCATATGATCGACGATCCCCGTCTTGCCCCCTATACCACGATGCCCCACTCGTCCGTCCTGATCAAACTGTTCCAGGAAGAGAAACCTCAGATCGCCCTGATGGGTGCGACACCCATTGGCAGGGATTTAGGTCCGAGAGTATCCTCTGCACTCCATAGTGGTCTGACTGCCGATTGCACGAGTCTCGAAATAGGCGATCACGAAGATAAGAAAGCAGGTAAAATATATAAAGATCTGTTGTATCAGATCCGCCCCGCGTTTGGCGGAAATATCATTGCCTGGATTATCAATCCCGATTGCCGCCCACAGATGGCAACCGTACGTGAAGGGGTGATGAAAAAAGAGATGATCAATAAGAATTATCCCAGCAAAGTCAATCACCTGGAAGTCTCAAAATATGTCTCAGACACCGATTTTGCGGTTCAGATTATTGAACGTCATCTTGAAAAACGCAAAATCAATATTAAAGGGGCCTCCATCGTTGTATCGGGCGGATATGGTGTTGGTTCAAAAGAGAATTTTAAGCTGTTATATGAGCTTGCAGACGTGTTAGGGGCCGAAGTAGGCGCCTCCCGTGCTGCTGTGGATGCCGGTTATGCAGAACATGAGCGGCAGATCGGACAAACCGGCATCACGGTCCGTCCTAAACTGTATATCGCCTGCGGCATTTCCGGCCAGGTGCAGCACCGTGCCGGAATGGAAGAGTCAGCACAGATTATCTCGATTAATACTGATCCGGATGCTCCGATAAACGCTTTGGCCGATTACGTAATAACCGGAGATATATCGGAAATCATCCCTAAAATGATTAAGTATTATAAATTAAATACGAAGTAAAAAACCTCCCCCGACCCCTCCAAAGGAGAGGAGCTGTAAAACACGATGTAATATGGTTTAACTTAAGTCTTACTGTTAAATTCCTCCCCTTTGGTGAGGTTAGGTGGGGCTTTAAAAATTAAAAGAGAAATGGCAAATTTATATAACGATAACAGAGACTTAAAATTCCACCTGACGCATCCGATGATGCAAAAGCTGGTAATGCTGAAGGAGCGCAATTTCGCCGACAAAGCCGACTTTGACTATGCACCACTTGATTTTGAAGATGCGATGGATAGCTATGAGCGTGTTCTTGAAGTGGTTGGAGAAATCAGCGGCGATATTATCGGGCCTAATGCCGAATCAATCGATGCTGAAGGTCCACAGGTAGTTGACGGGCGTGTAATCTATGCCAGGGGCACGCAGGAAAATCTTGATGCGCTGATTAAAGCCGGATTACTCGGGATCACCCTGCCCAGACGGTTTGGCGGACTCAATTTCCCCATTGTCCCTTATATCATGGCTGCCGATATTGTTTCGCGTGCCGATGCCGGTTTTGTAAATATATGGGGTCTTCAGGATTGTGCCGAGACTTTGAATGAATTTGCATCTGAGGAACAAAAGGAGAGATGGCTTACCCGCGTGGTACAAGGTGAAACAATGGCAATGGACCTGACAGAACCCGATGCGGGATCTGACCTTCAGGCTGTACAGCTTAAAGCAACCTGGTCTGAAAAAAAGGGAACCTGGTTGTTGAATGGCGTTAAACGGTTTATTACCAATGGCGACGGAGATATTGCCCTGGTGCTGGCCCGTTCCGAAGAGGGTACACGCGATGGCCGCGGCTTGTCGATGTACGTCTACGACAAACGCAAAGGTGGCGTTACCGTACGCAGAATTGAGCATAAAATGGGGATCATCGGATCACCGACCTGCGAACTTGTTTTCAAGGATGCCCCGGGTGAACTGATCGGTAACCGGAAAATGGGTCTGATTAAATATGTTATGGCCCTGATGAATGGCGCCCGCCTTGGGATCGCCGCACAATCTGTTGGTATTTCCGAAGCGGCTTACCGCGAAGCGCTGCAATATGCAAAAGAACGCGCACAGTTTGGCAAAACAATCATACAGTTCCCGGCTGTTTATGAAATGCTCTCAGTGATGAAAGCAAAGCTGGATGCTTCCAGAACATTACTTTATGAAACATCAAGGTTTGTGGATCTCTACAAAACCTATCAGCATATCTCAGAAGAGCGCAAACTGACCGTTGAGGAACGCGATGAGATGAAGGAATACCAGCGGTTGGCCGACCTTTTTACCCCGCTGGCAAAAGGGATCACATCGGAATTCTGTAACCAGAATGCCTATGATGCCATTCAGATTCATGGCGGGTCAGGCTTTATGAAGGACTATGCAGTGGAACGCATCTACAGGGATGCCCGTATTACCTCAATTTACGAAGGGACTACCCAGTTACAGGTGGTTGCCGCTATCAGAGGTGTGACAACAGGTGGATATATGAAACAGATAAGGGTATATGAAAAGCAGGATCTAAGACCTGAACTTGAAAAATATCGCCGCATACTCATCTCATTGACACAGGATTACGAAGAAGCCGCAGAAAAGGTGATCGCCGTAAACGACAGTGAATTTATCGATTTTCATGCCCGCCGTTTAGTCGAAATGGCCGGATACATCATCATGAGCTACCTGTTGGTAATCGATGCAAACCGCGATATGGAATATTCCCGTTCGGCACAGAATTTTAATAAAATGGCCAAAGGGGAGGTTAAAGCCCGGGCTGAATTTATCAGGGCCTCATCCCTGGAAGATATCGGTCATTACAAATATTAATTCGCGACAAGCAGAGACCAGGCACTGCCTCATCTCTGATATCAATACGTTACAAAAGGGACAAGGCACTGCCTTGTCCCTTTTGTTTTTTACCCGCTATTCAGTATAATTATTCTTTTAGCGGTAGGGTAAAACGCAGTTATTACGGTTATTAAGTATATTTTAGTAACAATATTTAAATTTATTGACTTACTCGTTTCGTCACCTCATAAAAATCCAACAAGTGAAAAAAGTAGCCTTGCTCGCGTATTATTTGATTTTTATTGCCTCTTATTCATTAACCGCCGCAAATCCGGAAACCGGGATGCCTAAAGGGAAAATAGGGATCACTTATTCCTCCTTTGGCAATAATGATGTTGTTAGTAATCAGGAATTAATGGGTGGGGCGAGCTATTACGGGGATAAGTTTAATACCTTTGGCTTAACTTATCTTTATCAACTCAACAGGACATTTGATATTGAAACCGGTATTGAGTATTCCGATCAAAAAATCAGGATTGTCCCGATGGTTTATCCGGGGATGAACAGTTCACCCTCCAGTGCAAAAATTTCCCTGATAAATTTCCCGGTATCCATGCGGATAAATTTTCTCAACTATTTTTTCGTCAGTGGTGGTATATTCCTTGGTATAGATACTGGTCCTTCAAGTCCGGTTGACCGTCAAAACGGAATCGGCGGAAATCTTGGGGTGGGTTTAAGATACAATTTTAAATGCGGGGCAGCTGTTTTTGTCAATCCCTATTCAAAATTTCATGCATTGGTTCCATTCTCTTCTGACGGGCATCCATACCATATTCTTGAATCGGGGTATCGGTTTGGTTTATTGTTCAAACTCAATCAATAAATGAATTAACTTGATGGAGAGAGACAACGATTCAGTGACTGATCTCAGGGGCCAGCGGCTTGAAGATTTTTTGGATACCACTATTTCCCCAACATATTTTTTAATGCTGTAAAATCAGTTGCCTTTATGATTGCAGCCATAAAACTTGCGGCAACCGGATCTTTTTGGTTACCCGTTATTATCACGGAGAAGAACTGCGGTGATGAGCGTGGAAATTTTTTACTGAAATATGCCGGGTTCGGCTTTAGGAGTACCTGCCCCATTGGATCATTGTCTTCTGTGAAAAGATAGGACAAATAATCCTTGGGATCAGCCTTCACTATTGCTGGCTGGCTTAAATCGGATCCCCCTGTATTTAACAATGATTCAATTTTATTAAATGCAGGTTGGTAGGTTTTATCCAA
>JAHEYS010000117.1 GCA_023251475.1 Prolixibacteraceae bacterium
GACGACACCCTTATCTTTTACTTTCCAGTTAAGCGGTTTTTTGCTCCCCAACAGCATTATTTTACTGCCAGTGACCGGTTGTAAACTATTGAATATAATCTCTGAAGGCAGTTTAGTCTGGTCTTTGTCTGCCAGGTAAAAAGCATAAACCAGGTTATCCTTTTGGGTAAACGCCACTTTCCCCTCTTTATAGGGGGCAATTGGACGTGTTCCGTAAATTCCGGCGCCGTTCACCTTCATCCATTCCCCTATTTCATGAAGACGTGACAAGGCTGCTGCGGGAAGCTCACCATTGGCATCGGGGCCAATATTCAACAGGAAGTTTCCCCCTTTTGCCACGATATCCACCAAAAGATGGATCAGTTGCCAGGTGGATTTATATTTGTCATCCGGTTTAAAGGACCACTGATCACCCATGGTCATGCAGGTTTCCCAGACAAAGGCCAATGGCTTTTCGGGGACTTCCTGTTCCGGGGTACGGTAGTTTTCGTTTTTACCATGAACAGTACGATCCACCATGATCAGTCCGGGTTGGTTTTTACGGGCCATCGCTGCTATATGATCCATATCCAGATCCTCGTGTGGCGGGCGCGCCCAGCCGCCATCCAGCCAAAGGATGTCGATAGGTCCGTAGCCGGTGGTCAACTCTTCGATCTGATTATAGACAAAATTTTTAAACTTTCCCCAAACCTCAGGATGCTTGGTTGCATCATAATTTGCACGGCGGGAACGCCCTGCAGAATCGGGAACCCAATAGTAGGGGCTATGCCAGTCGGCCTTGGAATAATAAGCCCCTATACCAAATCCCTTCTTCCGAAAAGCTTTGAAGGCCTCCTTTGCAATATCGGCACGTGCATTGGTATTGAAAGGGCAGGAAGGATCTGTAATCTTGAAATCGGTTTGACGGGTATCGTACATGCAAAAGCCATCGTGATGCTTGGTGGTAAACACAAAATATTTCATACCGGCCTGTTTAGCCGCATCGGCCCATTTGTCGGGATCAAATTTCAACGGATTGAAGCTCCTGTTCAATTGCCAGTAATCGTGACGGAATAATCCCATATCCCTGTTCCGCTCTGTCCATGCTTTCAGATCATCGGGCCGCGCCCATTTATCATCTTCTACCACAGGCCATGATTCCACACAACCCCACTGGCTGTACATTCCAAAATGGATGAATAATCCAAATTTCATATCCTGAAACCATTCAAGCCTGCTGGTCAGGGAGGTATCTGTTCTTTGTTTAAGTAAATCCTCCGGATGACCCGGAAAGGAGGTTCCAAACATTAAAACCAGGATAACAATCAGGAATAGCTTTGAATTTTTCATCTTCAATTTTATGTGCGTTAATTATGTTTTGATTTGAATTTCTGATCTAAATTAGTCCTGTAAAGATGGGAAAATGATTCAAATATTAAAACTCTATCATAATGCCGATCGTGGGAAGTACTGTACCACCCGAACTCTCTATTGTTTTCAGGAGATATTTATTTGGATTGGCTGGATCAATGAGCGGATTTCCACCGGCATCTTCCTGTCTTACCAGGTAATACTGCTGATCGGCTTTAAAGTTATAGGCATTCTGGATGTCAAAATAGAGCATCAGCGACCATTGATTGTAATACCACGATTTGTCGACCCTCAGATCAAGCTGATGAAATGCCTTGAACCGTAGTTTATTGAATTTACTGTAGTCGGGATAACCGATGCCCTGCACATCCCAGGCAGCTTTAATCGCAGATCGCTCCAGGTCCCATGGGGTATAGGGAGCCCCTCCGATATAACGCCATTTGAGACCCAGGTCCCAGTTCTTTTTGAAATTTCTGGTTGCAGTGAGGGTTAACAGGTGGCGGTTATCCCACGAGGAGGGGATATATTCCCCTTTCTTATCGGTGAACTCACTCCGGACAAAAGTATAGGTGATTACACCACTCAGCCCTTTGAACTTTTTCAAACGACCCAGGATCTCCATCCCGTAAGCCTTCCCCTTTCCGGCCGACGTAACAGCTTCGTCCCCATAAACTCCATAATCAGCCCCTTGACTTGCGATGGAGATGGAGTCTTTTACCGAAAAGGGATAATGGGTATATCTTTTGTAAAATCCTTCTACAGTGATCTGGGAGTTATCCGACGGACGAAATTCTATCCCGGCCACCAGGTGATTGGCATGAATGTAAGTGAGACCGCTGTTTTTATTAAAAAATACCCCGTTCTGATCCTTGTATCCCAAAGTAGTATACGAAGGGAGCTGGGCGAACCGACCCGCGCTGAAATTCAGTGAAGTCCCCGGTGTCAGGCGGAAACTTCCCGACAGACGCGGTGAAATCTGACCGAACGGATTGTTCATCATCGATGAATAACTGTTCCCGTCACTCCTTAATCCAAACGAAAGGTCAAGAAGCCGGTCAAGAAAAGAGTGGCTGACCTGGCCAAAAAGGGCATATTTTGCAAAATCAAGTGATGATGTATTATCGGTAACGTAAGGGATATTTCCGCCAAAACTCTTTTGAAAGGTCTTGTTATAATAGCTTACATACTGGAGGTCAACACCGTAATTCAGTTTAAAGGCCGAAACTGAACGGTAATTGTGCTCATACCTGAATTTTGTTTCCTGTTCATAGGAGCTGAAATTGACATTCAGGAACTGAGGTTGCTCAATATTGTCCTGATATTTAATGGCTTCATTATTTAATTTATTCCGGCTTAAAACATAGGTATCGTTCCCGTTAGGATTAAAATGCTTCAGAACAGCTCCAACCGCATAAGTCCACTGATTGTTCTCAGGGAGGTATCCCAAAATATACCGTTGTTGCTCCGTCTTGTTTGCACCGGTATTCAGTACTGACTTGTCAAGTGCTCCAAGTCCGATAAACGACAATTCGGTTTTTGAATTGATTCTGGTTTTTATTTTAAATTGGAAGTCATTATAGGTTGGCAGGAACGGAAGGCCAATTGCCTGAAAAAGGAATTTGAGATACGATCGGCGGACTGAAGCCATAAATGTAGTCTTGTTGCTCAGAGGACCTTCAACTGCAAACGCCAGGTCAGAAGCGCCCACAGTACCTCTGAACTTCGTTTTTTCGCTGGCCTCACGCTGGTTAAATTCAAGAACAGAACTCATTGCATTTCCACGGGAGGCGGGAAATGCTCCTGAATAAAAATTCACTTCACGGATAAAATCCACATTGATAATTCCGGCCGCGCCCCCTGATGCCCCCTGGGTGGCAAAATGGTTAATATTTGGAATCTCGACTCCATCAAGATAAAATCGATTCTCACTTGGCCCTCCCCCCCTGACGATTAGGTCGTTCCGGTAGGCGGTGGAGGACGAAACGCCGGGGTAGGACTGTATCACTTTTGAAATATCACGGTTACCACCTGGATTTTTCTCAATTTCATCAATTCCGATGGTTCTGAGCGAAACGGGACTCTCCTCCTTTTTCCTGAAATAGGAGGGGCGTACCACCACTTCATCGAGTTGAATATTATCTTCCTCCATAGGAACCACCAGGTTCGCCCCTGCTGATTTGGTAACCCGGAATGACTCAGAGATGTAGGTCTTATAACCGATTACGGTCACCTTTATTTTATAGAAACCGGGATCAACATTTTCGATATCAAAATTGCCCTGCTCATCGGTCAAAGCCCCCTTGGTGATATCCGGGATTACAACAGTAGCATAAGGTATTGGTTCATTGTTTTTTACATTAAATACTCTCCCTTTTACCGAACCTTCTCCCCGGGAGGAGTAACTGGCAGCAAGGAAAATGATTAAGGACAATAATATTCCGATCTTCATGGAAATGGTATAAGTTATTAAATGTTCTAATTAACAAAAAAAAGTGGCAAAAGGTTTTTTTTCTACTTTTAAAAATGTAATTTTTGTCATTTAATTACGAAGATACGCCAATTTCCGATACCTGTCAATTATTGTCGTCATGGAGCAAATCATTGAAATATCTGATTTTAAAATATTTACAAAAACAGATGGGGAAGGTTCACCACTCCTGTTGTTGCATAGCTACTGGGGGAGCCAGCTGTTGTTTGACCAACTGGCTAAAACCCTTTCCGGAAAAAGGAAGGTGATCCGCATTGATCTTCCCGGTCACGGTAACTCAGGTACGCCGCCCAAAGATTACAGTTTTGAATCGTATGCTGCAGTTTTGAACGAAATGCTGATCCGTTTGAACATCCATGAAAAAGTTTCCGTCATCGGCCATTCCATGGGTGGGTACGCAGCTTTGGCCTTTGCTGCCAAATACCCTGAAAAGATTAAATCGCTTGTACTGATCCATTCTCCGGTAAGAGGGGCAGATATTCAAAGCATTAAAATGCGGGAGAGGGAGGCAAGGTTACTGGAAAACGGGAAGAGGGAACTGCTCCTTCAGGCAACGATTCCTTCAAATTTCGCTTCCGGAATCCAGGATAAAATGGACCGGGCACTCACTTTGTTAAATCAGACCAGTTTACAGGTTACAACAGAAGGTGCGATACTTACCATCCGTGCAATGAATCAACGCAGGGACTATCTGGCAACTTTAAAACAGGCCTCCTACCCTGTATTAATCATCATTGGCAAATACGATAAAGTCTATAATGCAGACGATCAGCTGAATAATGCCAGCCAGATTCCTGGCGCCAGTGTGTTGTTCCTCCATCACTCGGGGCATCTGGGATTTCTGGAGGAACCGGAGCTGGTGACTGAGCATATTGTAACCTTTTTAGGATAGAAAACCCTGTCTGGTTCTTATAAATAAAAGCTTAATAACTAATCGTACGGGTAAAGAAGCTTCCCTTTCTGCTGGCAGGTTTGTGATTCGCAACTTACTTTTAGTCCCGGAAGCTTTGGGACAATACAAGTAAATTTATAATACGTACTCCAAACGTTGCCAAAATAATTAAACAGCTCTCACTTTTCAGCATATTTTCGGATAACCAGGTATTTCAATTCCGTGTCACCGGCATTGCTGATTCCGTGCTCACTGTTTTCAGGACAATAAAAACTGGTATTGGGGCCGCCGGTTGTGGTCTTACCATCCAGATAAAATTGTGCTGTACCTTCCAGAACAAAAAACACCTCATCTCCGGCATGTTTATGCGGCGTGTGAGTGGCCTGCTTTGGACCAACCACACTCATTTTCACGGTTAAACCATCCGGCAGAAATTTCTGCGCGATAAACCAGTACTGATAGCCTACCGATGTCTTGGATACCTTGTCCTTATCAAACTTGTTGATACAGTTTTCAATGGTGTATTTTTTCCCGTCAGGAATTGCATTGATAGCTGGCGCCTGGGCCTCCGAGAACTTTACGGATACAATGGTAAGGAAAATGGGAAGAATAAATTTTTGTCTCATGATTATTTTATTTTATCAAAATAGCTGATCACAGAATAAACCTGTGTATTTAACTCCTTCATCAGATCGGTCATTGGAGTCCAAAGGTTGTAGTCGTTATCCACAATCCCCTTGTTGGCATCAATATTGGATGGATCAACCCCCTTGGCTGTGGGATCGTTATCCTGGTATTTAAAATAGTGCCAGCCGATACAGTTTTTCGATTCAAGTAAAGCCAGGTTGTAATTCTGGTAAAAAAGACCCCGGTCACGCTGGGTACGGACAATCCACCCGGCCCCGCTCTGATTGGGCATACCGGAATCCTCCCCTTTGGTATAATATTCAGTGACAATGAAGGGTTTGCCGGTCCAGGCGGTCCAGCTGGACATCTGGGTTGAATCGGGTGTCCAGTAGTTGTAATAGTTGTTTGAAATAAGGTCGATATATTTCCCGGCCCTCTTCATAAATTCGGCATGATTCTTCTCCTCGCTGTAAAACCGGGCGCCGATATACATATGGTTTGGATCATACTTTTTGATGGCTTTGGAGACGGTCGAAAAATATTTCTCCCCTACCAGTGCCATAAAAGCTTCGCGGTGTTCATCAGTAATCTGCTCAATGGTGATTCCCTGCTCCTTAAGCCATTTCGCAGCTGCCTGGTGTCCAGGTTCCGATTCGGGCAAAGAGAGAAAATTATCAAGTGATTTTAGTTTAAACGGCATTTCGTTATCCGAAAAATGACCGAATAAATTTGGGTCATCCCTGGTTGCCAGTAATTTTCTGGCATGATGGTCGCAAAAGGTTTCAAACTCAGGGTCAAATACAAAGATGGCATCTTTTGGATAACCGGTGTGGCCAGGCTGCTGAAATGTCCCGCCCCGCTCCTTGCCGTAGGTGCTCATAAAATTCCAGTTAATGGTGTAGGCAAACGGACGTTTTGCTGTTTTGTTGTCGGCGATAATGGCCGCCTCATCCGACCACGAGCCTGCGCAATTAAAACCGTTTTCCTCCAGGATCTCCAGTGTTTTATTGATCCATTTTTCAGGAGATCCAAACTTTTGAATGACCATTTTTTGATTCCGGTCCGATTTCCCGGTACTGATGCTGTTTAGCGCCACATTGATATACAGATATCCGTCAGGATCAACACCCCACCAGCGGTCATTGATTTTAGTAACATGGAAAAACCCCGTTGCCTTCACCCGTTGATCCAGCCAGCCCCCGTATTTACTGAGTGCCGGCAATTTATCCGGCTTTTGATAACCGGCGAGGTTTTCCACAGTTCGCGTATCAAATGGCTCGTAAGGGGCATATTTTACATTCCCGCCATTGTACATCCTACGCTGAGCATCTACCCTGAGGTATTTTTGCTCCACTTTTTGTTGTCCCATCGAAATTCCGGCCATTATAACGGCAATAAATAAACTCAACAATTTCTTCTGCATTTGTAATCAACCAGTTAATTAATGAAAAATTAATATTCCGTTATTAATGTTATTCCATGTGCAAATTTCCAACTGAATCCCCTGATTACTAAAAAGGTAATTATCAATATCCTCATTAGTCGGAGATCATCTGAAACTGGTTGAAAAATAAGGAAATAAATTGAATCTGACGATGTATTACCATGGATTTCTACCTATTACCATGATTTCTGCCTATTGTCATGTATTTCAACAGGTATCTCCATTACATATATATTACTTAGAACCATTTTAAATTAGGATTTTGATCAGATTCATGTTGTAAACGATAAAGGCAAGGGCTACTTTTGCTGTGAAATTTATAAATGCAATTTTTAATTCATATAATTTTTAAAATCAAGTACTTATGAGCAATTTCCTGAGCGCCTCGATAGGCCGGAAAGTATTTATGAGCCTCACAGGACTTTTCCTTATCTCATTTTTATTGATTCACCTGACACTGAATTTGTTTTTAATTTTCGATGATTCAGGCAATCTGTTTAATCAGGCGGCCCATTTTATGGCGACAAATCCGATAATCAAAGTAATGGAACCAATCCTGGCATTGGGATTTATTATTCACATTATCTGGTCCGGATGGATTACCCTGGATAACATGAAGGCCCGTCCTCAGAAATATGCCTCCGGGGATCAACTACTGAAATGGTGGGCCCCATCCAAGAATATGTTTATACTTGGATGCATGATTTTCATCTTTCTGGTACTCCATATTTTTAACTTCTGGGTTAAAATGAAGATTACCGGAGACCCATTGCTGGATCAGGCGACAGGAACCGGAGTTGAAATGCACAATGCATATGCCCTGGTATCTAATCTGTTTATCAATTTCCCATTGTACGATTTGATTTATGTTTTGGGAGGCATCCTGGTGGGATTGCACATCTCCCATGGATTCTGGAGTGCATTCCAGACCATTGGATTGAATAATATCAATTGGATGAAGCGGTTAAAATTTCTGGCGAACCTGATTGGGATTGTATTTGCAGTCGGGTTTTCATCGATTCCGATCTATTTCCTTATTAAGTTTTAATTGAAATAAAAAGATCCAACCATATGAGCATCTTAAATTCAAAGATACCTGAAGGGCCAATTGCTGAAAAATGGTCCAACCACAAAGCCGGTATTAAAGTTGTCAGTCCGGCAAATAAACGTAAGCTTGAAGTGATTGTCGTTGGGACCGGGTTAGCCGGGGCGTCAGCTGCAGCATCATTATCGGAGTTAGGTTACAATGTGAAGGCATTCTGTTACCAGGATAGTCCCCGTCGGGCCCACTCCATTGCCGCTCAAGGCGGTATCAATGCTGCCAAGAACTATCAGAATGACAATGATTCAGTATACCGTTTGTTCTACGATACCGTAAAGGGGGGCGACTACCGTTCGCGCGAAGCAAACGTACACCGCCTGGCGGAAGTCTCGCCAAACATCATCGATCAGTGCGTTGCACAGGGGGTACCGTTCGCACGCGAATACGGCGGATTACTTTCGAACCGTTCTTTCGGTGGTGTATTGGTCAGCCGTACCTTCTATGCCCGCGGTCAGACCGGCCAGCAGCTTTTGCTGGGAGCCTATTCGGCTTTGAACAGGCAGATTGCCGAAGGTGGTGTAAAGATGTACACGCGCCATGAAATGGTAGACCTGGTGACAATCGATGGAAAAGCGCGGGGAATAATCGCCCGTGATATGGTTACCGGTGAAGTGAAACGATTTGGAGCACATGCCGTTGTGATCGCATCGGGTGGTTACGGCAATGTATTTTTCCTCTCTACCAATGCGATGGGTTGCAATGCCTCCGCTTCATGGGTCTGTTATAAAAAAGGGGCATTCTTTGCGAATCCCTGTTTTGTTCAGATTCACCCGACCTGTATACCCGTACATGGTTCCCAGCAATCGAAACTGACCCTGATGTCAGAATCGCTGAGGAATGATGGAAGGGTTTGGACGCCGAAAAAGATGGAGGACGCCGAAAAACTGCGAAAGGGGCTGATCGGTCCGAACGATTTAAAAGATGAGGACCGCGACTTCTATCTCGAGAGACGTTATCCTTCCTACGGAAATCTTGTTCCCCGGGACGTCGCTTCACGCGCAGCCAAGGAACGGTGCGATGCCGGTTATGGCGTAAATTCGGAAGGGAAAGCGGTATACCTCGATTTTAAATATGCCATCGAACGTTTGGGAAAAGGGACCATTGAGAAGAGGTACGGAAATCTTTTCCAGATGTATGAAAAAATTACCGACGCCGATCCGTACAAGGAACCAATGCAGATTTATCCTGCCATCCATTATACCATGGGTGGAACATGGGTCGATTACAACCTGATGACCACTATCCCCGGACTCTATGCGATCGGTGAGGCGAATTTCTCGGATCACGGCGCCAACAGGCTCGGCGCCTCTGCACTGATGCAGGGATTGGCTGACGGATATTTCGTATTGCCTTATACGATTGGCGATTATCTGGCCGGCGAGATCATGATACCAAAAATTGACACCAATCTTCCCGAATTTATTGAAGCAGAAAAAGGTGTTTTGAACAAACTGGATCAGCTCTTCAACATAAAAGGTAAAACACCGGTCGACCATTTCCATAAGAAGTTAGGTCAGATTATGTGGGATAATGTGGGTATGGCCCGTAATGCCGAAGGATTAACCAAGGCAATCAAAGAGATTCAGGAGTTGCGGGTAGAATTCTACAAAGATCTTCTGGTTCCGGGTGAATTGAAAAATGTTAATCCGGAACTTGAAAAAGCCGGCAGAGTAGCCGACTTTATTGAACTTGGTGAATTGCTCGCTCGTGATGCCCTCAACAGAAATGAATCGTGCGGCGGACACTTCCGTGAAGAATCTTCAACGGAAGAGGGTGAAGCCAAACGTGATGATGCAAACTTTGCCTATGTTGCGGCATGGGAATTTAAGGGTGTTGATGCTGAACCGGCGCTTCATAAAGAGGACCTGGTTTTTGAAACGATTCATTTAACCCAGAGAAGTTACAAATAATTAAATCTCCTTTTTAGTAGTTCATCTCTAATACGCTTTAAAATGGCTGATAAAATTCTCAATAAAATATATGTAAAGGTCTGGAGGCAGAACAATGCCACGGCCAAAGGTCGGTTCGAAACCTATACTGTTGAAAATGTTTCCCAGGGAACCTCGTTTCTCGAAATGATGGATATACTCAACGATGAGCTCATTCTTGGGGGGAAAGATCCGATCGCATTCGATCACGATTGCCGCGAAGGGATTTGCGGAATGTGTTCTCTCTACATCAACGGCCATGCACATGGGCCTGACACCCAGGT
Organism: Prolixibacteraceae bacterium; assembly: GCA_023251475.1. Classification (GTDB taxonomy): domain Bacteria; phylum Bacteroidota; class Bacteroidia; order Bacteroidales; family Prolixibacteraceae; genus JAAFHB01. The sequence continues at coordinate 10,116 of JAHEYS010000117.1, forward strand.
AACGACCTGTCAGTTACATATGCGTAAGTTCCACGAGGGGCAGACAATTACTGTTGAACCCTGGCGTGTAGGGGCTTTCCCGGTTATTAAGGATGTCATGGTTGATCGTACAGCCTTCGAAAAAATCCAGCAGGCGGGAGGTTTTGTTTCAGTCAACACGGGAGGTGTTCCTGATGGAAATACCCTGCCCATATCGCAGGATGATGCCGAAGAGGCGATGGATGCTGCCGCGTGTATTGGTTGCGGTGCCTGCGCTGCAACCTGTAAAAATTCATCCGCAATGTTGTTCCTTGCCGCCAAGGTGTCACAGTTTGCCAAGCTACCTCAGGGTCAGGTTGAAGCAAAACGACGCGCCAAGGCAATGTATGCTAAAATGGATGAACTGGGATTTGGCGGATGCACAAATACAGGGGCGTGCGAGCTGGCTTGTCCAAAGAGTATTTCAATTGCCCATATTGCAAGATTAAACCGTGAATATCTCAAGGCTAAACTAGCTGATTAGCTTATTTTCAAATAGTTAATAACAAAAATGCACTGCCGTTCGGTAGTGCATTTTTGTTATTAACTACACTTAGTTGATAACTCTTTTTTTTTCTCCGTTGCGAATAACGGTAAAAACAAGATTATGCATAAATTCGCAACTCAAGGACCATTAATATAATACTTGAGAAATGCCTTACAGAAGACTACCTAATACCGATCAGGCGAGATTAAGAGCCCTTCAGACAGCCATCACCATGGGTCAGATAAAGGAGCAGGAGAATCTTGCATTTTCGGAAAGATCATTAAACAGACTCAGGGCATTTTATACCAATTTTGAGACGACCCTGATTCACCATAAGCTGGCAAGATCACAGCAGGAGAAGAGCAGCAATACTTACCTGGCAACGGTTAAAAAAGCAAGGTTATACCTGTCGCACTTTATTCAGGTTTTAAATTTTGCTATTCAGCGTGGTGATATAAAATCATCCGTAAGGGAGTTTTACGGATTCAGTGAGAAAAAATCACCCTCGCTTGTTATCGATGCTGAAGTGCTGGAATGGGGAAAGAAAATTATTGAAGGGGAACATCTGCGGATCAATCATGGAGGTAATCCCTTGTATAACCCGTCAATTGCGGTTGTAAAAGTTAAATTCGACCAGTTCATTGATGCCTATCATTTTCAGAAAACGCTGCAGAACAACACTGCCAGGTGGACTGTAAAGGTGGCTGAACTGAGGGATGAGGCTGATGATATTATCTTAAACATCTGGAATGAGGTTGAAGAATATTTCTCCGATTTGCCGGATGATCTGAAAAGGGAGAAAGCAATGGAATACGGGTTGACCTATGTCTACCGTCCGTTGGAACGGATTAAAAACAGCGACCGTCATTTGTCAAAGAAGCACGTACAGGGGCTGATCAATCCCAACTCTGTAAATTAGGGACTTTATATTGGTCATAAAATAGAAACTTAATTTTAATTGGAAATAAAATAGGGTGGATAACTACGGTTATCTGCCCTTAATAGTCTTAAGAAGTTTCCAAACGGGTAAACAGGTAACCTAAACTGTTTCCTGTTTAATGGTGGCATTCTCACATAAGGTAAAACTAAAAACGCACCCTTTACCTGGAACATTTTCACTTAAGGCCCAAACCTCCCCACCCAATTTCTCGATAATCCGCTTGGAAATTGAGAGGCCAAGCCCATGCCCTTCCACACTCTTGATTCCCAGCCGCTCAAAATCTACAAACAATTTATTCACTAATTCGGCCGGGAGTCCTTTCCCGTTATCCTGAATCCAGAAGCGGTGCCAACCATTGAGCCTTGCCTCACTTCCAATTATTATTCTCGGCGGATCTCCCCCATATTTAATGGCATTGCTGATCAGATTAACCCAAACCTCCTCTATCCATTGGTGATGCCCCAGAACAGCGGGCCACTTCTCCGGAAGGTCGAACGTGGCGCCCCGGTCTTCAGCCAGTCGGTTAAGTCTTTTAATTGCCCCTTTCACAATCGCTTCCAGGTCAATTTTAACAGGCATGATGTCCTCTTTTCTGATTCTGGACAGTTGCAGCAGTTCGTCGACAATTTTAATCATGATGTGCCCCTGCTCATTAAGCATATCGAGCATTTCAAAAGCCTCCTCATACTTCTGTTCCTTAATATCCTCCTTAATAAATTCAGTCAATCCAATTACTCCGCTGATCGGATTTTTAAGATCGTGAGCAACTGTCCGGGCATAGGCATCAAGATCAGCAATCAATTTTTCCTTTTCATTTATTTCGTTTCGCAAAAGTCGGTTCGAATCAAAAGCGATCTCAAGTGCCCTTTTTCTGATCGAGATATCGTGCAGGAGAAAGATTCTGCCGATTAACTGATTCCGGGAGTTGGTTACCGGACTATATTTCACCTCAAAGTATTTCAATCCACTGGCAGTCCGGATAGTTGTCTCTGTCAGAAATTCACTTTCTGAAGGATGATCTGAACCATTGTTGAGGAATAATTTGCTGAATCTTTTAAACTGATTTCCGATCAGCTCCTTTGGCGCCGTATTAATCATACTCCCAAAGGCTTGATTTACATCTACAATACGGTCACTCAGATCAACCACAATAACCCCATCGGTCAGATTATTGATCGTCTGAACCCGTGCCACCGGTCCTACATCAAACATCTTTTGGAAGTAAATCCCAAGTGCCGAGAGTATCCCTGAGAATATCAGAATAATAGGGGTGAGATCTGTCTTGAAGGGGAGTAATTTAAATACATAAATTATACTACTGACCAGCGGAAGGATAGAGGCGAAAACCAGGTAGATTAACTGAGCCTTGTAGATGCGGTAAAATCTGAACGTGCTGATAAGAAGGATAATAATGGCCGACAGTAAAACCAGATATTCATAGAAGGCATAAACCCAAAACAACTTTCCGTAATGGTAGGTGCTTTCATTGGTGAAGGGGTCGAAGTCGACATTGGTCCAGATTAACCGGTGGGCCGGATTGGTAAAAACCAGTAAAACAGTTATTGCCGGAATCAGCATTAATAATCCAATAATCGCGGGTCTGACTTGTTTCTCCGTTTGTGTGTAGGTGAGGGTAAAAAGGAGAAAAAATACTGTAGTCGTGGATGCGCCGATGTATCCCAACTGTGACAAAAATAATTTTAAAGGCAAGTTCGTTGCTGCATGTTCAAAACCCTCGGATATCGCCCACAGAGATGCGGCAAACTCAAACAGAATCAAAAAGAGAACCCCGGCAGTATTTCTCCTTTTCCAAAGGGCAATAACCAAAGACAATGCAAAAATGCATGAAAGTAAAGACAAAAAAAATAGAAAAGTAAATTGGAAACTCATCTGTTAATAATTTATTTTCAGGCAATATTAAGGGTAGTCTTGTCTGATAATCCATTCAAAGGCCAAAATATTTAAAAAAGCATTTTGACCTTCTCAGCTACCGATTGAGGATCTGGATTAAGTGGAAAAACCAGCGCAGGTTTTAAATAGTTTATCTCGTTTTCAAGCTTGAATTTCATTATTCCGCCACCCGTTATATTCAGCATAATTATGGAATTGACATTTACATTGCCTTCCTGAACCGCCTTTATCAATGATGCAACAGCAACGGAGGCGGCTGGTTCCAGATCATTCCCTTCTGTTTGGGAAAACAAAAGTGCTGCCTTTGCGGCTTCGGGATTGGTAACCGCAAAAACTTCGCCTCCGGCATCCTTCATCGCATCATACAATCCACCTGTAAGACTGTAAGGTGGTTTTCGGTTCGATAAAACTTTTGCAACAATCTCTTCAACCTGTTTACGGGCTTCCTCGTCATTGATGGGGAGCATCTGACGCGAATCAGCTTCCCACGCCTCCTTGATGGGGAGGAAAGGGGCATTTTGCGAAAGCATAAGCTTCATTTTTGTCGAACCATACCGGCCATCTTCCAGAAACCGAAGGTTCGCCTCCCAGGCAGCAATTGCACCTGTACCGCTTCCGATCGCCTGAAAATAAAATTCAGGAATTTGCCCGATTGTGGTAACAGCAGAGAGGACAGTGGTCCCCATTCCATCGCGCCGGGCAACATTTTTAGCACCCCCCTCCGGATAAAAACCCTCAATATTACAGGCCAGATTTGATAAATGAATCGCATCAAAATAGTCGCCACCCGATTCGGCAGCAATAATTTTCACACAGGGATCAATCTCCTGGGCAAACCATAAGGCATTTAAATTATCCTCCGGGATACAGATTAAAACAGGGATTTTATTCTCGGAACACACTTTTGCAAAAGCGCGGGCTGTATTTCCCGCTGATGCTACAACCATAATACCATTCACATTCCCGTTCTGGCGGGCACATACCGAATAGGCTTCACACTCTTTGAATGTTCCGGTGTTCATCAGGGCCCCCTTCTCGGGCCAGTAACCGTTAAAAGTGATATAGAGATTTTTCAGTCCCAGCTCATTTGCTAAACCAATACTTTTATAGGTGACAGGCGCTCCCGACCCTTTGAGTGTCTTGCAGATTGGAAGCCATGAAGAAAATTTATATAATCCTGGTAACGTATCATCTACAAGTAATTGTTTGCTGTCATAAATTGCCCGGAGTAATCCCGGTTTTTCGTTGTTCGGACAATTCAGTTCCCAGTTCCTGTCCTCCAACTGTTCGCCGCAGCAAAGTGATTGAAGATGATATTTTGTTTTTGCAAAACCAGTCATATTGAAAATTTTGATCCTTCAAAAGTAGCTATTCGAAAGGGAATGCCAAAGAATTTTTAATCAACTATTAAGATTTTCGTCAACTGCCCGGTTCAGATATCGGTTAAAGGGGTGTATTATTTTGAATAGTCCGATCGCCTTTTTTAAAAAGTCGGGGGCAAAAAGTTCATTCTCTTCAACTTTGTGTCCCAATGCATAACTGCGGTTTTTAATTAAATCCAGGTACTCCCAGTCTTTGGGATATCCTTTGGGTGCAGTTTTCAGCTTGTCATAGTATTCCAAAGTATAAGTGGCCTTAAATTCCTTGTTATCAATTATCCCGATATAATCCTGCGGATGATAGTAGATCTCCTGACGGATTGCCTGAAGATGCTCCGGAGGGGGCATATAAATTCCTCCGGAAAGGAAGCACTCCCCTGGCTGTAAATGGAGATAATAACCCGCATAACCTGACTTTTTTCCTCCCCTTGCAATGAAACAGCCGTAATTGGATTTAAACGGACTTTTGTCATTCGAAAAGCGGACATCACGGAAAATTCTGAATACACAATCTTTTGGATTCAGAACCGGGATCTCCTCATCGAACTGGCGAATTTCGTTAATCAGAATCTCTGCTACAGCAAGAAATTTTTTGCGGGTTAAATCATACCGGTCTCTGTTCAGTTCAAACCATTCACGGGTATTATTCGCTTCAAGATCTTTAAGATAATCAAGTATTTCCTTCATCCCAATTAATTTTAAATTTAACGGACAGCGGTAGAAATTCCCGCTGAATAACGCATTAATGTATTGATCGTCACTTCCATGTTTCAAAATTACCTGAAATTAATCAACAATGTTTCAAATGGTTCCCTATTTTTGTGAAAAGAAATTACAAAAAAAAATCTCTGCGGATGAAACGTTGTTGCATTATTGTAGCTGGGGGGAATGGTTTACGCATGGGGACAGAACTTCCAAAACAGTTTCTCCCGATTGGTGGAATACCGGTGTTAATGCATACCATCCGTAATTTTTACGATTTTGACCCGTTTTTAAAACTGATTGTAGCGCTTCCGGAAAATGAGATCGTGCCATGGGAAAATCTCTGTCACGAACATCAATTTACAATTCCTCATCTGACAGTTGCAGGTGGCAATACACGTTTCCAATCGGTTAAGAACGCACTAAACCAGGCAATTGGATACGACATTATCGCTGTTCATGATGGTGTCAGACCACTGGTCAGTCACAATACCCTCACCAGATGTTTTGACGGCGCTGCAGCGATGGGAACAGCAATACCTGTACTTCCGGCGAACGAATCGGTACGCAAAGGGAACATGGACATTTCAATTCCTGTTGATCGTTCGCACTATTTTATGGTACAGACACCCCAGGTTTTTAAAGCCGCAATTATTTTTAAGGGATATGAACAGAATTGGATTCCCGAATTTACAGACGATGCCGCTGTCGTGGAACATTCGGGGACAGCTGTTCACCTGGTATTGGGGAATCGCGAAAATATCAAGATCACTTTCCCCGAAGATTTGCTGATCGCAGAACTTTTCCTGAAAAATAAATTTTGATCGTGAAGAATTTGCATTAATAGATTTTTCCCCGGACAGTAATGTTAAAGAATATAAAGATTGCATTAAAGCTGCTGGCCATTGGCAACCTGCCACTGGCAGATTGATGCATGGAGAAAATCGCCTCTTTCAAATCACTCCTTAATCACCTTGATCTCCATTTTGATATCCTTCACCGGACGATCTTTTGGGCCCGTTGGCTGTGCGGCAATGGAATCCAACACAGCAAGGCCTTCTATCACCTCCCCAAACACGGTATAGCCGCCATCAAGATGGGGAGTCCCTCCAACAGTGGTATAAACCTGCTTTTGCTCTTCTGTCAGTTTAAATGGAGTCTGTCTTGCCTTCTTCAGCGCCTCGGCCTGGAGCCGCTCGATCAGCTTATCAAAGGCACCCTTATTTCCTGTTTGCTGATAAACTTTCATTGAATCTTCATTCTCACGCGCCAACTGACGCATAATACTCTGGGCCTGACGCTGTGTCCCCTCCTCTTCGAGGGCCGGAAGGTTGTCAGCAGGAAAAACAACCCCTTGCACGATGTAAAATTGGGAGCCGGAAGATTTCCGCTCAGGATTGGTCTGATCACCCTGCCTGGCAGCGGCTAACGCCCCCTTCTTGTGAAGCAATTTTGGATTAATTTCATTATCAATTACATATCCGGGACCGCCATTTCCAAGCTTTTGGTCTGGTGGTGCATTTTTTGTATCAGGATCACCCCCCTGAATCATAAATTCTTTGATGACACGGTGAAAAAGAGTCCCGTCATAGTATCCCTCCCTGGCCAGTTTCAGAAAATTATCGCGGTGTTTCGGGGTCTCATTGTAAAGCGCCACCTTCATATCGCCAAAATCAGTTTTTATCAGTACGATAGAACGTTTATCGCCGTTGTCCTGGGCATTTCCGCAGGAGACCAACAGGATTGAAGCCAGCATTAACCCTTCCTTTATAAATTTCATCATCATCACTTGTTCTTTTTGCCAAAGATAATAAAAGGTTTTGGTAACCGGCGATAGGGAAGATTTGAGTTTTTAACCAGCGGGAGGCATTTGGCTTCCAGCTTCTCGCCTGATCCTTATTATAGTCACATAAAGCATTATAGGTGTTGGCAGTAATAGCCGTATTTTTTGTAATTTTGTCCCCCGGTTTAATAACACCAATAGGATGAGCGAATTTATAATTTACAATACATTAAGCAGGAAGAAAGAGATTTTTGAACCTTTAAATCCGGGGCACGTGGGGCTTTATGTTTGTGGTCCCACCGTATATGGTGAAGCTCATCTTGGTCATTCCCGACCGGCAATTACCTTCGATTTGCTTTTTCGTTACCTAAAACATCTTGGATACAAGGTGCGCTACATACGGAATATTACAGATGTTGGACACCTTGTAAATGATGCCGACGAGGGTGAGGATAAGATTGCCAGGAAAGCCAAAGTGGAAGAACTTGAGCCAATGGAAATCGTCCAGCTCTACACCAACAGCTACCGGAGGAACATGGCGCAGTTAAATGTTCTTCCACCCAGCATCGAACCAACAGCATCAGGACATATCATCGAACAGATTGCCACAGTTCAGAAAATGATTGATTCAGGATTTGCATATGTGGTGAACGGTTCTGTCTATTTTGATGTTGAGAAATTTGCGTCAGTCCACCCCTACGGGAAATTATCGGGAAGGAAGATTGACGACCTTTATACCAACACCCGTGATCTTGATGCTCAGTCGGAGAAAAGATCAAGCCTCGACTTTGCCGTGTGGAAAAATGCTTCTCCGGAACATATCATGCGATGGCCATCCCCATGGGGTGACGGCTTTCCAGGGTGGCACACCGAATGTACAGCAATGAGCACCAAGTATTTAGGTGAACCATTCGACATTCATGGCGGAGGACTTGATTTGCTGTTCCCCCATCATGAAGCAGAAATAGCTCAAGGGGTGGCATGCTTCGGGCACGATCCGGTGCGGTACTGGATGCATAATAACCTGATTACCATCAATGGTCAGAAAATGGGGAAATCATTGGGAAATTTCATCACCCTTGACGAACTTTTCTCAGGAACACATCCCTTACTCGAAAAGGGTTATTCACCCATAACAATTCGGTTTTTCATCCTTCAGGCCCACTACCGCAGTCCGCTTGATTTTTCAAATGAAGCGCTTCAGGCTGCAGAGAAAGGGCTGGAGCGACTTTTAAAAGCGGTGTCGCTGATTGATGGCCTTCAGCCTGCTGAACATTCAACCATAGATGTGGCCGGACTTAAGGAGAAATGTTACGCTGCGATCAACGATGATCTGAACACGCCTGTTTTGATTGCCCACCTTTTCGATGGTGTCAAAATCATCAATTCTGTCAATGATGGAAAGGCATCGTTAAATTTGACCGATCTCGGTATCCTGAAAAAGCTCTATTCCGATTTTGTTTTCGATATTCTTGGATTCAAATCTGAAACAGCATCAGGAGGAGCCGAAAAGGAGGAGGCTTTAAATCATGTGGTTGATTTGTTACTGAACCTCCGCATTGAGGCGAAAAAGAACAAGGACTGGGCCACTTCGGATAAAATACGCAACAGCCTTGCCGAACTGGGATTCGAGATCAAGGATACCAAAGAGGGATTTACCTGGGAATTAAAAAAATAGAGGTGACCGGGTGACGATGTTCCGGAACAGCAGAATCTTACGAATAGTGACCGGGTGACTTGTTCAGGATCTGAAGAAACTTGCGAATAGTGACCGGGTGACTTGTTCAGGATCTGAAGGAGTCACCCGGTCACTTTATAATCAGGGAACCGCAACCAGTCTGAAAATTATCCCGGGTGATTCCACCGCAATATAGATATATCCGTCAGGTCCCATGACCACGTTACGCAGCCTGCCAATATTGGGTAAAAGTATCTCCTTGTGAATCACTTTATTTCCTTTTAATTCGCAACGAACAAGGTATTTGAACCGCAGCGATCCGACCAGTACATTCCCTTCCCAACCTTTATAATTATTCCCTTTTACAAAGGCCATTCCGCACGGGGCAATCGACGGAACCCAATAGGTGACTGGCTGTTCCATACCAACTTTGGCGGTATCTTTTGTAATAATTGTTCCGTCGTAATTAATTCCAAACGTAATAACAGGCCAGCCATAATTTTTCCCGGGTTGGATAATGTTCAGCTCATCACCCCCCTTTGGACCATGTTCGCTTTCCCATAAAATACCGGTGTCGGAATTGTAATAGAGACCCTGCGGGTTCCTGTGACCATAACTCCAGATGCTTTTCTTCGCCCCTGCCTTGTTAAAGAAAGGATTATCCGATGGGATTGTGCCATCATCATTCAACCGGTGGATCTTTCCGCAATCATTGGACAAATCCTGCGCATTTTCTTGTCTTCCCCGTTCGCCAACGCCGAAAAACAGATGTCCTTTCCCATCGAAAGTAATCCTGCACCCGACATGGTGACCTGTTTTTGAATCAGGTAATGCTTTAAATAACTGCTGTTTATCTACGAGGGTATTGTCCTTGATCCTGGCACGCATCAGCGTGGTGTTCCAACCCTCCTCCTTGCTGACGGAACTGGAGGTATATGCAAAGTAGATCCATCCGTTCTTTTTATAATCGGGATGTAACCGGATGTCGAGCAATCCTCCCTGGCCAATAATTTGCATTTCGGGCAGGCCCTGTATCTCGGCAACCTGTTTTCCATCTTTGAAACGGAGCATTTTCCCTTCACGCGCATTGACCAGTATATCACCATCAGGCAAAAAAACCATCCCCCAGGGGGAATCCATACCAGTAATCACCGTGTCAAGACGAATGTTTAGTTTTTCAGTCTGAATTCTTTTTGTATCCAGGTCTTTGATCCCGTTCTCCCCTATGTTCAGTTCAAGTTTGGTATAGATCAGCTTTGCGATATTCTGAAGCTCTTTATCCGTAAAGGTGTTTTTAAATGAAGGCATTCCAAAATCGGGATAACCGGTTTTGGCACTGGTATAAATATCACCCTGACTCTTGCCATATTTCCAGTTTCTGTTGCGGAACCAGCTCATATCATCGCGATGACAGCTT
>JAHEYS010000118.1 GCA_023251475.1 Prolixibacteraceae bacterium
AACCTCTCTCAGGGGGTCGATAAGATGATCCGAATGGCAATGCTCGATTCTATTTTGCTGATAACCAGCGATATCAAAGAGGCTGAACGATTGCTCATCAAAAAATCTGAATTATAATAAAAAGCAGAGGGGTCCGAAATAAAGGTCCCCTCTCTTTTTTTTGATGAACCGGTGAAACCCTCATGAAGGTAAATTCACAAAATGCTTTCTTTTTGCAAAAGAGCGATTGTTTTAATAACCACCGCCACCACCATCGCCGCCATTACCGTTGTCAGCTGAAGAAGACCCCATCAATTGCCCCCTGATCTCACCACCTGGAAAATCCGCGCTATGAATATTTACATAATACATGTTTGCCAACAGATCTGCCCTCTGAGTGGCATCCAACGGCTCAGATGTAAAGCTTATGGGTGAGGTAAACGGAACTGAACCCAGGGGAAAAATTACCCCGCCCGGTACACCGACTGCACCTTTATGGATATGTGCATTCGTAGGAGTTATGCCATCAAAAGTTACAGAACCAGTCAGGATGTAAGTGTTCTTGTTATAGGTGAATGTGGCAGAACCGGTCGCCATCGAGGCATTGGCAGGTGTTTCGCTGGCTCCGTTTAAGGTGGCCAGAAAAGTGACGTTTGGGTTCGATACAGTTGTAGTTGGCAAGCTGCTTTTACTACATGAACCCATTGATAATACGGTCATTGAGATTAACGCGTAACAGATCAATTTTGTTTTCATAATTAAAAATCAATTTTTGTTAAATAATGTAAAATCAATCACACTGTTTTAATTCAATAACTATAATTTGATCCACTAATTAATCTAAACTCATTTTAATGAACGGAGTAAATTATTTTTATTTAGTCTTAATACGAATAAGAATATTCCGTGTTTCATTTTTGTGCCATTTTTTTTGATTGGTTCTATTGCTTTTGGAGCGGAAGATTTGAATTTTACATTTGAAACGACAGACTTGACTTGTTGCATCCAGACACCCTCTTGCAAATTCTCATCTTTTCATGTAGGTTTGAAAAAATATTGGTTATGCCACCATTTACAGTTACTATTTTAGGCAGCAGTTCTGCTCTCCCGACATTGACTAGATTTCCAACTTCCCAGGTTGTTAATCTGAATGAGCGGTTGTATCTTATTGATTGTGGAGAAGGTACTCAGGTACAATTACGCCGGTTTGGTATCAAAGCCGGGAAAATCAACCATATTTTCATCTCGCACCTGCATGGGGATCATATCTTTGGCCTTCCCGGACTCATCTCTACGATGGCCCTTGGGGGAAAAAAAGGGGAACTGCACATCTACTCCCATTCTGAACTCCGAATGATGATGGAACAGCTGATGAAGTTTATCAACGAGTTTGATGATTTTAAAGTGGTCTACCATCCACTGAACTTTCGCACCAGAGCTGTAATCTTCGAGGATTCAAAGCTCGTTATTGAATCGTTTCCGCTAAAGCACAGGATCCCATGTTGCGGATTTTTATTCAGGGAAAAAAAGCGGGAACTGCACCTGCGGGGAGATCTTATGGAATATTTAAAAATTCCTATAAAGGAGCGTGTGGCTATAAAAAACGGTGCAGACTATCTGCATAGCGACGGTAATATCATTCCCAATGCTGATCTGACCTTTCCACCTGATCCTGTCAGGTCGTATGCATTTTGTACAGATACTGTTCCGCGAAAGCAGATTATCCCCATAATCAGTAAGGTGGATCTGCTTTATCATGAAGCTACATTTTGTGATAACCTCAGGGATCTTGCCCTGAAAACCTACCATACCACATCAAAACAGGCTGCAGAACTTGCGGCCGAAGCTGAAGTTAAGAAATTGATTATTGGCCACTTTTCAAGCAGGTATAAAAGTGTCTCCCCTCTGGTAGATGAAGCGCGCTCGGTATTTCCTGATACCTTCCCTGCCAATGACGGGGAGCGATTTGATGTATAAGCTATTGTAAAAGTGTGGTGTATAACCGGCAGTGGAGGTTGGACAGGGTGTTGATTAATTTATAATGAAAAAATGAAAGAATGAAGCATGAATGAATGAATGAATGAAAAAATTCGCTATGCCGGATAATGCTTAACCAACTATTGCAAGGAAATTTTTCAGTTGGTTTATTCTCATGGTTATTCGTCTTCATCAAAAAACTCCTTATTAAAATTAACAAGGTAGAGCCGTTCGGTGGGGCGGGTGAAGGCTGTGTAAGCCCATCTGAGGTACTCGCGGTCGATCATCTCCCCGGTAAGGTAACCATGATCGATAAAAACCGCTTTCCATTGTCCACCCTGCGATTTATGGCAGGTGAGGGCGTAGGAAAATTTCACCTGCAAGGCATTGAAATATTCATTTTCCCGTATTTTCTCCCATAAATTCCGCTTGTTCCGGATATCGGGATAATCCTGCGAGATTTCATCAAACAGTTTTTTCTGATCAGCCTGTGTGAGTGATGCTGCTTCAATAGTCAGGGTATCAAGAATTATTTTACAGTCAATTTCGATATCTTTAAAATCAATAAAACGGAGGGTGACATTCACAAAATGGAACCCGTATTTCTCTTCGTATTTGCGAATCCGCACAACCTCCGCAATGTCGCCGTTAGCAATAAAGCCGAGTTCTTCCGATTGTTTTGCCCAATGGTAATTATTCTTCACACTCATGACCAGATCGCCGGTCGAGATCTGTTCCTCGCGGTATAAGACCGATCTGCGAATCCCCTCATTAAATTTATTGGCTCTTTTATTCGAGCGGGTCACGACGATTGTCTCATCAATCCCGAATTTATGGTAACAACCTGAGATCTCCTCGATCAGATCCGCGCCGCCAATCCGAATAATATCGTTAAACCCGGCTGTCTTTATTTTCCAGTATCCCTCGTGTTGTGCACCGGAGAGGAGATTTCGGATCATTGTGGCGTTTTCCAGAATTCCCGATTTTACCGCCTGTCTTACCACATTTGTCAGTTCACAACTGATCACCTCAAGATTGAAATATTTCAGTTCTTCCTCTTCAAGTGCCGGACTGACACTGAATCCGACTGGTGGAAGCTGAGCGGTATCTCCGGCAATAATCAGACGGCAATTTTCGCCCGACATCACATATTCAATCACGTCCGACAGCAGATAGCCTGAACCGAAAATATTGTTTTCCTGAGGGTTATTTGAGATCATCGAAGCCTCGTCAATGATGAAAACAGTATTTTTATGCAGGTTTCTATCCAATGAGAATTTTCCATATCCTCCATTTGCTGATTGCTGACGGTAAATTTTTTTGTGGATTGTTGTTGCCGGTTTTCCCGCATACCTTGAAAGTACTTTAGACGCCCTACCTGTTGGGGCTAAAAGTACCGCCTTCATTTTTAAAGAATCCAGAACCCTGACCAACGCACTAAGTGCGGTTGTTTTACCGGTCCCTGCATAGCCGCGTAAAAGAAAGATGACGTCAGAATTTTCGACGGTAATAAATTCGGCAGCTTTATCTGCCATCGCTATCTGACAGTCTGTTGGATCAAATTTGATCTCTTCGATGATCAGTTTGGAAATGTATTTTCTTAACATAGCAGCTATTTTACCCGAATCTTTAGCAAAGGTTTGTCATTTTTTTTAAATTTGTAGCCACACGAGCAAATTCATTAGAAATAAAAATGCGTGATATTTGTTTTATTGACAAAACTTTCGACAGTACACAAACACATTTATATCATTTATCCCTTCAGATAAGTCTGGATGGTTTCAGTTATTCGGTACTTGATATTCCCAAAGGTAAATATGTTGTGCTTAATGAGCACCATTTTTTTCTTAAAAGGCCCCGGCTGCTTTTAAAACATGTCCGTGAGGTGATCGGCTCGGAGGAGATTTTCAACCATGACTTCAAGAGTGTGGGGATACTTTACGCTACGCGGAAGTTTACAATGGTTCCACAGGCTTTTTACAGCAGGGGTTCGCTGGACAAATATTTGTGGTTTAATAATGTTCAGGAGCGGGGATTTATAGTCAATAAGAATCTCTTTCCAAAGGCGGAGTGCTGGTGCATATTTGATATCCCGCAGAACCTAAATGAATTTTTGGCCGTTAAATTTCCAAAAAGCACCATTAAACATTCTTTATACCCGTTAGTGGAAGGGGTGCTTAAAGTGAACCGTGCTTTTTCGCAGAGAGGCCAGGTTCATCTCAATTTCTTTCGCGACACATTCGAAATGAGTGTTGTAAATGGCTCTAAATTAATTTACTGCAATATTTTCAATTATAAAACCGAAAGAGATATCCTCTATCACGTACTTTTCACCTTTGAACAGTTGAAATTGTTGCCCGACAGTACTGAACTAATCCTGCACGGCCAGATACCACAGGTTTCACCGGTTTACCACCTTTTTAAAAAATATGTGAGGTCAACCGCTTTTGCCCGTTTGGATACCATTTATCAGTACAGCTATACTTTTAGTCAATTGCCAGAGCATTATTATTCTTCACTTCTAAGCGCTTATAAATGCGAATAATCGGAGGGGCCTTCAAAAGCCGGATTTTCAGACCCGGTAAGAACTTTAAAGCAAGACCTACGACAGATTTTGCACGCGAGAATCTTTTTAATATCCTGATTAACAGGTATGATTTCGAAAACAAAAAGATACTTGATCTGTTCAGCGGAACGGGAAGTATCTCTTTTGAATTTGTTTCCAGGGGTTGTCCCGACGTGACAAGTGTGGAACTGGACCGCTTTCATTACAATTTTATCTGCTCGGTTATTGAAAAACTCGGAGTAAAGGGGGCAGTCAAAGCATTAAATATTGATGTCTTTAAGTTTATAGCCCGTTCACCCGGCCAATACCACATCATTTTTGCAGATCCCCCTTATGAACTGAAGCGGCTTGCTGAAATTCCGGACCTGATAATGAATAGCAATTTATTATACGATAATGGTTTGCTTATTCTTGAGCATGGAAAGAGCAATGATTTTTCTGCTCATCCCTCTTTCTGTGAAATGAGGAGTTACGGAAGCGTCCATTTTTCATTTTTTTCACGGGAAAAGTAGTTTGTAGAAACAAAAAATGGAGTATATTTGCAGCGCCTTAGGAAAACCGGGCAAATGAAATTACGTTCTTAGTTTTCTTAAAAAATAAAAACGGTTTGGTAGTTCAGTTGGTTAGAATACATGCCTGTCACGCATGGGGTCGCGGGTTCGAGTCCCGTCCAGACCGCTGTTTTTAGTTTTAATTTTTGGTTTGGTAGTTCAGTTGGTTAGAATACATGCCTGTCACGCATGGGGTCGCGGGTTCGAGTCCCGTCCAGACCGCCAAAAATTGTAGAGTAGATTATGGTTTGGTAGTTCAGTTGGTTAGAATACATGCCTGTCACGCATGGGGTCGCGGGTTCGAGTCCCGTCCAGACCGCTTAAGCTTCGGAAGAGATTCCGGAGCTTTGTTTTTTTTGTTACTTTAGCGTCGATAAAACAGATCTATGTTCGAGAATCTCAATCAGTCCTATCCGTTTAATAATAATTTTAAACATAACGTAAAGACCATCGGCCTTGTCGGGATGGGATTTGTGCTGCTCGTACTCTATTTCCAACCTTTTGGGATCAATTTTCTCCGGTCTGAAAGGGATGGGTATTTTGTCCTGGGAATGGGAATAATGGGTTCCGGATCGCTCTTTGCCAATAATCTTATTCTGCCCGGAATCATGCCAAAGGTTTTTGATTCCTCCAAATGGACCATTAAGATGGAGATGATCTGGAATGTTTGGTTATTTAGCAACCTGTTTGTGTTGTTTTCATTTATGGCGTGGTTTGTCGGGAAGATTGAGTTTACCGATCTGCCAATTTTCCGGACTGGCGCCCTGGCTTTGCTCCCCCTTGTTCTGCTGAATCTGATCAACTATAACCACTCACTCAAAGATAAAATGGTGAGTGTGCTTGATAATAGCAGGAGGCACTTTTTTGGTGATGAAAAACCCGAAATTGTGAAGGAAGCAGATTTTCAATTATTGGCCGAGAACGGAAAGGACAGCTTCTCTGCTAATTTGGAGGATATCCTTGTTTTTCACTCCTCAGGTAACTATATCGAGATCTTCTGGCTCGACAACCTGGTTTGCAGAAAGAAGCTTTTTCGTCAGTCTTTTGCTGTTGTTGAGCAAATCATGAGTAAAAAACCGGAATTTAAAAAATGCCATCGTTGCTGGATGGTGAACCTTTCCAAAATTGATGCATTTGCTGGTAACTCCAAAGGTTATTTTATCGAGATCAGTAAACTTGGATTTAAAGTCCCGGTCTCCCGGAATAACCTCTCTGCCTTTAGAAATTTGACTTCCTCCAAATAGCAGGCGACGCCTTGGGATTTTAAAATGTACGTGTACTGTTCGTTATTCGTCCCTTTCAACATTGCATTTCATCCCAAATTCCTGTATTTCTGCCCTTTTTTTGCAGCATAAACCATTTTTTATCTGCGAATAGTTATAGTGATTATACTTGTGCCGTATTTCAGAAACATCGGGGGCGTATATTCTTTAGCCCTTCAGGTCGTAAATTATTTTAGTGGCATGAAAATGAAAAATCTTAACATTGGAGGTTTAAAAATCACCCTCCCAATTATTCAGGGTGGAATGGGTGTAGGAATATCTTTATCGGGACTCGCTTCGGCAGTTGCCAATGAGGGTGGTGTAGGAGTCATCTCTCCTGCCGGAATCGGATTTTTATATAAGCAACACTCCAGTGATTATCTTGAAAACTGCATCTTTGGATTAACCGAGGAGATTCGCAAAACCAGGGAGAAGACACGGGGAATCATCGGGGTGAACATTATGGTGGCATTATCCAATTATGTAGACCTGGTTAAAACATCAATTAAAGAGGGTGTCGATATTATTTTTTCAGGTGCAGGATTACCGCTTGACCTGCCAAAATATCTTACCCCCGGTTCAAAGACTCGTCTTGTTCCGATTGTCTCTTCAGCGCGGGGTGCCGCCCTGATTTGTAATAAATGGAAATCAAATTTCGACTATTTACCTGATGCAATTGTGGTTGAAGGTCCAAAAGCCGGAGGTCATCTTGGGTTCAAGGTTGAACAGCTCGAAGATGCCGGTTTTGCACTGGAGCGGATTATTCCCGAAGTGATTGCAGTGGCAAATGAGATTGGTGAAAAGCACGGATGTGTCATACCTGTAATCGCAGCCGGTGGAATTTATACCGGAGAAGATATCGATAAATTTCTGGAAATGGGCGCAGCCGGTGTTCAGATGGGGACCCGCTTTGTAACAACCGTTGAATGCGACGCCTCTGATAAATTTAAACAGGCCTATATTAATGCCCGTGAGACAGATGTAAGAATCATTAAGAGTCCGGTGGGTATGCCGGGTCGCGCCATTTCAAGTGAATTTCTTGACGAAGTGGAGGCAGGGACAAAACAACCAAAGGTTTGCCCGGTAAATTGTATTAAAACATGCGATATAAGCACCGCACCTTATTGTATAATAGCTTCATTATCAGCTGCGTTAAAAGGGAATTTCAAGCATGGTTATGCTTTTGCAGGGAGTAATGTCTGGAAAACTGATAAAATTATCACTGTGAAAGAGCTGTTTTCAGCTTTAATCGGCGAATTTAATGAGTATAGAAATAAAGTAAATCTGGCCCTGGCGTAAATCGGGTAGATTTATCAAATCATAGGGAAAAGATGGACAAATAAAATGTTCATCTTTTTTTATGGTTGATTGTACAGTTCGATCACAAATCGGGGAGTTATATGGTAGGGAATAAGTTTCTGATTATTTTTTTTATTTTTGACCTTTAATACAACGACCGGTAATTGGCGGTCTTTTTCAATGTAATCAATTTTCTTTTCTCAGGAACGGTTCACTGTTACCAGGAAATCAATACAATAAAATTAATCATGAGATTTTTTAGCATTCTTAAAAAGAGGTTTTTACTGTTCCTGATTGTTATGGCTGAAGGTTTGATGACCTTAAATGCCCAGAATGTTCAGTCGCAGGCTATTAAGTTTGGACGAGTCCTGAATTTAATTGAGAGCTTCTATGTGGACACGACCAATATCAACAAACTGACTGAAACTGCGATAACAGAAGTTCTCGCCTCACTTGATCCGCATTCTGTTTACATCTCAAAAGATGAAGTTGAAGAGATGAATCAACCCCTTGAAGGGAATTTTGAGGGAATAGGTATCTCTTTCAATATTTTTCAGGATACCCTGATGGTGATGACCACAATTCCCGGAGGACCTTCAGAACGGGTGGGGCTCAGACCCGGAGACCGGATTGTCAGGGTTGATGAAAAAAATATTGTTGCAATCGGGTTAAAATCCCAGGATGTCTTTAAATTATTAAGGGGACCGAAAGGAACCCAGGTGAATCTTACCATCAGTCGAAGAGGGGAGAAAGGGACACTTGAATTCACAATCGTTCGTGATAAAATTCCCATTTTCAGTGTCGATGCGTCTTTTATGCTCAATAAGGAGACGGCTTATATTAAGCTGAATAAATTTGCAGCTACGACAATCAGTGAGTACAAAGAGGCGATGAAATCGCTAAACGCAAAAGGGAAGGTTAAAAACCTGGTCCTCGATTTACGGGGTAATGGGGGGGGATTCCTGGGCGCAGCCTACGATCTGGCCAATCAGTTTCTTGAAGAGAAAAAACTCATTGTCTATACTGAAGGCACACATAGCTCCCGCAGAGACTATTATTCGACTACCCGGGGTGATTTTATTCAGGGTAACCTGATTATTCTAATTGACGAAGGGTCAGCTTCCGCCTCTGAAATTGTAGCCGGAGCAATCCAGGACTGGGATCGCGGGGTATTAATTGGTCGCCGTTCATTCGGAAAGGGACTTGTCCAGCAACCGTTTCCCCTTAATGACGGTTCGGTAATCCGCCTCACCACTGCACATTATTATACTCCAGCCGGAAGAAATATCCAGAAGCCTTATAAAGATGACATTAAGAATTACCGGAACGATTACCTTAAACGATATGAAAACGGTGAAATGTTCAGTAAAGACAGCATCTCATTTCCCGATTCACTGATGATGAAAACATTGGTTACCAAACGAAAAGTATATGGCGGTGGAGGGATTATGCCGGATATTTTCATCCCTGTTGATACCTCCATGTACTACCGCTATTTCAATAATCTTGTTCGTAAAAATGTATTGTTTCCGTTTGTGGTAGGATTCATCGATAAGAACAGAAACAATCTAAAGGCTAAATATAAAACTTTTGAAGAGTTTCAAACCGACTTCCACGTTACCAATGAGGTATTGGAGGAATTGGTTAAGGCAGGAGAGAAGGAGAAGATTAAAAGAGATGATGAGAGTTTAAAGGTTTCCGGAGCGATTATTGCACGACAGATTAAGGCCCTTGTTGCCAGGGATATCTACGATACTGGGTCCTACTACCAGATAATGCTCGAAGATGATAAGGAGGTGGAGAAGGCCATCGAAGTTCTTTCAGATCAAAATAGTTTTAATCGCTATTTGAATAAATAAAGAGTTGAATAAATGGAATTAGTAATTAGCCTGATTGGTTACCTATGAATTTATTGATTGATTGGGCTTTTTCTCATAAGGTTGAATTAGGGGGTACCCTGTTCGGATTGATCTATGTTTGGTTCTCCATTCGTCAGAGTTTATATACATGGCCGGCTGGAATTGTTACTTCACTGCTTTACTGTTGGGTCTTTTTTGAGGCTAACTTTTATGCCATGATGGGGCTTCAGATTTATTACTTTTTTATCAGTATATACGGTTGGTGGAGCTGGAGAAATGGCGGGCAATCAGGGTCGGAAAGTAAACCGCTTCAAATAAGTCGGACCTCCGCTTCCCTTTGGATAATAATCCTGTCGCTGAGCGTGATCCTGAGTCTGTTATTGTATATTTTACTCAGCAGATATAGTAACTCTCCCATACCGTTTGGCGAAGCGTTCACGACCGCACTAAGTATCATTGCAACATGGATGCTTGCCCGTAAGAAGATTGAACATTGGTTTATCTGGATCTTTGTTGATTTGATATCGGCCGGGTTATATCTTCAACAGGGGCTTTATCCGACTGTTTTCCTTTTCCTTGCTTATGCCGCAATGGCTGGATTAGGATATTATGAATGGCAAAAGGAGCCTTTTAAAGTACAATGTTAACAGAAAACAGAATCACACGTATCGTTATTACCGGACCCGAATCAACCGGCAAAACAGAACTGGCGCAAGCTTTGGCCGATAAATGGAAGACCGTCTGGATACCTGAATATGCCCGTTTTTATGTCGAAAATCTTGGCCGGCCCTACAGTTATGACGATGTGATCCGGATAGCCAAATACCAGATTACACAGGAGGCCGAATATGCATCAAGGATTGGAAATGGTATCTTGTTTTACGATACATGGCTGATAATTACCAAGGTGTGGTTTGATTTGGTCTTTGGAAAGTGTCCTGAATGGGTTTCCGACCATATCCGCTCGTCAAAAATTGATCTTTTTCTGGTTTGTGCTACCGATTTACCATGGATATCAGATCCTGTAAGGGAAAACGGGGGGGATAAAAGGGAGGAGTTGTTTGGTCTTTATTGTGATGAGATACGTTCTTTCGGGTTTAATTATGAAATAGTCGGAGGCATTGGAAATCTTAGAGTTGAGAATGCCATGAAAGCCCTTTCCCGAAATGGATTGAACATGTAGGCTGATTAGATTGTTGTTTTTCAGGTATTGTTAATTTGAAATCCCTCACTGGCGGGATTCCGTACGGCAAAATAAAAATATATTATTTTCAAACCAAATAAGTGTGATTGTCGAAACACAAACCAGCATGAAGGTTAAAATCATCCATACCAAAGATCAACCAATTCAACGCCATTTCCCGAATTTGCAGGAGAAACAAACAAATTATATTCAGATGAATTCAATATAAATCTTAAAAATTTTACTAATGAAAATTTCAGACAGTATAACAGACCTTGTTGGAAGGACACCAATGGTAAGGTTGAACCGTTTAACTGACGGGTTGGATTGTGAAATCATCGTAAAATTGGAATCTCAGAATCCAGGTGGTTCTGTTAAGGACAGGTTGGGATATGCGATGATAGATGCGGCTGAAAAGAGCGGATTAATCAACAAGGACACCGTAATTATTGAACCAACCAGTGGAAATACCGGTGTTGGTCTCGCTTTTGTTTGTGCGTCAAAAGGGTATAAACTTAAAATTGTCATGCCCGATTCAGTTAGTATTGAGCGAAAAATGATTGTTCAGGCCTACGGAGGAGAAGTGATTCTTACACCTGGCAAGGATGGAATGAAGGGGGCAATTGCCAAAGCTGAAGAACTTCAATTGTCGATTCCAGGCAGTTTCATTCCCATGCAATTCGACAATCCTGCAAACCCCGAAATACACCGTACAACTACTGCCATTGAGATATGGGAGGATACGGATGGCAAGGTGGATATATTTGTAGCAGGATCCGGAACCGGCGGTACCATTACGGGTGTATCTGAGGTGATCAAAGCAAAAAAGCAATCCTTTTATTCGGTGGTTGTCGAGCCGGAAGATTCAGCCGTTTTATCGGGTGGAGCCCCAGGACCTCATAAGATACAGGGGCTCGGTCCCGGTTTTATTCCTAAGGTATTAAATACAGCTTCCTATGATGAGGTGATGACCGTTTCCGCCGCAGATTCGTTTGAGACTGCCCGGAAGCTCGCCCGGATGGAGGGCATCTTCTGCGGTATTTCGGCCGGAGCAAATGTCTATGCGGCACTTCAGATCGCTAAACGGCCTGAAAATAAAGGGAAAATGATTGTTACAATTATCTGTGATACCGGTGAACGATATTTAAGTACACCATTATTTGCGTTTGAAAATGAAAAATAAAGAGGTCGACCATTCTGTTTCATGGACCGCTGAGGCTGTAAAGTCATTAGTCGATGCCAGTTCATTTGATATCCTGGTTCACAGGCACCGGACAGGTGAATCGATGCCCTCGACGGAGAAATTAAGGGCAATTGTCGAGCATGTCCGTCAGATTATCTTTCCCGGTTACTTTGGAGAGATTAATCTTAAGTCAGATACCCTCCCTTACTATATGGGGGTGCTTGTTGACGAAGTTTATGAAATGATGGCCGACCAGATATTTTCAGGATTGTGTTTTATTTGTGAAGGTGAATCAGATCGCGACCTTATTGGGAAAAGGTGTAGGGCAGAAGAGATTGCCCTCAAGTTTGTTAACCGGCTTTCCGAACTTAGGAGGCTTCTTATTACAGATGTCAATGCAGCCTATCTCGGAGATCCGGCAGCCAACAGTGTCGGGGAAGTTATTTTCTGTTATCCGGCAATCAGGGCAATTTCGAGTTACCGCATCGCACACTCCCTTTTTGAACTGGGGGTTCCGCTGATCCCGCGAATAATTACTGAAATGGCCCATTCAGAGACCGGAATAGATATTAATCCGGAAGCCGTTATCGGTGAATATTTCACGATTGATCACGGTACAGGGGTTGTTATTGGTTCTACCAGTATAATTGGGAACAATGTTAAGTTATTTCAGGGTGTAACTCTTGGGGCCAAAAGTTTCCCGCTTGATGAAAATGGCAATCCTGTCAAAGGGATTCCCCGACATCCTATTGTAGAAGATAATGTGATTATTTATTCCAATGCAACTATTCTTGGACGGATAACCATCGGTCATGACTCTGTGATTGGAGGCAATATATGGGTGACCAGCGATTTGCTCCCTTTCTCCAGGGTTATCCAGACCAAGACCAGGAATGCCGATTTTTTTAATGGCAGCGGGATATAATCACTAAGTTTAATCCATATAAAGAGCTACTTTTGTCGCTGCAGTTTTATTGGGATAATTTGCGAACCGGTGAACTATAAAACCGGTTATATTCAGTTAAGTAAAAGTAGTATTTGTGAGTAAGTTTAAAATAGTTGCCAAAACGTTTGCCGGACTTGAAAACATTCTGGCAGGCGAGGTCAGGGCATTAGGAGGTGAATCGGTTGTAGTCGAAAGACGTGCAGTATCATTTTTTGGAGATCAGGAATTGATGTACAAGGCTAATTTTCATCTTCGTACGGCATTGAAAATCCTCAAGCCCATTGCCGAATTCGAGGTGGCCAAACGCGATGAGCTTTATGACCGCGCCAAGAAAATACCCTGGACCAACTATCTTGCCCTGGGGAAATCTTTCGCCCTTGACAGCACCGTTCAGTCAGAGATGTTTGTGAATACGATGTACGCTTCCCTTAAAGTGAAAGATGCAATTGTAGATCACTTCAGGGAAGCAACGGGTAAACGCCCTTCGGTAAATCCGGAAGACCCGGATATTCGCATTAATGTTTACCTGATGGGAAATCATTGTATCCTCTCGCTCGATAGTTCAGGTGAATCACTTCACAAACGCGGATATCGGGTGGGGCAGGGTGATGCTCCTGTCAATGAGGTTCTTGCGGCAGGGATGATTATGCTGACCGGTTGGCATGGCGAGCGGGATTTTCTTGATCCGATGTGTGGATCTGGAACTCTGCTGATCGAAGCCGCAATGATTGCAAGGGGAATCCCCCCCGGAATGTACCGCAAGTCTTTTGGTTTTGAGCAATGGCCCGACTTTAATGAAAAACTGTTTGCCGAAATCTATAACGGAGAGTACGAAAAGGAGTTTAACGGCAAAATTGTTGGGTCAGATATCTCTGTAAAAGACATTTCTATTGCTAAAGCCAATATCAGGAATGCAAGTCTCTCGAAGGTGATCGATCTTCAGGTTCAGGATATCATTACACTTTCACCCCCGTTCTCCAATGGCATTATTGTCACGAACCCCCCATATGGTGAACGGATGAAGCCACAGTCAATAGCTGAATTGTATACCGCCGTTGGCAATACCCTCAAAAACCGTTTTGCAGGATTCGAAGCCTGGATTATCTCCAGTTCATTGGATGGATTAAAGAGTATCGGTTTAAAACCGGCCAGAAAAATTGATCTTTTCAATGGCGCCCTGGCCTGCAGTTACCGGTGCTATGAACTGTTTCAGGGTACGCATAAACAATCGGTTATCATTAAAAAAAGGGTGGTTTAACAGTGGTAAATTCAGTCAATAAATACCAGTGGTTGAAGGTGATTTACTACTTATAAGGTATCTCCTGCGGTTTACCACCCAGAAAATCATTAAATCTCGCCTTTGGCTGCCCGAAGGCGTTAAAGATAAAGGCATCATGGCCTGACGGGGCGATTGGAATCCAGCTTAGTCTGATTTCAAGAACATTAAATACCAGTGATTCATTGTGTACGCGGATACCTGCACCAAATCCTGCATAGAATTTACTCGTAAGCAGATTACTCAAATCATTTGACAGAAAAGCCGCATCACCAAAGAAATAGTGTGCAAACCTGAATCCCGATTTATGCCAATCCCAGAAGCGAACCGATTCGATATTGATTTTCAATCGGTTGATTCCACGTGTATCGGTGGCGAAATAGTCCCGGATACCAAATCTGCGGTTAATAACCAGGTATTCCTCTTTAAACCGGTTGATGCCGCTGAGCATTTCCATATTGATGAAGAAACGGTATGGATGCCGGTTCAGGTAGATGAAATTTGAAAAGTAGTTGCAGTTCAGTATGATCGCCCCCTGTTCAAGCTGTGAGTTACTTAAAAACCCCCCGATCCCTGCCTGCCATCTGAAGTAGGCTCCCCCCTTTAGTATATTCGCCATGGAATAGTTAAAATGTAAATAGGGCCTTGATCTGTTTGGTTCAACATCAACCCCTGCAGCGATTTCTGCATACCTCCCATAGGGAATATCCTCTGTAATTCCATAGCCATAGACCTGATTGTTTTTAAACAGATACCGTTTACTGATACCGATAGCTCCAAGGATAAAATCATGATTCCGATAAAGGCTGTTGGTGTATTTTTTGCTGGCATTATGGTAGAAATTCTGATGAAAATATCTGCCTGATAAGACAACATTTCCAAGGGAAGAATAAATATTATTATTCTTAAACTGCTTCCCATACCATATGTCAGAGTTGAAATATGAAGCTGCCGTATCTGTTTTCGTATAGGAATAGGGGGTTAGGAACCGGTCTTCAAATACCCTTTCCATTGCAATTCCTCCGGCCCAGTCCTCTTTTGAGGCAATAAACTGTTTGTCAAGAAAAGCATTACACCCTTTTAAGCGGAAGGTATTCGTATAACCGACACCCGTTCTGATGAATTTTCCGTCCAGATCGCTGATCTGATATTTAAAACTACCTTCCCATTTAGGCGTTTCTGATAGATTATATCCCCCGGCTACCGAGAATTGGTGCCCTATGCCAAACATATTCTGGTTGGTTACCTCCCATCCCGTTGAGGAAGAGTTTAGATTTCCATTTACTGCATACTCAAACCGTTCCTTGATAAGTATCACAACGTCTACTATTTCAGTATTCACTTTTGAAAAGGAAAGAAGGATGGCAACATCCTGAATATAGGGAAGGTCCCTGATGAATTTTTCATTTTCCGCCATCAACTGCGGATCTACTGTTTCACCTGAATTGAATAACAACTGTCCCCGAAGTTTCCTTTCTGTCGTTTTCACGTGAATTGAATTTCCTGTTCTGTCAATCCATGAAGTTGCCACCCTGGAAGTATCCCTAAGGGTTGGTCCGAAAACATCAAGCTGCTGAATCCGTATTTTGCCGATTCTCCTCCCGGCAAAAGGGGCAAAATATAAGGTGCTGTTTACTTTTATCTGCTCTTTTACAGGCTGATTATCCCTGATGATCAAGGAGAATAAATTTCGTGTAAAAAAATTGTTTTCGCCTCTGCTTTTCAGAACAGTCAACGAATTTCTATTCAGGAGATCGATATTCCGGTCACTCGATTTACGAATTGTATCACCGCAATTATCTGACGGCTTTAACTGGGTATAGCGGGTTTTGATATATTCATTACCCATTGATAGAAGCGCCAGTAAACTATCATTTGCCTGGGATAGGTCAGAAACTCTAATATTTTGGAAATTGGCAGGTGAAAAAGGGCATAAGGAATTCTTAAAGTCATTTGATTCCGGGGTCGATGCGATAACCGACAGACCGGATACAGATAACATCAATACAATAAGGGATCCGTATATGAAGAACCGACAGCTCAATGAGTAGTGCAATTTTGCGTATTAAAATGCGATTTTATAAAATATTCTGATCAAAGTTATAATTTTAAAGATAAAAATTAGAACTAAACCATTAAATTGCCTGTTTTATAATTGTTCTAAAATAGAAAAATAATTTTCCTTGATTTATGAGAAGACCTGAAGCTGTAATTTTTGATATGGACGGAGTTTTAATTGATAGTGAGCCTATTCATTACGAGATCGAGAAGCAACTTTTTAATACACTTGGGATTTCTGTCCCTGAGGAGGTACACCGTCTCTATTTGGGCGCCGCAGGTGATTTTATGTATTTGGATCTTAAATCGAGATTTGATTTATCACAATCGGTAAATGAACTTCTTGCTTTTGATGACCAATTCAGGTGCCAATATTTTAAATCTCTGGCACTTCTGAATCTTAATGACGGAGTAATTCTATTGCTTAATCGTTTGAAGTCAGCCGGAATGAAACTGGCAGTAGCTACATCGTCATCTCCCGAACTGGTAAAGATTTTGCTTGACAGATCTGACCTAAGCTCGTATTTTGATGCAATTGTTACCACAACCGAGGCTGGCAAGAGTAAACCAGCGCCGGAGGTTTACCTCCTGGCAGCCCTGAAAATAGGCGTGTCATCCGATAAATGTATGGTTTTTGAAGATTCCCCTAATGGAATATCCGCAGCAAAGAGTGCCGGCATGTATTGTATAGCCGTTGAGACAGAAAGTGTTGGACTTGATGAACTGGCACAGGCAGATTTTACGATTCAATCATTCAATGGGATCACCCCCGACCGGTTATCTGAAATCTTTGCTGTAAATTAATCTTTATAAAACAGGTAGTTGAATTATAATGAAGAATATTTTATCAGGAGAGGCTTTTGATGTAATCCGTTACAGGGATTTCAGACTGTTTTTGGCTTACCGGTTTTTGATGACTGTTGCCACCCTGATGCAGTCGGTAATTGTGGGGTGGCAATTGTATAACATCACCCGGGATGTTCTTTCACTCGGGATGATCGGTTTGACAGAAGTGATTCCACAGGTAAGTATTGCCTTGTTTGCCGGACATTTTGTTGATATCTGGGATCGGAAAAAGATCATTTTTTATACCACTTTTCTCCTTTTGGTTGGGTCAACAATTTTAACGGTTTACAGTATCCCTTCCTTGAATATTCAACAGTTATGGGGAATTGCTCCCATTTTTGTCACCATATTCATTACTGGTTTGGTGCGTGGTATTCTGATGCCGGCTCATACCGCTTTGCTTGGTCAGCTTGTTCCACGCGAACTGTTGACTGCCGCTGCTACCTGGAGCAGTACCATCTGGCATATTGCGGCAGTTACAGGGCCCGCGCTTGGTGGACTGGTTTATGGCTTCTTTGGTATTGTTCCGGCCTATACCGTTGTATTTGCATTTTACCTGCTTTGTTCAATTTTCCTGTTGTTCATTAAAAGTCCGGGTAAAGTGGCGCTGATTGCCGGAGCTGCTGAAGGGATGATGGACCGTATTAAGGAAGGGGTATTCTATGTTTTCAATAATAAGGTGTTGTTGAATGCTTTTGCACTGGATATGTTTGCGGTTTTTTTCGGAGGAGCAGTTGCCCTGTTACCGGTTTTTGCCTCCGATATCTTAAAGGTTGGTCCTGAAGGTCTGGGTTTTTTAAGAGCCTGTCCTGCTGTCGGGGCGATTTTGATGTCTGTCATCCTTACCTTTAAACCCCCTGTCTCAAGCTCAGGCGCTCAGTTGCTTTACAGTGTCTTTGGCTTTGGTGTTTGTATGATCATTTTTGCCTTTTCGACGAATTTTCTCCTCTCTGCATTTTGTCTGTTTCTAAGTGGGGTTTTTGATAATGTTAGCGTCATTGTACGTGCAAGTATACTTCAGATTTTTACAACTGACGAGATGAAGGGCAGGGTAGCTGCTGTTAACAGTATTTTCATCGGATCCTCCAATGAACTGGGGGCGTTTGAGTCGGGTTTTGCCGCCCGTTTTATGGGTCTGATCCCCTCTGTGGTTTTTGGCGGTGTGATGACCCTGTTCGTTGTTTCTGTAACTGCGTGGAAATCCCCTACATTGCGAAAACTGGCTTTAAAAGAGCGTATTTAAGTCTTCAATGTAGGCGGGTGAAGGTCTGATTGTGTTAAATTAAGATAAGTCAGGCCTTTACAAACTTAAAATTTCACCAGTCTTCTTCCATGATAATCGGTTGAAGGAATCAGTTCCCTGATCTCTTCAAAATTTTCCCATGTGACTTTACCCGCAACAATAATTTTCAGTTCATCGCCTGCAATCTTTATCATTTTCTGAAGCATTTCCCGCCCTTCAAGTGCAGTATCCCTGCCACCGGATGTAAGAATCCGGTCCACACCAATATTTTTTAACTGATTGACCGCTAAAAGCAGATCGTTTGATTCGTCAATCGCCTTATGAAATGTCACCTGCATCGGTCGTGCCAGATTAACCAGATGTGTCGTACGTTCAATGTCGATGGTTTTATCAGATTTTAGCAGTCCGAAAACAACCCCTGTTGCTTTCAGATGCCGGCATATCTCAATATCCTGGCACATGATCTCATATTCATCATGCGAATAGCAAAAATCTCCGCCCCGCGGCCGGATCATTACCATCACCGGAATATCGAATTTGCTAACCACCTGACTGATGGTTCCATACGAGGGGGTGGTTCCGCCACACGACAAATAATCACACAACTCTATCCGGGTTGCTCCTGATTGAATGGCAGCTGCAGTCTCCTGGAACGATTCAACACATACTTCTTTAACCGGAATCATGATTTTATTTTATTTGTTGGTAAAATTAGATAAAACATTCATCAAACAGAAATTACCAATAGGTGATGTTTGATACGGATTGCAGCAACAACATCAAATCCCATACCGGCACAATTATTCTGGTTTGAAAATTGTCAATTCAAAGAGGATATCCAAAAAGTCCGTTTATTTTTTCATCTTTTAAGACAACCTCTTATATAGCTGAAACTGCCTGAATAAGCGCTTTGATATAACCATATGAAAATGCAAATGCCTGGTAGCTGCTTGCAGGATCTGAATGATGGGGTACATGATCGGGCATTACCATATAAGGGTAATCCAGATCTTTCAAAACCTTCAGAATCCGGAAAAAATCCATATCCCCGTTATCAGGATATACCTCTGTGAAATTATCCCATCCGCCCTTAATATTTCTCAGGTGGATATTAAAAATCTGACCTCTTTCACCAACCCATTTAATGATCGGAATTATTTCCGTTTTAGGATCTTTAAGACCTTCGGCGATGGAACCCAGACAAAAATTAAATCCGTGATATTTGCTGTCGTAAAGTCTGGCAAACCTTTTAATACCCTCAAATACATCAGGACTGTTCCATCGGGTTATACCCTGGAATCCTGAGTGAGTCGGGGGATCTGCAATATGATTTGCAAGGCGAACCTTATATTCTTCGGCAACAGGGATCAGCCTGTCCAGCATATAGGTAATCCGTTCATAGATCTGGTCAGCTGAAACAATTCCTGCAATTGTTAACGGTTCATTTTTTCCGGCTGACTCCTGATAATTCCAGGATGTATAAATCGCATTTCCACGACCGGGATCGGTAATTTTCCCATTTCGCAGTATGGGAAGTATGGTTGTATTGTAATTCAAACAATGGACTCCGCTTTTCCCGGCAACTGAAATCATTTGCTGAAGCATCTCAATTTCCTTGTCCCGCTCCGGACTTTTCCCAAGCATAATATTGGGGAACTGGACTTTATTTATTCCTGCTGAACTTAAGGGTAAATGATACGCATCAAGACTTATCCCATACTTTTCGCAAGACGCCCTCTTCGCCAATGAATCTTCAAGATCCCAGCCAACATTTTTTATAAATTTGGGTGACCCTCCGTTAATGTTAAATACGCCATGCCTTGCCTTAAACTCCAGGTTTTCGGTGGTGACATCACCATACTGGCAGCCCACTTTCATCAACTCTTTTTTACCGGCAGGAGTTTGATTCCCTGATCTGGTAAATGAGGATCCTGAAGCGGATGATGCCAGTGAGGCGCCAAATAGAGCCGCGCTGACTGATCTTACCGTAATTGTTTTAACAAAATTCCTTCTTCCCGGGCGCTTTCCTTCTTTTCCGGGCTGTAAATTTTTCTCCATTTTTTAGGGATAAGATTCGATGCAAAATAACGGATTTTAATTGAACCGCGTCTATATA
>JAHEYS010000119.1:0-10038 GCA_023251475.1 Prolixibacteraceae bacterium
ACTGTCGAGGTTTATACTCAGAAAATTGTGAAGGAAGAGGCAGGCAGAGTCATCACCAGAATTGATTCTGTCGTAATGCTAAAGGGGCTGACATTAAACCTGGGGGAGTTGCTTGGCCAAAACTCACCAATATTTATAAAAGATTACGGGAGAGGCGCCATGTCAACGGCTTCATTCCGGGGAACAGCACCATCTCATACCCAGGTGCTGTGGAATGGGATCAATCTTAATTCCCCAATGCTCGGAATGGTCGATTTCTCTTCCATTCCGGTTTATTTCACAGATAATATAAGCCTGTTGCACGGGTCAGGTTCCATTTCAGAGAGAGCAGGAGCACTTGGGGGAATTATAAAACTGGGGAATAGTGCCGACTGGCAGAATAAATTTTCTGGTCGTGTGATCGCAGGTATCGGAAACTATGGAACAAAGGAGAAATTTATTCAGGTTAACAGTGGAACTAAAAAAATACAGGCTCAAACCAGGGCTTTTTACAATTATTCAAATAATGACTATAAATTTGTGAATAAGTTTATTGCTGACATAGATCCCACAACAGGCAATTACCTCTACCCTACTCAACGAAACGAAAATTCTCAATACGAGAACTATGGTCTCCTCCAGGAAATCTATTTCCATCCGGCGAAGAAAAGTATCATCACACTCCGGTATTGGTACCAGCACAACGATCGGTCACTTCCAAGGCTTCTTTCGAACGAAACAGACAACAACGCAAATATTAACAGGCAAACAGAAAATGCCCATCGTCCTGTAGTGGAATGGAAGTATTACGGGAATAAAGGAACAATGAATTTGACGGCGGGAGCAAATATTCAGCTTTCAACCTACCAGTTAAAAACTAAAATTTCGGGGGCGGAGGATCTGCTGGTTACCGATGCTCATTCCCGTTCGGCAACCTGGTTGCTGAATGGAAGTTATAACTACCAATTTGACGAAGATCTTTCACTTGTTGCAGGTACAAACCTGGACCTGAGCCGTGTTTACTCCATCAATTCCCCGCAGAACAGCATGCCGCAAAGCTATGATAGGCAACGGCTTAATCAGTCATTCCATCTGCAGTTGAGTAAATCCTTCAGTGATCAGCTATCAGCCGTTTTTTTGATTAGAGAAGAGCTGATCAGCGGGAAAATCACACCTGTTATCCCCTCTGCAGGGATTGAATATCACCCGTTCACTAATAAAAAATATTTTTTAAAAGGTAATCTGGCCAGGAACTATCATCAGCCAACGCTCAACGATCTCTATTTTATACCTGGCGGGAATCCCGACTTAAAACCAGAAGAGGGGCTTATGGCTGACTTGGGAAGCGGCTATTCCAGTATCTTGGCAGATAAAACCATATTTCATATTGCAGTGAATGGTTATTACTCCCGTATCAACAACTGGATCATCTGGTTACCCACACCTCAAGGTTACTGGGAACCTTACAATATGAAAAGGGTCAATACCAGCGGATTTGAGCTGAATACAGGAATCAGGGGAAAGCTATTCTCGATTGACTACCATTTTAACGGAAATTATGCTTTCACAAGATCGATTAACCGGGACGAACCTCGCAACTGGAGTGATGAATCGATCGGAAAACAGCTCCCCTATATCCCAAAACATTCTGCCAATGTGCTGGTCAATCTTACCCGTTCAGGTTATCATCTCACCTGGCTCTGGAGTTATTACAGCGAGCGATTCACCACAACGAGCAACGACAAAACATCCAGGCCCGATCTCCTTTATCCCTATTTGATGAATAATCTATATTTAGGTAAGGAGATTGTCCTGAAAAAAAATAAACTGGACCTGGAACTGAAAATACTTAATCTCTTTAATGAAGAGTATCGTACAGTATTACAACATCCTATGCCCGGAAGAAATTATTCATTGTTTGTCCGTTACGATTTCTGAAAATGACAGGAAGACTCAAAAATAGTTGCCTTTTGATAATGATTATTCTGGTATTTTCCGGATGTATGAAAGATGATGAATGGATTAAAAGTCATCAAAACGGATCGTCACTTTCAAAAGGGGTGTTCATCGTTAATGAGGGGAATTTTATGTATGGAAACGCCTCATTGTCATACTATAATCCGGTAACCAGGGTTGTCCTAAACGACCTTTTCTACAATACCAATGGCTTACCACTGGGTGATGTCGCCCAATCGATGGTGATTTATGAAAAACAGGGGTATATCGTCATGAATAATTCAGGGAAAGTATATGTGATTAACACAACAGACGGGAAGTATATCGGGAAAATTACAGGATTAACATCTCCCAGGTATATTCACATCTTTAATAACGAAAAGGCTTACATAACAGATCTTTATGCCGGTCAGATTACAATTGTCAATCCATTGACCTACCAGATTACCGGTGTAATTCCTACTCCGCAACATTCGTCAACTGAACAAATGGTCCAGTGGGGCAATTTCCTTTTTGTGAGCTGCTGGTCATTCGACAATACTATTCTGGTCATAGATATCCGCACTGATGCAATCGTCCGTGAAATAAAGACAGGTAAACAGCCAGGTGGAATGGTACTTGATAAATACAATAAAATCTGGACCCTTTGTGACGGGGGGTGGAGTAAAAGCGGGACAGGCTCAAGAATTCCGATGCTTCAGAGCATAGATCCTTCTACCTGCGCCATCGAAAAAACATTTTCCCTCCCGGCTGACGCGAAACCCTCACGCCTGGCTATCAATGGTACACGAGATACCATCCTGTATATTAACAATGGGGTATGGAAGATGGAGGTCAGTCAGACGACCATCAGTGACCGTCCGTTTTTGTCAGGTCAGAATCATCTCTACTATAGCCTGGCTGTTGATCCTGTCACTTCTGAGCTATACCTTAGTGATGCCATTGATTATCAACAACGTGGAATTATTTACCGCTATTCATCGCCTGGAGCTAAAATCGACAGCTTCAAAACAGGGATAATACCAGGCTCTTTTTGTTTTAAATGATCTTTTATATGAAATAGCCATGGTTGTAAAATCACAAACCGAAGATGAATATATCACCATGGCTATTAGCTTCGCTGATCTTCGATTCCATTTGGCCGCTAAAAAACAAATTATATACAAATGAAATACGACGGAAGTTTATCAGGCAAAAAACCGGTAATTCCCAGCTCAGGTCTGTAAAATTTGCGATAATTGCAGGGTTTATTCAGAGCAGCATTGCGAAAGATACCCCACCCCCCTTAGGATAGATTGCCGGCAGAATTACCATATCATTCATTTTTCCCCAGTGGTAGTGGTGTGTAAAATAAACAGCTTTTGCCGAGAAAATACCGATGCCAGCGCCAACAAGAACATCTGAAATCCAATGCTTATTATTAACCATACGACCAATTGCTGTGGTGGTTGCAACTGCATAACCCCCAAAACTGATCCATGGAGAAGACGCACGGTATTCCATATCGAGTATGGTTGCCGCTACAAAGGCCTGGGCAGTATGGCCTGATGGCATCGAATTCATCCCCCCTCCTGATGGTCGCTCACTGGGTACCCATTTTTTCATTCCACGAACAATGACACCCATCAGTAATTCAGCTTTGGCTGTAATCACTAATTGATTGACAAAATCGCTGCGACTTTTCACCCCGGCTGCCTTTAATCCAAACACCGCTGCCAGGGGTGCAAATTGCAGATAATTATCAATAGGCGTATCAATGCCCGGAATCAATTCAAGCAGCTTGTCATGGATGGTATATTTACTTATCAACGTCTTCTGATCTGCGATTAAAGTGACTGTTCCTGCTGCTATAAGTGATGCGGGTAAAATCGCCGACCGGATCCAGCGAGGATTAAGAACCTGATTTTGTCTTTTGTTTATTTCAGATGTATTAATCACCAATGTATCCGCCAACTTATTTAAATTTGCGGACTGTGAAAATACTAATTGCGGAAATATCAGAATTGCAAAAATAGGTAGTAGGTGTCGTGCAGTCATAATTTGGTGTTATTTTGGCGCAATGTAATGTGAATTTTTGTCAATTTGAAATATTCGTCCGGACAACACATTTTCTTAAACTTTCAATTTATGGATGGCAGAAACAGAAATAACATTCGACCCGGAATAAATGTGGCAATTGTCCTGAAAAAAGATCAGCGTACAGGCCGGCTGACGCAGGGAATTGTTCAGAATATACTAACAAACAGCTCATTCCATCCCCATGGAATAAAAGTCAGACTAACCAGTGGTGAAGTAGGCAGGGTGCAGGAAATTGGAACCACAGAAGAGGAGAACAAGTGAGATGAGAATTGTCCGTTTTCTTATTAATTTTGTGAAAAATTTATAAGAAGTTATGGCAACAAGGAATCTGTCAGAATATGACCGGAATAGCATGCCGGATGGAAATGGGATGAAAATTGGAATAGTGGTTTCGGAATGGAATTATGAGGTAACAGGAGCATTAGCCGATGGGGCTGTTGAATCCCTTAAAAAACTGGGTGTTCGTGATGAAGATATTTTAGTTAAGCATGTTCCGGGAAGTTTTGAATTAACCCTTGGGGGTCAATTTTTTGCAGAATACACCGATGTAAATGCAATAATCCTTTTAGGCTGCGTAATCCAGGGAGAAACAAGACATTTTGATTTCATCTGTCAGGGGGTCGCAAAGGGGGCTACAGATCTCAATATCAAATATAATCTCCCGGTGATTTTTGGAGTGTTAACAACTGAAAATCAACAACAGGCCCTGGACAGAGCTGGTGGAAAACATGGCAATAAAGGGGATGAGGCAGCCTACACTGCCCTGAAAATGGTGGCTCTTCAGACCAGTTTAAGGAGGTGATTGAAGTAGATTGAGCAATTTTATTAAGATATCAGGAGGCGATTCGGTTAGAATCGCTTTTTTTCTGTTCAGGTTCACATTATTAAATTAATACCTGCATAAAACCAGAATTGTTTTTACGCAACCCTGCCAGGTGGTTCAAAAAAAAATGATGAACCCGGGTGATGATGGAATCTGATCGGCAGATCTATCATTGTGGATTCCCCTGTAATCAACAACCGGATAGGAGGAAATTCAATCAAAATTTATTCGTGCGAAAAACAACGTTAAACATCTCCATTGCTATACATATCTGCTTACATTCCAGTATCTTAAATAATTTATTTACCATACCGGCTGAATTGAATCATAATTTTTACCCAAATTGGGAGAATAAATCCGGGTTGAATTAAAACTTAAAGCTCCAATAATGGTTAATTAATCTAAATAAGATCTGGCTAATTTTTAATTTTTAAAATCGAATAATGCATTTGGAAGAAGACCTGCTGTCAACATCGTTATTTTTTGATAAGGAAATTGTTACTAATGACTATTATATTGCATTTTTAAGTCGGCAACTGAGCATTTTAGGTAGAAAAGAGGTACACGCAGGACGTGCCCATTTTGGCATTTTTGGTGATGGCAAAGAGCTTGCCCAGATTGCATATGCGAAATATTTTCTGAAGGGTGACTGGAGATCTGGATACTACAGAGATCAAACCTTTATGTTGGCTGCCGGACTGCTAAATCCTGAGGAGTTTTTTGCCCAGATATATGGCGACACAGATATCGAAAATAACCCCTCCGCCGTTGGGCGTAATTTTAATAATCACCATGCAACCCGGAATTTCGGTATTGAAAGTGGCCTTGACAATTTACTGGAACAGAAAAATTCATCTTCAGATATTTCGCCGACAGCCGGTCAGATGCCCCGTCTTTTAGGTTTAGCCCAGGCGTCCAAACTTGTAAGAGAAAACCCTGAATTACTGCAATATACAAAAAATACGATTACAGGAAATGAGGTCGCATTTGGAACAATTGGCGAATCAAGCACTACGGAGGGGATGTTTTTCGAAACCATAAATGCAGCATGCGTGTTGCAGGTTCCTATGGCTGTAGCAATTTGGGACGATGGATTTGGAATCAGTGTTCCTGTGGAGTTGCAGACTGCAAAGGGAAGCATATCCAAAGTGCTCAAAGGATTTGAAACCGAAGGTAACGATAACGGATGTAAAATCTTTTGCTGTCCGGGACACGATTATCCTGCATTGTTACAGACCTTTGAACAAGGGATAGGAATTTGCCGCGAGCAACATATCCCGGTAATTTTTCATATTAACGAGTTAACCCAACCGCTTGGACACTCTTCGTCAGGGTCTCATGAGCGGTATAAAAGTGAAGAACGACTTTCGTGGGAGAGTGCCCATGATCCGAATATAATATTCAGGGAATGGATTTTGAAAGAGCAAATTGCAGATGAGCATACCCTCCGTTCAATTGAAAACAGAGCGATTGAACGTGCCCGACTTGCAAGGGAACTGGCATGGCAATCATTTGTTCAATGCTTTAATGAAGAGATTAAAGAGTTGAAAGGCTTAATAGTTGCAATTTCAGAGGAGCATCCAACCGGTACATCGGTAATAATTGACGGCCTGGAGGAAATTGTGACCGCTGCCTTTCCTACACGCAAAAAACTGCTCTCATTTGCAAAGAAACAATTAAGAGCACTGCATGGAAATGATGCCTTTCAAAAAAGCCGGCGTAATCTGGTGAATTGGGTTACAAGGATCGAAATGAAAGGAAAAGACAAATACAACACACATACCTTTAACCAGCTGAATAATTACGATGCCGGCAATGATGTAAAACCTGAGTATTCCACTGATTCTCAATACATACCAGCTCATGAGGTGCTGAATCTCAATTTTGAAATCCTTTTCAGAAAATATCCCCTGTTATTGACCTTTGGTGAAGATACCGGTAGGTTGGGAGATGTCAACCAGGGGATGAGAGGAATGCAGGAAAAATTCGGCGTTCACAGGGTATCCGATACGGGAATCAGGGAAACCACCATTATTGGACAAGGTATTGGTCTGGCGCTCAGAGGCTTTAAACCAATTGCCGAAATTCAGTACCTTGATTACCTGATCTATGCACTTTCTACAATTTCAGATGACCTGGGGACACTCTATTACCGGACCAGCGGTCAGCAGATTGCCCCTTTGATCATCAGAACCCGCGGACACCAGTTACAGGGAATGTGGCACTCCGGTTCCCCCATGAGTATGTTACTCGGTTCTCTTGGAGGGATTAATATCTGTGTTCCCCGAAATATGACCCAGGCGGCAGGTTTTTACAATACTCTCTTAAAAGGGCATAATCCCGCCCTTGTTATTGAACCGCTCAAAGGATACTACATCCGTGAAATGGTTCCGGCAAACCTTGGCAACTTCGCGTTTCCTCTGGGTATTCCTGAAATCATTACAGAAGGGAAGGACATTACGATTGTAACTTATGGATGGAATGTTACCATAGCCCACAGTGCAGTCAACAAACTGAACCTAATTGGCATCTCAGCAGAATTAATTGACGTGCAAACGCTCGTACCTTTTGATATCAGGCACATGATCAGCAAGTCAATTAAAAAAACGAAAAAAGTACTCTTTGTTGATGAGGATGTACCCGGTGGCGGTACAGCGTATATGATGCAAAAGGTACTCGAGGAGCAGAAAGCCTTTCAGTATCTGGACGCACCTCCGAAAACATTATCGGCAAAAGTACACCGGGGAGCTTATGGTACAGACGGTGAGTACTTTTCGAAACCGAATACGGAAACAATTTTTGAAGCCGCCTTCGAGGTAATGCACAAAAATAATCCGGTAAAATATCCGGGACTTTATGATTGATTAAACGAATAAAATTGAAACAGCTTCATTCAAATATAAATATTGCAGAAGATCAGTTTAAAGAGAAGGTTCAGGTTTTCAGTGAACTGATGACCACTTATCATTCGAGGATGAACAGTGTAATCAGGCGGGAGCAGGATTCATCGGTTATCAGGCACCATTCACGTGGAAAACTTGATGCCAGAAAAAGAATTGATTTACTCATCGATGAGAGCACTCCCTTTCTTGAGCTTTCTGTTTTGGCGGCATTTGGTCAATATGACAATCAGTTTCCATCTGCTGGTCTGATTACTGGGATTGGAATAATTCATGGCAAACTATGCATGATTATCGCCAATGATGCAACCGTCAAAGGTGGCGCCTACATTCATGAAACGGTAAAAAAACATCTGCGCGGGCAGGATATAGCGTTGCGCAATCACCTGCCGTGTATCTATTTAGTCGATTCAGGAGGGATTTTTCTCCCGGAACAGGCGAGAATTTTCCCCGATAATGACGGGTTTGGAAGAATTTTTTATAATCAGTCGCAGATGTCGGCCGCAGGTATTCCACAGCTTTCCATCGTGATGGGGTCATGTACTGCGGGTGGCGCCTACGTACCTGCATTAAGTGATGAAACCATCATTGTTAAAAACCAGGGGACAATTTTTATTGGAGGCCCTCCATTGGTAAAAGCGGCAACCGGCGAAGAAGTTACCGCCGAAGAACTTGGTGGTGCATTCGTCCATACGGCAATTTCAGGCGTTGCCGATCATCTTGCAGAAGATGAAGTTGATGCCATCAGAATTTGCAGAAATATCGTGGAATTGATCCCTTCGGGCGATACACAGTTCTTTGAAAGGAAAACCATTGAAGAACCGATTTATGACCCCATTGAAATCTATGGTTTTGCGCCCAGTGATTTAAAAAAGCCGGTTGAAATCTATGAGATCATTGCAAGAATGGTTGATGGAAGTAAATTTGAGGAATTCAAACAAAATTACGGACTGACAATCGTCACCGGGTATGCCAGGATTTTAGGACTTCCGGTAGGGATCATTGCAAATAACGGATTTCTTACTTCCGAGGCCTCCCTGAAGGGGGCCCATTTTATTGAAATCTGTAATTTTCGTAAAATACCGATCCTTTTTCTTCAAAATATCTCAGGATTTATTGTTGGGAAAAAATATGAGCATGAAGGAATTGCCCGAAATGGGGCTAAGCTGATTCATGCCGTTGCAACAGCTGTCGTCCCTAAAATAACCGTCATCATCGGCGGATCGTACGGTGCAGGTAACTATGCAATGGCGGGCAGGGCTTTCAATCCCGATTTTCTTTTTATGTGGCCAAATGCAAAAATTGGCGTTATGGGCGGACAGCAGGCACAGGATGTTCTCAACGCCATTAAAGGGGAAAACAATAACGATCTTGTGAACATGTTTGAAGAAGAAAGCAGTGCATATTACAGTACATCAAGAATTTGGGATGACGGCATTATCGATCCGGCTGATACCAGAACAGTTGTCGGATTAGCCATATCAATCGCATCCAATAAAAAAACTGCTCCACCACGTAATGGAGTGTATAGAATGTAATTATTAATAATTTAATTAAAATGGAATTAAAATCATTTGTAACCGAGGTATATCAATCCATCGACAATGCAGACGCCACAAAGTTTGCTTCATTTATCACACCAAACGGATCGTTTCGCTTTGCCAATAATCCGGCAGTAACCGGGAATAAAGCAATTGACGCCTATGTGGACGGTTTCTTTAAAAGTCTTAAGGGAATCAACCACACTGGTCTCGAGTACTGGAATACCGGGGATGCCATTTTTGTAAATGGAACAGTAAAATATACGCGCCATAACAGCACATCCCTCGAGCTCCCGTTTTCGTGTACCTGGAAAATGAAAGATCATTTGATTGATCAATACCTGATTTTCATTGACAGTTCTGAATTGTATCAATAATCTGAATTTAAATTTTAACCCATTATTTTTACAAATACAATGGACAACTTTCAGACAATTAAACCTGAATTTGACGGTTTAGTTGTAACACTCTGGCTCTCCCGTCCGGAAGTTCATAACGCCTTGAATGATGTTATGATAAATGAAATTAAATCATTTTTTGTAAATATCGAAGAGAATGATGTAATACGGGTGGTAGTTATCAGGGGATCAGGAAAATCATTTTGTTCAGGAGCCGATCTCCTATGGATGAAAAATGCTTTTAGTCTAAATGAGGAGGAGAACCTTCGGGAGAGCAAAGAGCTTTCTGATATGTTTGGAGTAATTTATAACTGCAGCAAAATCGTTATTGCAGCTATCCAGGGAAACGTTTTCGGAGGTGG
>JAHEYS010000119.1:10138-20322 GCA_023251475.1 Prolixibacteraceae bacterium
CTCATGACCGGGTCAGGGGCAATCCATCCTGGTTATGGATTTCTCTCTGAAAATCCCGGCTTTGCCAAAGCCTGCGAAGAGCATCATATTATTTTTGTAGGTCCCGGTTCGGATGTGTTAAGACTAATGGGTAACAAACCCCGCGCGAAAGCGCTTGCCCTGAGTCTGGGGATACCGGTCCCTCAAAGCAGAAAAATAGATGTTCTGTCAGCTCCTGTATTGGAAGAAACAGAATATCCGGTTTTAATCAAAGCCTCCTTTGGCGGTGGAGGGAAAGGGATGGAGATTGTTCATAGCCGGGAGGAGCTGACAAGGCAGGTCATCCGATCGTCACGAATGGCATTGAATTATTTTGGCAATGGAGAAGTGTTTATCGAACAGTACATCCCGAATGCACGTCATGTGGAAGTTCAGATAATTGGTGATAATTACGGAAATATCATTCACTTATTTGAGCGGGAGTGTTCCATTCAGCGAAATCATCAGAAGATAATAGAAGAGGCGCCGGCAATTTTCTTAACTACTGATTTGCGCGAAAAATTGCTCTCAGCCGCTTTAAAAATCGGGGAAGCAATAAATTACTCCGGCGCAGGTACAGTTGAGTTCCTGATTGACGGCTCCGGAAATTATTACTTTATCGAGATGAATCCCAGGATTCAGGTGGAACATGCAGTAACAGAACAGGTAACAGGAATTGACATTGTAAGCGAGCAGTTAAAGATCGCCTCAGGTTATCGGCTTTCAATTTTGCAACAGCAGGTGATCGTCAGAGGACATGCCATCGAGATTAGGATTTATTCTGAAAATCCAGTCAATGACTTTGCTCCCTCATCGCTCCCACTGTTTTCAGTCAATCTGCCTGACCATCCCAAAATCCGCATTGAATCTGATCTGAAGGGAAAAAATCTGGTCAAAAACCTGTTTGATCCGTTGATATTAAAATTAATAGTATGGGAAAATGATCGTGAAAACGCATTTAGCCTGCTTAGAAAGTATATCCGGAATCTGAATATAACAGGCCCTGAAACAAATGTAAAATATCTTGAAACAATTATCGCTCATCCCGATTATCAGCAAAATAATATTTCAGTCGATTTTTGTCAAAATAATCATAATGCATTAATTAGAGAATACCTGGAGAAATCAAGTACTTGCAGGTTACCTTTTCTTATTGCCTTTGTGCTTTCTCAAAGCTATTTACAAGGTAAACCTTCTTCAGTTGATCCGTGGCAATACCTGGGATATTGGCGCTTATCACCCCATGTGATTCAGGTATCTGTTGATGATCAGGTTTATAACACAAGGTTAAACTTAGCCGACAAGTCAAAACGAACCTTTGAATTGAACGGAACAGTTACGGACTTTGAAATATTAAATAATTCAGGCAACTGGATTGAAATTCAAATCGATAATAAAAGGGAGAGAATATATTACGGATCAGACAACAATGGCATAAGTATTACCATGGGTAATATCCGGCACAAGGTAGCTTGTCCCGGATTATTAAAAAATTATCCTGAAACACCGGTTCAGTCAGGCAATGCATCAACTATGGCAAACGGTGAGATCATCTCCCCTATGCACGGTAAAATACAGGATATTCATGTGAAAGAAAATCAACTAATTAAAAAGGGCGATCTGCTGATGGTGATTGAAGCAATGAAATCCGAAAACAGGATTCTTTCACCCAAAGACGCCAAAGTGAAAAAAATTGCTGTTAATGTGGGAGCTCAGGTTACAGACCGGATGCCCCTAATATTTCTGGAGGAATAAAAACATGAATGATTTATTGGATAACCGAACCATTGAATACCGGGAAAAAATACGGGCATTTTCTGAGCTTGTGATTAAGCCTTTGGCTATTGTACAGGATGAAAAAGAGGAGTTTCCCGTTGAATTGGCGAAACAGATGGGTAAAGCCGGTTTATTCGGCATTACACTCCCTGTAAAATATGGAGGGCAAGGAATGGACACGCTCTCATATATCATTGCGATAGAAGAAGTTGCCCGCGTTGACAGCTCTCCTGCTGCTACAATTGCGGCCCATAACTCGCTGGGAATTGCCCCTATTTATAATTTTGGGACTGAGGAACAACGGTTAAAATACCTTCCTGATTTATGCACAGGTGAAAAACTATGGGCTTTTGGTCTTACTGAAACAAATGCCGGATCTGATGCAAAAGGGGTGGAGACAGAGGCAACCATGGTGGATGACCAATGGAATATCAATGGTTCCAAGGTATTTATCACCAACAGCTCCTCTTCAATCGCTTCCGGAATAACTCTTCAGACCATTACAAATCATGAAAACGGCAAAAAAGAGCTGTCGGTAATCCTGGTCGACCGTTCAACCCCGGGCTATTCCACAACACCCATCAAAGGGAAATTGATGTGGCGGGCTGTTGACAACGGGAAGCTTACTTTTGATAATTGCCGTGTTCCTGCCGGGAATCTGTTGGGGAATCGCGGTGAGGGGATGAAAATCATGCTTTCCACCCTTGATTCAGGAAGACTTTCGATTGCGGCAATTGGGCTTGGACTTGCGCAGGGGGCTTTTGAAATGGCCATCGATTACTCGCGTAAGCGCAGGCAATTTGGAAAACCACTGGCTGAATTTCAGGCCATCTCTTTTAAACTGGCTGAAATGGCCACAAAAATTGAGCTGGCACGTAATACACTTTACCACACCTGCCGTCTGAAAGATGCAGGACTTCCTTTCGCCAAACAGGCTGCAATATCAAAATTGTATTGTTCAGAAATAGCCCGTGAGGTAGCAGATGAATCGCTTCAGATTCATGGAGCATATGGTTTTCTGCGTGAAAACCATATTGAACGCTTTTATCGCGATCAGCGGTTGCTTCAGATTGGCGAAGGGACCTCTGAAATACTAAAAATGGTCATTTCGCGCCATATTCTTTAGACTTATCCGATATTCGTTAGCCATGGCAACAACTCATCAATCAAAAAAAACGGAAAATAAAGCAATCCGCTATAAATCAGACCGGAAATCAGATCATATCAATCTGGCGATACAATCGCAAACGCCGGTAATGGAGCTGGACAACCGTTTTTATTATGAACCGATGATTTCCGGATTTCCGCGAAATGACCTGGAAGTCATTTCGTTCGCCGGTAAAAAAATGAAGGTCCCGATCTGGGTCTCGAGTATGACCGGAGGGCATGCCTTGTCGGGCATCATCAACCGCAACCTCGCAATGGCTTGCAATGAGTTTGGAATGGGTATGGGACTAGGTTCGTGCCGCATGTTACTCGGTGATGACACCTTTTTCAATGATTTTAATGTCCGTTCGATAATAGGTGATGACCATCCACTTTTTGCCAATCTGGGAATTGCTCAAATCGAGGAGATGGTTTGGAATAAACAAACTGACCCCCTTCGCCGGCTGATCGACCGTCTGAAAGCTGACGGACTGATTATTCATGTCAATCCGCTTCAGGAATGGGTTCAGCCCGAGGGAAACACTATTCGCTATCCACCGGTTGAAACAATTGAAAAACTATTGGAAACAATTGACTTTAAACTGATTGTCAAGGAAGTAGGACAAGGTTTCGGCCCCCGGAGTATTCGAAGATTAATGCAACTGCCACTTGCGGCGATTGAATTTGGAGCCTTCGGAGGTACAAATTTTTCAAAAATTGAAAACAGCCGCACCTCAGCATATCAAAAACAACAATACCAACCTTTTGTAAATATAGGTGTTACTGCGGAGGAGATGGTGGATCTGATAAACGATATGGTGATCGCCGGGGAAAAATTCAACTGTAATCAACTGATTATCTCAGGTGGAATACGTGATTATCTTGATGGATTTTACCTGACCCAAAAATCGGTCATTCCGGCCATTTATGCCCAGGCATCCGTATTTCTGAAATATAGCAGGGGAGATTATTCAGAATTACAGCAATTTGTAAAAAATCAGATTGAAGGATACAAAATGGCAAAGAGTTATCTTACTTTAAAAGTTCCAAAACTTACAAAGCAAATATCATTAAGATCATGACACTATTTTCCGGGTTCTCGAAATTTGACCGGCAGCAAAGGATAAAATATATTATTGAGCATTCCAAATTAACAGAATCGGAAAGCAGTTGCCTGGATGAGTATCTCGCACCGGTGGATCATCAGCAGAAGACCTATCACGATATGATCGAGAATTACATCGGTAATTTTCCCCTTCCATTAGGTGTGGTCACCAATATGGTAATCAATGGTGAGGTTTTTATTGTCCC
The DNA here is from genome assembly GCA_023251475.1 of Prolixibacteraceae bacterium. Classification (GTDB taxonomy): domain Bacteria; phylum Bacteroidota; class Bacteroidia; order Bacteroidales; family Prolixibacteraceae; genus JAAFHB01. Next base: position 14,390 of record JAHEYS010000119.1, read on the forward strand.
GTATGTGACAGAAGAGAGTTCCGTAATAGCAGCTGCCTCAAAAGCGGCAAAATACTGGGGACAAAGAGGTGGATTCAGCGCGAAAATTGATTCGATGACAAAAAAAGGGACGATTCATTTCACCTGGAACGGAAAAAAAACTGTTATAAGTACCTTATTTCCAAAGATCAGGGAGAAATTAGTACTTGCAACTACCGGAATAACGGAAAAAATGAGGCTAAGGGGCGGAGGTATGACCCAAATCCAGCTGATCGATAAAACGGCGGAGCTCCCCGATTATTACCAGATCGATGTTTCGTTCGAAACTTCAGATGCCATGGGAGCTAATTTCATCAATAGCTGCCTTGAAATGATGGCATCTGTATTACTAAATATCAACGAATTAAATTTAGACGGAGACAAGGTGGAGGTCATCATGTCGATACTTTCAAATTATTCACCCGAATGTAAAGTAAATTGCCGCGTAAAATGTCCCGTTGAAATGCTGACGGGTTGGAGTAAAAATTTGTCCAAAAACGCTTTCGCCGAAAAATTTAAACTGGCCGTCGACATTGCAAACCTGGAAGTATCGAGGGCAGTGACTCACAATAAAGGGATTTTCAATGGAGTAGACGCGGTACTTCTGGCCACAGGAAACGACTGCCGGGCTACTTCCGCAGGAGCACATGCCTATGCTGCCAGGGATGGCAATTATAAAAGCCTGACATCCATTGATATTACAGATGATACCTTTCGATATGAGCTCGAAATCCCTCTGGCGGTAGGTACAGTTGGAGGAATCACCCGGGTTCATCCCATGGTAAAAACAGCACATGCCATCTTAAACTATCCTGATGCCCGCAAGCTGATGATGATCGCAGCAGCCTCCGGACTCGCCAATAACTTTGCAGCCGTTGCATCGTTGATAACAACCGGTATCCAGGAGGGGCACATGAAGATGCACCTCTCCAATATTCTTAACCAGTTAAATGCGACCATATCAGAGGAGGAAAGTGCAAAAAATCATTTCCTTGGAAAATCAATTAATTACTCCGGGGTTGCAGGTTTCATACGGCAAATCAGAGACTTAAAATGAATTTCACAGATATAAAAGCGTACAATTCAAAAGCGAAACTGATGATTTCAGGTGAATATCTGGTGCTAAAAGGGGCACTTTCGCTTGCTTTGCCGCTTAAATACGGACAAAGACTAACGATAAGACCGAAAGAAGGAAAGCCAATAATTAAATGGAAATCATTAGTTAATAACAATTTATGGTTTAAAGCTACGCTGCTCCTCCCCGACTTCAGAATCCTGTCAACTAATTTACCGGATCTGGCAGAAAAGCTATGCAATATCCTGCTGGCAGCAAAAGCGCTTAATCACAATTTCCCGGAACCAGCTCAAGAATATAGGGTAACCTCAGAAATGGATTTTAATCCCGAATGGGGCATGGGATCAAGCAGTTCGCTAATTTCCAATATTGCTGCCTGGGCAGACTGTGACCCATTCAAACTTAACAAACTTGTTTTCAATGGATCAGGCTATGATATTGCATGTGCAAGATCATCCGGCCCGATCATCTATGAAATCAGGGAAGATATACCAACCTTCAGGGATGCTGATTTTCATCCGTCGTTTTACCGGAAACTCTTTTTCGTCTATCTGAACCGGAAACAGAATTCAAAAGAGAGCATTCAGAAATTGGATCTGTCAAATATAAAAACGAAGAATTTTAATGAGATCTCTGAATTGACGCTTTGCCTCGAGAAGTCCGATAACCTCGAAGTTTTTCAGTCGCTGATCGTGCATCATGAGGAAATAATGGGAAATATCCTGAAGAAAAAGCCGGTTAAAGAATTGTATTTTAATGATTTTAATGGTGCTGTAAAATCACTCGGAGCTTGGGGTGGCGATTTTATTCTTGCAGCCTCGGCTGAGCCCGGTGAATACGTACGGAACTATTTCAAAAATAAAAATTTAAATACTATTTTTAGTTACGACGAAATTGTTTTATAATGATAAGCGAAGAGTCAACAAAAATTGGATGGAGCGCCCCTTCGAATATTGCGCTGATCAAGTACTGGGGGAAACGGGCTCATCAGCTTCCGGAAAATGGATCTTTAAGCATTACCCTGGATAAATCAGCTACCACCACCTTCCTGACTTTTCAAAAAAAAGATGAAAAAGTGGAGAAAATAAGTCTGAATTATTATTTCCAGGGGGAGCGGCATCCAAAATTTGAAACAAAAACGGCCCGGCTACTTCATTATTTAAGATCTGAAATGCCATTTCTTCCGGATTACGAGTTGGTTTTTCATAGTGAAAACAACTTTCCCCATTCAACAGGAATTGCCTCATCTGCCTCTTCTATGGCGGCGCTGGCCCTATGCCTGGTTAGTATGGAGGAGATCATTAACCATCAAAAACGGAGTAAAGATGATTTTTTCCGCAGGGCATCCACCATTGCCAGACTTGGTTCCGGGAGCGCTTCCCGCTCGGTATTCGGAGGAATCGTGACCTGGGGATGCAATGAATCAATAGCGGCTTCTTCAGACGAATATGCCACTCCGTTTCAATTGCACAATGGAAGCCGGCTTAACCACATAAGAGATATTATTCTGATTGTCAGCACCAAAGTAAAAAACCTTTCCAGCAGTTCAGGTCATGCATTGATGAATGTTCATCCTTACCGGGAAGGTCGAATCAAACAGGCGAACACAAACCTGGAAAAAATATCGAATGCCATTCGCAATGATGATTACCTAAGGATTATGGAGATCTCCGAAAATGAGGCACTTTCACTGCATGCCTTATTATTTACCTCTGCATCCGATGGACTATTGCTTAAACCGGAAACATTACATATTATAGAAGAGATTAAGCAGTTCAGGGAGTCAAATGGGCTGGACCTGTTTTTTACGATTGACGCAGGCCCAAATGTTCATCTGATCTATTATGACGATCAGCGTGAAATTGTACTTCCCTTTGTTCAGCAGAGGCTTAGCCGCTATTGTGAAAATGGTCAATGGATTGACGATAAAATCGGAACCGGTCCCTTGTTACTAACTCCTGAAACCGATAGCTAAAATGGATTATCCGGCAAAAATTCTGCTCTTTGGAGAATATGGGATTATCCTAAAATCGATGGCGCTGGCCATCCCATATTTCCGTTTCTCGGGACAGTTCACTTTTGCTGATGCAAAAGGGGAAAGTTTGTCGGAAGAAGAATCTGAATCAAATAAAGAATTATCGCGCGTGCTCACCTACTTCCAAAACGACATTGAAAAATTTGGATATCTTGATTTTAAACACTTTAAAGATGACGTTAATCGTGGTATCTATTTCGGCTCAACAATTCCGCATGGGTATGGACTTGGTAGTTCGGGGGCCCTTACTGCGGCAATTTATGAGAGATATTCCTGTGACCTCCATCATAATGATTATCAAAAAATCAAAACTGAGCTTGCTGCGATTGAAAACTGCTTTCATGGGTCAAGTTCAGGGATAGATCCTTTAACATCGTTGCTGAAACAGCCGGTACTTCTTGAAAATGAAACTTCTGCGGTATCCACAACTGACCTGTCACCATTTTTCAATACCTATACAATGTTCCTGATAAACACCAATTCCAGAGGGAATACCGGTGAACTGGTCACCCGGTTTTTGAAACGTTACAGGGATGCTGAATATAGGGAAAGAATTGATAATGAATACATCCCTTTAATTAATCAAACAATTGATGCCGCTATTTCGTCCAATTTGAGAAATTTTGGAACATTAATCACCAGGTATTCCGAATTTCAGCTCTCCCATTTCGGAGAGATGATTCCAGCGACCTTTAAAAAATATTTTGAGTATGGAAGCGCCACGGGCGAATTTCATTTAAAGCTTTGTGGATCAGGCGGTGGCGGATATCTGCTTGCCTTCTCGGCAGATCGGTTAAAAGCGGAGGCCTATTTTAATTTAAACCATCTTGATTATTCAATTGTTTAACAAATCAGAATCATAATTTTAAGTCATTTAATTATTACTTTCATTATTTAACTATCATGCAACAACCAAATAAATTAGTCATCTGGCTCAACCAAATCAGGGCCAATTTTTTAGTATTGGCAGTACTTCTGGTGCTTATTGGCATCGCGCTATCGTTTAAATATCTGCCAGCGAATCACACCATCAGTTGGTTTGATATGGCATTAATTGTGTTCGGGACAGTTCTGGCACATGCTTCGGTGAACCTGTTTAATGAATATTCCGATCATCTTACAGGTATTGATAAAAATACGAAAAGAACACCGTTCAGCGGCGGAAGCGGAATGATGAAATCCGGCTTTACAAAGCCGGCAGCTGTACTTGCTGCAGCCATTTCAACACTTGTCATTTCCGGTTCAATCGGAATTTATTATGGAATCACAGCACACTGGACAGTCTTACTGATAATGATAATCGGGGCGTTCTCCATTGTTTATTACACCCCATTACTGACTAAATTAATGTTGGGAGAACTGTTTTCAGGACTGACACTCGGAACCCTGGTGGTGATCGGAACTTTTATTTCATTGACAGCCACACCGGGACAGTCATTAGGCACATTGCTTCCATTTGAAGTGATTATGATTTCCATTCCTCCTGGAATTTTAACCGCCTTACTGCTATTACTCAATCAATTCCCTGATTCAGAAGCAGATAAAAACGGGGGACGAAAACACCTGGTTATTAAATTAGGATCACGAAACGCCGCATTTGTATATGCAGCAGGTGTCGTTGCCACTTTTTTTATCATTTTCTTACTCCCGTTAGAGGGTATTTCCTCCTACTGGCTCTATCTGGCACTATTGCCACTACCCATCATCTATATGGCGACATTTACAACGTTAAAATTTTACAACAATATAGAAAAATTGGTTCCTGCTTTAGGGGCCAATATCATTACCGTTTTGTTGACGGATGCATTACTCGCCCTGGCGATTTATATTACTCTATAACAGCATTTTATGACTACGCTTACCCGAAGACTGCCTGATTGGATGAAGACCCCGCTCCCGTCGGGAAAGGATTATATCACTTTGAAAAACCTGGCAGCCAATCAACAGTTAAATACGATTTGCGTAAGCGGAAACTGCCCGAACAAGGCCGAATGCTGGGGAGCATCAACGGCAAGTTTTATGATTCTTGGGGAAAAATGCACCCGGAATTGCCGTTTTTGCGATGTAAAAAACATGATTCCGGACGCGGTCGATTGGGAAGAACCATTGCGGCTGGCGAATACGATCATGGCCCTAAAAATCAGGCACTGTGTGATCACATCCGTCACACGGGACGATCTTGAAGACGGAGGTTCTGCATTTTGGGCACTGACCATTAAAACAATTAAGGAGATCAATCCCGCAGTGACCATCGAAACGTTAATACCTGATTTTTTTGCAAAGACCGCTTTAATTCAAAAAATCGTGGATGCCAAACCTGAGGTCATCTCCCATAATATGGAAACAGTACGCAGGCTTACCCCAAAAGTGAGGGATGTTGCCCGTTACGACCGGAGCCTTAAAGTGATCGAATTCATCGCCGCATCAGGAATTGTCCCTAAATCGGGAATTATGGTCGGATTAGGCGAAACTGAAGTGGAAGTGCTTGAAACGATGGATGATCTGCTTAAAGCCGGCTGTAAAGTACTGACGATTGGCCAATATCTGCAACCATCAGCACATCATCTTAAGATTGAGGAGTATATAAAACCTGAAATATTTATCAAATACCGTGAAGCAGCGCTTAAAAAGGGATTTAGCATGGTAGAAAGCAGTCCCCTTGTTCGCTCTTCCTATCATGCTGAAAAGCATATTCACGCTTGATTACTAAATGAGTTAAATAATAACTCATTTAGTAATCAACATTACAATACAAATTAGTTACGAATGAAAAAAATTACATATAGTAAGGTTTTAGATATTAGA
>JAHEYS010000368.1 GCA_023251475.1 Prolixibacteraceae bacterium
CCAGTAAGGGTACTTTCGTTTTTCAGAACGATATTTTGGGTGAGATGACGGATTAAACCGAACTCCCCAAGCTCAGAAAGTTCTGTTTTAGTGTGCTTTGCGTTTGCCATGTTGAATCAACCGTTATTTTAGAATTTTGCAACCCCAAAAGTAGTGTTCATTTTATATCTTTGCAATTTATAACCAGTCTATTTAAACATCAAATAGGAATTTCTCCGTTTTGATTGTTAGTAGTAGGTAATATTGTATATTAAAATTATCATGGAAGACCAAAATAAATTAATAAATGAGGTCACCCAGCGCGATTATCGGTTTGGTTTTGTGACAGATATAGAGACCGACACCATCGTGAAAGGTTTGAATGAAGAGGTCATCAGAATTATTTCTGCCAAAAAGGATGAGCCTGAATTTATGCTCGAATTCCGCCTTAAAGCTTACCGTCGCTGGCTGACCATGAAAATGCCCGAATGGGCTCATCTTAAGATACCGGTAATTGACTACCAGGAAATTATATTTTATGCTGCACCAACACAGCAGGCTAAATATGAGAGTCTTAATGAAGTTGATCCCGAACTGCTCCGCACCTTTGAAAAGCTGGGCATTCCGCTGGAAGAGCAAAAAATGCTCTCCGGAGTCGCCGTGGATGCGGTGATTGACAGTGTTTCGGTGAAGACCACATTTAAGGAGACACTGGCAGAGCGGGGCATCATCTTCTGTTCATTCAGTGAGGCGGTGAAACACCATCCCGACCTGATTCAGAAATACCTGGGGATGTCGGTACCTTACAACGACAATTATTTTGCCGCGCTGAATTCGGCCGTATTCTCTGACGGCTCGTTTGTTTATATTCCCAAAGGGACGCGCTGCCCGATGGAGCTTTCGACCTATTTCAGGATCAACGCCCAAAATACGGGTCAGTTTGAACGGACATTAATTATTGCCGATGACGACAGTTATGTCTCCTACCTGGAGGGTTGCACCGCCCCCATGCGTGATGAGAACCAGCTACATGCCGCTGTGGTTGAGATTATTGCCCTCGACCGCGCTGAAGTGAAATATTCTACGGTCCAAAACTGGTATCCCGGCGATAAGAACGGGAAAGGGGGGATTTTCAATTTTGTAACTAAGAGAGGGGTGTGCAAAGGTGTTTCTTCAAAAATACTTTGGAACCAGGTGGAAACAGGTTCTGCTATTACATGGAAATATCCAAGCTGCATACTTGCCGGAGATAATTCGGTTGCGGAGTTCAACTCTGTTGCCCTTACCAATAACTTTCAGCAGGCTGACACGGGGACAAAAATGATTCATATCGGGAAAAATACGAAAAGCACCATTGTCTCAAAGGGAATTTCAGCAGGCAGGAGTTCAAACTCCTACCGTGGTCTGGTTCGCGTTGCCCCCAAAGCCGAAAATGCCCGCAATTTTTCACAATGTGATTCGCTTCTGCTTGGCGATACCTGTGGTGCACATACGTTTCCCTATATTGAAGTAGGCAACAGCAGTTCAGTTGTCGAACACGAAGCAACTACTTCCAAAATTGGTGAAGATCAGATCTTTTACTGCAATCAAAGGGGAATATCCACCGAGGATGCGATCGGAATGATTGTAAACGGTTATGCCCGGGAAGTAATCAACAAGTTACCGATGGAATTTGCCGTAGAAGCTCAGAAATTGTTACAGATCAGCCTTGAAGGAAGTGTGGGATAATAAAGAGATGAAAGAGTGAAAAAATGAATGAATGAATGAATGAATGAATGAAAAATGAAAATATGTTAGTTATTAAAGATTTATATGCTAAAGTCGAAGGAAAAGATATCCTGAAGGGGATCAACCTTACGGTAAATGCCGGAGAAGTTCATGCGATCATGGGCCCGAACGGTTCAGGTAAAAGCACCCTTGCCAATGTTTTGGCAGGTCATACCAATTTTGAGGTCACCCATGGGACGGTCACTTTTAATGGGAAGGATTTATTCGAAATGTCAGCCGATGTCAGGGCTAAGGAGGGTTTATTCCTCAGTTTTCAGTATCCCGTGGAGATTCCGGGTGTAAGTATGGTCAATTTTCTGAAAACTGCCGTGAATGAGCACCGTAAATATCATAACCAAAAAGAGTTATCGGCGGGTGATTTCCTGAAACTGATGCGTGAGAAAAAAGCGATGGTTCAGATCGATTCTCAGTTGACAAACCGCTCTGTGAACGAGGGGTTTTCAGGTGGTGAGAAAAAGAAAAACGAGATTTTCCAGATGGCGATGCTTGAGCCGAAGCTGGCGATCCTCGATGAAACCGACAGTGGTCTCGATATCGATGCCCTCCGGATCGTTTCAAACGGGGTAAATATGTTGAAGAATAAGGATAATGCGACAATTCTGGTCACCCATTACCAACGTTTACTCGATTATATTGTGCCCGATTTCGTGCATGTTCTCTATGAAGGGAGGATTGTCAAATCGGCAGGTAAGGAGTTGGCGTTTGAACTGGAAGAGAAGGGCTATGACTGGATTAAAAAAGAGCTGGGAGAATAGCTATGGCAGAAGTTTTAGACAAAATACCAACAATCCAACGGATTAGTGAAATTCACCGGGATAATCTGTCCAAAATCAGTGACGGAATACCTGCCTGGATTAACAATCTCCGCAGACCTGCTCTTGAGGCATTGAAGCGGATGGGAATTCCGGGATTCAGAACCGAGAATTATAAATATACTGATCTCACGCGTCTTTTTGAGAACGAAAATTTCAGACGTTCTTTTAAACCGGATGTGTTTGATGTCAATCTAAGCGAAGTATTTAACTGTGATGTCCCTGAATTTGATACCCATCTTATTCTGGTAGCTAACGGTTGGTACGATGAAACTGGCAATCAGCATAAATCATATCCCAAAGGTGTGATTATTAAAAGTATGCGAAAGGCGATGGTTGAGAACTCCGAACTTATTGAAAAATATTACGGTAAACTTGCAGATGCAGAGGCCGATCCCCTGACTGCCCTGAACACCGCCTTTGCCCAGGATGGAGTGTTTATCTATATTCCGGATAATGTCCATGTTACCAAGCCATTGCAACTAATCAATATCCTCCGGAGTGAAGATGACCTTTACGTGACCCAGCGCAATCTTGTCATTGCCGGCAGGAATAGTCAGGCAAAGATCATGTTTTGCGATCACACCTTGATGCCACAACAATTTATCAATAACAACCTTACAGAGTTTGAAATTGGTGAAGACGCGGTAATTGATATTTACAGCATTCAGAATCAACACAATAAAACTGCAAATCTTACGGGACTTTACATCCGGCAACAACGCGGATCACAATTGGTAACCAATGCCATCTCGCTCCATGGCGGCATTATCAGGAATAACCTGAAAGTAATGCTGGATGGGGACCATGCATCAGCCAGGATTTGCGGACTGGCCCTGTCAGACAAGAATCAGCATGTTGACAATTTTACCTTTATTGAACATCTTAAACCAAATTGTCAAAGTAATCAGCTATACAAGAATATCCTGGACGATAGTTCTACCGGCGGATTTACAGGGCGGATTCATGTCGCTCCACATGCAGTCAAGACCCAGGCATACCAGCGCAATAATAACGTTCTGCTCACCAATGCGGCCAGGATGAGCACAAAACCGCAACTGGTAATCGACAACGATGACGTGAAATGTTCGCATGGAGCCACTGTTGGCCGGATCAACGACGAGGCGCTATTCTACCTGCAGGCAAGAGGAATTAATGAAAAAGAGGCACGCCTTATGCTGATGTTCGCATTTGCCCATGAGGTGCTTGCAGAGGTAAAAGTCGAAAAATTACGTGACGTTATTGATAGGCTGGTGAATAAACGTTTAAGGGGAGAAGTTTCGAAATGCCACTCCTGCGCACTGGAATGCATCCGTTGATCCGCTTTGTATGACTGCCTTTTCAGATAATTATAAGAATAAAACAACTATGAAAATATACCTAACTGAAAACCTGATCATTGAAAATTAATAATTGAAAATTATTTATGATTCCGGATATTTCCAAAATACGTAAAGATTTCCCCATACTTGATCAAATAGTCAATGGTAAACCGTTGATTTATTTTGACAATGCGGCTACAAGTCAGCGTCCTGTGCAGGTCGTCGAACGTGTGAATGAATTTTCGCTGCGAAGCAATGGGAATATTCACCGTGCCACCCATTCAATGGCCAACAGGACTACCGAAGCTTTTGAATCGGGCAGGGAGGTTGTCAGAAAGTATTTGAATGCTGCAGAAGCTGCGGAGGTGATCTTTACTCATGGAACGACCGAGTCGATCAACATGGTTGCTTTTTCATTCGGCGAGGCCTTTATCTCGGAAGGTGACGAGGTGATCGTGACAGAAATGGAGCATCATGCAAATATTGTACCGTGGCAGATGATGTGCGAACGAAAGGGGGCTATCCTGAAAGTACTCCCCTTCTCTGAGGAGGGGGAATTGCACATCGGTTTACTGGACAGCCTGATCACCGGTAAAACAAGGATCCTGGCCGTTGCCCACGTCTCCAATACATTGGGGACTATCAATCCCCTGGCAGAGATCATCGCGAAAGCGCATCAGAAGAATGTTCCGGTACTGATTGACGGCGCCCAGGGTGCCCCTCATTTCAGGATTGATGTTCAGGCACTTGATTGCGATTTTTACGCTTTTTCAGGTCATAAATTATATGGACCAACGGGAATTGGAGTGCTTTACGGTAAGCGGAAATGGCTCGACCGGATGCCACCTTATCTGGGTGGAGGCGAAATGATCGATAGGGTGACTTTTGCAAAGACAACTTATAATGAACTCCCTTATAAATTTGAAGCCGGTACTCCCCATTATGTTGGGGCAATCGGACTTGCAGCAGCAATAGAATACCTTCACAACAATGATATTCAATCGCTTATTCAATACGAACATGATCTGTTGACCGAGGCGACTTACAAATTAAAACAGATTGAAGGTTTAAGAATTTATGGGGAAGCTCCGTTAAAAACAGGGGTAATCAGTTTTAATATTGCAGGTATTCACCCCTTTGACCTGGGAACATTGCTCGACCAGATGGGAATTGCTGTCAGAACGGGGCGATTATGTGCCGATCCGGTAATGGATCATTTCGGGGTTGAGAATATGGTACGCGCCTCGTTTGCTTTTTATAATACATCCGGGGAGATTGAAGCTTTTTACAGGGCCTTGATCCGGTTAAAGGGGATGTTTTAAAATGCACTACTTTTGAGAACAAACATTAGAGAGAACCATTAAATGACAATAGACGAAACTCAGCAGGAGATTGTTGAAGATTTTTCGGGGTTTGAAGATTGGATGGATAAATATGCCTATCTGATTGAATTGGGAAATGAACTGGCTCCCATTGATCCTAAATATAAGGTGGAGGCCAATCTGATCCGCGGATGTCAGTCGAGGGTTTGGCTTCATCAGGAATTTACAGAAGGCAGAATTATCTTTGAAGCCGAAAGTGATGCCCTGATTGTAAAGGGATTAGTGGCATTGCTTCTCAAAATTTACTCCAACCACACCCCGAAGGAGATCCTCGCCTCAGAGCCCCGCTTTATCGATGAGATCGGGTTGAGACAACACCTCTCCCCTACCCGTTCGAATGGACTTCTGGCGATGGTGAAACAGATGAAACTTTATGCATTGGCATACGATAGAATTTCAGCAAATAATAAATAAAATGGACCCAAGGATAGATTTAATCATAGAAAACCTCAGAGAGGTTTATGACCCGGAAATTCCGGTCAATATTTACGACTTAGGATTGGTGTACAGCGTGAATATGGAAGGTGACCAGGCCAAAATACTCATGACACTTACTGCGCCCAACTGCCCTGCGGCAGATATGATTCTGGCAGATGTGGAATATATGTCAAAAAAGGTGGAAGGGGTAGAATCGTGCGATGTTGAGATCACTTTTGAACCATCGT
>JAHEYS010000120.1 GCA_023251475.1 Prolixibacteraceae bacterium
AAAAATGCCGGTTGTCAAATCAAAATTTCAGACCCGGCTTGAGGAGATGTCAAAGCAACGGAATGTTCCGCAAAAGAAAAGATAAGAAAAAAGCTGCTCCGAAAAAGAGCAGCTTTTTTTGTGGGTAATATCATTATCTGAAGTTATCCCCCCTGGGAAAAGGGGGACCAAGGGGGATTTGCATAATTATTATCATATTATTTTCAAAAAAATGTATACTTGTAACTTACTTAAAAACGGTATAATAGATATCTTCCTTGTTCCTGACGATCCCTTTGGATACAAATTATTAAAGTATCAGTTAGCTTTAATTGGCAAAATACTTTCTGAATCAGGACTTAAATCCTGCAAATTCTTCATCACGACAGAGGGTGATGTATTTGCATAGCAGTAAACGCAAAGATGGTTGCAGGTGTTGTATGATCCGATATCTTTACTGATCATACAGCCACACATTTTCCGCTGACCTTTGTCTTTTAGGTTAGTCCTTTTAGTCTTAACTTCTTCACCAAAAAGCAATTGCTCTTCAGGTTTTATACCAGGTAACTCCATCAACTTCCTGTCTTTTGAAAATAGTTTTGCAATTAACTCATCATCAATACATTTGTTATGAGCTATCTCCTGTTTTTCCAGATCGATATCTTCAGCGCAGGTGGCGATTTGAAAGCCGGGGTTAATTTTCTGCCATTCCTTTAGGATTCTTTGAATCCCTTCGGCGAACCTGGTTTTCTGTTCAATTGTAAATTCAGCCAGATGAATATCCGTTTTATTATAGAAGTTTGTTTCCCGGATAAGGTTGTGTTGCACCTTTTGATACGAAAGGATATCGGCAAAGCTAAAAACAAGTTTATCCGTGTGGTTGACCAATTGGTTTCCAAGTTCCCAAATTCTCGTCAATAATTTCCTCACAGTCAGTTCTCCGGTCAGTAACAAAGGATCAAACCGCCAGATGACTTTTTCTTTCCCTATCAATTCCGAAAGGCGGATAAAAGTCTCGATCCGACTTTTTATCGGTGGCACATTTGGCTCAAAACCCTCAATTTCGTAGTTGTTGAGCGTATATTGGAAATAGTAGTTCAATCCAAGATCATCGAGATAGGGGAGGTGCCTTATAAGTGGAAATGGATTTTTTGACCAGAAGACAAACAAATGTGCTTCCTGAAACGAAATATATTGAGGATTAGCCCGGTTAAATGGGTTGATCCAGCAGACATAACCCTTCTTTAACCTGTTTATCAGCCATTCAGAATGAAAGGCTGGAATATCGGTTGATCGGCTTGCAGAAATAATTAATGGGGCGATACCCTTTTTAATTTCGCCGTTATCCGTGATTATTTCAACTGCATTCCAGATTTTCATTTCAATAATTTTTAAATAAATCCCGATACGAATTTAATCTGAAAAAAACTGAATGGGTTAGTCGTCAATATAAAATGTGTAATGAAGAATAACCAGAATATGAAAATAAATTCTGAAAATTTTATAATTCTGAAAATTCTGATGCTGACATATTAAATAAACAAGATACATGGAAAAAGATGAATTAACGTATAAAATTATCGGTTGTGCAATGGATGTGCACAATACGTTGGGTAATGGTTTCCAGGAAGTGATCTATCAGAGATGCCTCTCGATAGAATTTGATAAAGCCAGTTTAGATTATGGCCGCGAAGTAGAGCAAACCATCTTTTATAAAGGGTATGATGTTGGTACGCGAAGGGCTGATTTCGTGGTTGAAGACAAAGTTATTGTTGAAATTAAGGCCGTGATTAATTTAGAAGATGTTCATCTTGCACAAGCAAAAAATTATGTTGTTGCCTATGACTTTGCAAGAGGATTATTAATCAACTTTGGTGCAAACAGTCTTCAATATAAATTGATTTTTAACCCAAAGTACAATTCTTCAATTCAATAAACTCTGAATCAGCATAATGTCTGAAGCAGAATTTACAGAATTGAAAATGAATAGAAAGTAACCCAATATCCGGATCAGGTTTTAAAGTTTTAGACGATAACGGGCAGTTGCAGGGGTTAAATGGTGTCTTCACACCACAAAAAACCAGAATTCCTCAAAATCGGTTTTTAATCGTATCTTTGCCGGATATATCATTAAAGCTGATCATATTTATTTTTTTAATATGATCGTTCATTAAAAATTATTCATGCCATTTAAGTCATTAGAAATTATTGAACCAATTCTTCAGTCACTCCACGAAGAAGGTTATTCCATCCCAACTCCAATTCAGGCCCAGGCAATTCCGATTGTATTAGACGGCGCCGATTTATTGGGATGCGCCCAGACAGGAACCGGAAAGACGGCAGCATTTGCCATTCCAATCCTACAGTTGTTAAGCAACAGTCAGTCATACGATAAACGAAAGAAAATCAGGAGTTTAATTTTAACTCCCACTCGCGAACTTGCAATTCAGATCGGTGAAAGCTTTAAAAATTACGGAAGACATACCAAATTGGCCTATACGGTTATATTTGGCGGTGTTAATCAGTTTTCACAAACTCAGGCCCTGCAAAAAGGGGTAGACATCCTTGTCGCTACTCCAGGCCGGCTGCTGGATTTAATGAATCAGGGATTTATTTCGCTCCGGGATATCGAGATTTTTGTACTCGATGAGGCCGATTGTATGTTGGATATGGGATTTATCCACGACGTTAAAAAAGTGCTTGCGGCCCTTCCGCGCAAGCGTCAGTCGCTCTTTTTCTCTGCAACGATGCCTCCGGAAATCGTAAAACTTGCGGACACCATCCTCAAAAATCCTAAAAAAGTGGAGATTACCCCCGGTCAGCCGACGGTGGATATTATCGAACAATTTATTTACTTTGTTGATAAGGGGAACAAAAGTGCACTGTTAATTGAAGTCTTAAGTGACCAGAATATAAAATCGGCCCTGGTTTTTACCCGCACAAAACATGGAGCTGATAAAGTTGTTAAAGATCTGTTACGTCATAATATTAAAGCTGAGGCAATTCACGGGAATAAAGCCCAAAATGCAAGGCAAAGGGCGTTGGCAAACTTTAAAGATCAGACAACAAGGGTTTTGGTAGCTACAGACATTGCTGCCCGTGGAATTGATGTGGATGAGATGGAGTTTGTAATCAACTATGAACTGCCGAATATTTCGGAGACTTATGTTCACCGCATTGGTCGTACCGGCAGGGCAGGGGCTAAAGGAACTGCTTTCTCATTTTGCGATGCAGAAGAAAAAGCCTTCTTAAAGGACATTGAAAAACTGATCCGCAAAAAGATTCCGGTTATTGAAAATCATCCTTTCCCGTTGATCGATCATCATCCCGTGAAGGCTCCAAAGCAGCAACAACGACCACAGCGTCCGAATTATTCCCGCCCTTCACCGGAAGGCACCGGTGAGCGGCGACAGTTGTTCCGCAATCCTCGCTAACGGTTTAAAATAGTGTACAACAGGGATTAAGAATCTTATCAAAATTCTCAATCCCTGTTGTCGTTTTAATTTAATCAATTGCCTTTTGCCAGGGCTTCGGATCCCGAAATCACATCAAACAGCTCCTCGTCAATAGTACTTTGGCGCAAACGATGAAATACCCGGTTCAGATCTTCGAGCAGTTCCTCAATATTTTTTTCTGCCCGCTGCATTGCGGCTAATCTGCTGGCATTCTCACTGGCCAGTGATTCGGCGCAAGCTCTGAACAGGGAAATAAAAAGGTATTGACGTATAAGTCCGTGTAAAGTAGGCGCTAATCCATTTATTGCTTCAGGGATATTGTTTGTCGGCCATTTCAGTTGGGCAACGGTGCTGTACCATTTTTCATCGAGCGGTAAAAGACGCTGCACAAGGGGTTCATAAATTGCTCCGGGTTTAGGCCTGTTATGAAAAATATACAATTGCGAAATTTCTCCCTTTTCCTGTTGGATATCACTTTCGAGAAGTATCTGACCAATAAGGGGGGTTATCGTATTGACAGAATTTGGGACTGAATATAATCCGGCAATTGATAATCCGTTATCCTCCAATCTTGTCTGCATCCGCTCACCAATTGTCCATATCCTTTTTTCACCCGGAAGATTTTCAAGTATTCGGCTTGTAAACCCTGCAAGCACATCATTAAATTGTCCGACTAATCCCTGATCAGAACCAAAAACAATGGCCCCGGTTCTCCCGGTCTGATTGGATCCTGCCTTTTCATTTACAGATAGTTCTCCTGCTCCCTGAAAACAAACAAACAATCCCAGTTCAACGGTTCTGTAGTATTCAGCCAATGAAATTACCGCTTTTTCATATTGTAAAATATTGGAAGCCGCCAAAACCTTCATGGTACGAACAACAGATTTGAGATCTCCTGCTCCGTTAATCTTACGCCGTAAGCTTTGCAGTGTATCACTCATGATTGTTCCGTAAATGGTTTAAGTGCATTTTCTGCAAGTTGTAAAATTAATTGCCGATCTTCGTCGCTAAAAGGAGTGGCAGCAACAAACCGCTGCCGGATATCCCGGGGAAGTTCGGAAGCGGTTTTCCGTAATGTCTTTTCCGCCTCTTTCATAAGGGGAAGTGGTACAGGATCAAAAAATCCATTTGTAAGTGCCAGTAATACAACTATTTGTTCTGATAAGGTAATCGGCGCCGATGCCGGTTGTTTCAGACAGGCCCGTATCCGGCGTCCATGTTCGATTATTTTCCGTGTATTTTCATCGAGCCGGGTACCGAACTTTGCAAAAGTTTCCAGCTCTTCAAATTGTGAATAGGCCAGCTTTAAAGCTGCTGTTACTGAGCGGTAGGCAGGCCGCTGCGCCTTACCGCCAACACGCGAAACCGACATACCTACATCCACTGCCGGAAGAACACCTAATTCGAACAAGGTCGGTGAAAGATAAATCTGGCCATCGGTTATGGATATCAGGTTTGTGGGAATATAGGCTGAAATATTCTGAGCTTCGGTTTCCACAATGGGCAGGGCAGTTAAAGAACCCCCTCCGAGTTCCTTGCATAAATGTGTCGAACGTTCCAAAAGGCGCGAATGGATATAAAAAATATCTCCGGGGAAAGCCTCTCGACCCGGAGGCCGACGCAATAAAAGCGATATCTCGCGGTAGGCACGGGCATGATGGGTAAGATCATCATATACGATAAGCACATCCTTCCCCTTTTCCATAAAATATTCACCAATACTGGTAGCGGCATATGGGGCGATAAAATTCAGACCTGGAGCATCATTTCCTTCGGTAACGATCACAATGGTGTAATCCATGGCCCCCTTTTCCCGAAGGTCGGCCACAACTTTAGCCACGCTTGCCGCACGCTGACCAATCGCACAATAAATGCATAACACGTTCTGATCATGCTGATTAATAATAGTATCTATCGCAATGGCTGTTTTCCCGGTTTGCCGGTCGCCCATGATTAATTCCCGCTGACCCCGTCCGACAGGAATTAATGCATCTATTACTTTCAATCCTGTCTGTAACGGAACGATTACAGGTTCACGGTCAACAATTGCAGGTGAAGGGCGTTCAATGGGTAAACGTTTGTTAAAAATGATGCCCCCTTTTTCATCAAGCGGTTCTCCCAAAGGATTAATAACCCGCCCTATAAGTGATTCGCTTACTGGTACATCCATAACACGTCCCGTACGCTCCACTTCATCACCTGCATGAAGATGAGCGTATTCGCCCAGGAGAACTACGCCAACTTCATCTTCATCAACATTAAAGGCAATTCCATATAAATCATGCGGGAATTTCAATATTTCTTCAAAACCAACCCCCGGAAGTCCCGAAACCTTAACAATACCTGTTGATAAAGAGGTGATTATACCTACCTCCCTTGGGATTAGTTGTGGTGCATAATGATCCAGCGATTGATTTATCCCATTTAATGCCTGCTCTATAAGACCCTGTAATCCTGTAGTTTCCATAACGATTTCCAAGTATTCCCTTAAGTGATCTTTTCGGTCTTCAATTCTTTATGCTCATTCAAAAGCACCCCGATATGGTTTTCCAGTGATTTGAGATACTCTTCTATGGTCCAGGACACCTTATATCCGTTGGTGACCAGTTCTATCCCACACACCAGTTGTGGTGCAGTTTCAAACTTTATTTCTGTCGCAATATTAAAATTGCTTTTAAGGGCTTTTTGTATTGCAGCTTGCTGTACCAGTGGAACATCAAACATGCTTCGAACAGAAACCTCCCCTGTAGTGTGGTTTAACGCCGAAAAAAGCAACTCCTTCTCATCCGGATTTAATCCATTAATCCGACTTATAAATACGCCAGCTATCTGATTCTCCAGATTAGCCGAGGCCAGGTCCTCAAGCGTTTTTCGAACAATTGCAAAAACTTCAGTCCGGGTACGGCGAATAATTTCGGAACCCAGATTTTGCTGCTCAATTTTCAGCGATTCCTGTAATCGTAAACGTAATGATTCGACTTCAATCCGTGTTTGTTCCAGAAGTTTAAGGCGTTCGGCATTCACTTCGCTTATCGCATTATTTAACAGTTCGTGGCGTTGCTGATTTAACATGTTGTTTTTTTGCTGAAAGTCCTCAAGCTCCCTGTTTGCATCAACCTTACTTGATTCAGCTTCATGCAATTGCCTGGCAATTAATTTTTCACGTTCATCGATAGCACTGAGAATCGGCTTGTATAAATAACGCTTCAAAAGCCAGACCAGAACGAGAAAATTAACCAATTGTGCAACAAGTGTGAACCAGTCGAATAACATAATCAGCCTCCCGTAACTTTTGTAATCATGAAATTCCAAAATGGATTAGCAAAGAGAAGAATCATCGATACCACAAAACAGTATATTGCCATTGATTCAATCATTGCAAGGCCAACAAATAAAGTACGTGTAATAGTAGATGCCACATCAGGTTGCTGAGCAATAGATGCCAGCGCTGATACTACCGCCCTGGCTTCGCCCAACGCGGGACCTATGCTTCCTATCGCCATGGTCATACCGGCAATAATAATTGAAACTGCTCCGATAATTGTGATGTTGTCCATAAGTTTATCCTCCTTATTTTAAAGTTTTTAATTCATTAATTCTTAATTCTTTAATTCTTTTTCCGATTCATGTGCGGCAGCAGCAATAAAAACTGACGCAAGGATTGTAAATATATATGACTGAACTGTACCGGTAAGCAAACCAAAAGCGGTCATTACGATCGGGAAAATAAAGGGTGTAATTGTGATTAAAATACCCAGGATCATGACTCCGCTCATCATGTTCCCGAATAAACGAACAGCCAGTGCGAGGGTACGCGAAAACTCGCTGATAATATGAAAAGGGAGCATGATAAACAATGGCTTCACATACGATTTTAGGTAGTTTAAAATTCCATGCTCCATGATATTAAATACGGGTACTGCAAAAAAAACGGATATTGCCAGTGCTGCAGTGGTTGAAAGTGAACTGGTTGGTGGTTCATAGACCGGTAAAATGGTGAGCAGGTTCGAAACAAACAGGAATAAAAACAAAGTTCCCAGGAATCCGATATAGGTCTCTGACTTGTGTAATCCTACCTCTTCAATTTGATTTTTTATGCCGATAACAATGATTTCAAGTGTACTTTGCCATCGTGAGATTTTTGTCCCGATGACCAGTTTTCGGGTGATGGATATCGATCCAATGACCATAACAAGCATCAATATCCAGGTGGTGACTATTGTAGCATTAAGTTTCACAAAGCCATATTCAAATAAAACGATATCATCAGGACTAATTCTCATAATAATCCCCCTTATTTATTGGTTTTGATTGATCTCAGATCGCCGGGTAAACCGCATAATCATTACCCTGGCAATAATAAAGCCTAACAAACATACCAGTACACTTTCCCAGTGGCGGCGAGAGATGAAATATAATACTGTTACTGTGATACTCATACGAATAAAAAAACTTCCCAAAAACCAAAGAGCGGGTAATTTTGATACAACACCTCTATTTGTAGTCCACCAAAGCGTACCAAAAAAGAATACACCCAGGATAAATCCTGTTAATAGTATCAATATGATTATACCAATCTCATTCATTTTTTTCCTCCCCGTCTTTATGAATATCCTTTTCTTCGCGTGACAACCAGTGATATGCACTCACACATCCCAAAATCAAACCTATCAATAGAAGTGTAAGAGTCCAGGATTGTTTCCCCGGGAAATGCCTGTCCAGCCAAACACCCAGAAAAGCACCGAGCAGCGTAGGGACTACAACTGACCAACCTACCAATCCAAACATGCCTAAGCCGAAAAGGACCCCCCGTTTGGAATTATGCTTCTCCTTTAATTTTCGGGTTTCTTTGGATCCAACCATCTGTTTAAACTCCCTGGGATTTTTGATGCTTTGCATTGTATTATTTATTTTTTACGGAATTCCTCAAACCTGCGGATAAATCCCAGTTCAAGTTTTGCCATTACCGAACGCACTTTTTTTTCATGTTCACCAATATTCATAAAATCCTTTTCTATCGCTTTATGCAAATTACCAAGCGCTGCTCCTCCTATTGCGTTGCGTACAGATACCAGAACGTCAGGGCCGGCTTTAACAAGAATCCCCTCATCAATAGCTATGTATACAACGCTTCCGGTTTCTGTTTCGTACTGTAAAATCCCCGGAGCCAAAGCTGCTGTGCAATCAAGCCGTTTTGGCCATAAGCCGAAGGAACCATGCAGTGTTTCAGCAACAATGCGCCTAATCCCTTTCAGATCGGCGAAGACCTCAAAAGGAAGCAGGATTTTCAGGTTCATGAGTATTGGTTCCATATTAAGCAGCCAACCGGCTATTTTTTAAGATCATTTATCCCCCCAATCATATAGAAGGCACGCTCAGGATAGTCATCCAGCTTATCCTGCAGGATCATTTCACATCCATCGAGTGCGTTTTTAAGTGTAACGAGTTTCCCCGGGATTCCGCTGAATTGCTCGGTGGTAAAGAATGGCTGAGTGAGAAAGCGTTCCAGTTTCCGGGCACGAAATACTACTTTACGATCATCTGATGAGAGTTGCTCCAATCCGAGCATTGCTATAATATCCTTAAGATCTTCGTATTGTGCCAGTGTTTGTCTGATATCCTGCGCCAGACTGTAGTGCCGGTCACTGACAATTCCCGGTGTTGCCATTTTAGAGCTGGACTGCAGTGGATCAATGGCTGGATATAACCCTTCACTTGCCCGTTTTCTGGAAAGGACAATCGATGCAGAGAGGTGAGAAAAGGTATGCACCGATGCCGGGTCCGTCAAGTCATCAGCCGGAACATAGACTGCCTGAATAGCGGTAATGGCGCCCGTGTCGGTATTGGCAATACGTTCTTCCAGCCGCGACAATTCAGTCGACAGAGTAGGCTGATATCCCAGACGAGATGGCATTTGCCCCATTAATCCCGAAATCTCCATTCCAGCCTGGATAAACCGGAAAATATTATCCATAAGTAATAATACATCCCGGTGTTCATCGTCCCGGAAATACTCTGCCATTGTGAGGGCCGCCTGACCGATTCGGAAGCGCGCTCCGGGTGGTTCATTCATCTGGCCGAATAACATCACCATATTTTGCAACACACCGGCATCTTTCATTTCACGGTATAATTCTTCCCCTTCGCGGCAACGCTCCCCAATACCACAAAAAATGCTCATCCCTTCATGATGTCCTATCATGTTATGAATCATCTCGGTAAGCAGTACCGTTTTACCTACTCCGGCGCCACCGAAAAGCCCCGCTTTACCGCCGCGTTCAAGTGGCACGAGCACATCAATGAGTTTAATACCTGTTTCAAAAATTTCCGATTGAGTGGAACGTTTCCCCAGCGGAGGGGGATACTGATGGATGGATCGCCAGTGCACATCTGACAATTCACCCTGACGGTCGATGGTATTCCCAAAAACATCAAACATTCGTGAAAAGATTCCTTTGCCGACAGGCGCTTTCAGGGGACCACCCGTATTTTTAACGGTCATTCCCCTTGCCAGCCCCTGGGTAGGGGTTAATGCAACTCCACGAACACGATGCGCATCAAGATGTGAGAGAATTTCAATCGGGATTTGTTCACTGTTTCCGGCTTTTAACAGCGTG
Organism: Prolixibacteraceae bacterium; assembly: GCA_023251475.1. GTDB lineage: Bacteria > Bacteroidota > Bacteroidia > Bacteroidales > Prolixibacteraceae > JAAFHB01. The sequence continues at coordinate 10,052 of JAHEYS010000120.1, forward strand.
TATACCGGAGGCAGGTGGCTACTAAAACTTATATCTACCACACTACCGCGAACAGAGATTACTTTCCCGGTACCATCTGAACCATTTAAATTTGGGGGTATAGCATTCATATGCTATTTAATTAATGGTTACACTAAATATACACATTATTTTTATAATAATCAATAATATTTTTAAAATAATTGGATGGTCGTTAGTGTATGCGGGGAAACCCCAATTCTATTAAAGATATCCCCAAGGTCCGGATATTGGTATGATGTTTTTAACCTTCAGTGTTTATACCTAAATCACTTAGATAGATGTAATTTGTTAGCTTACATAAATATAACAGTACTTATAGATAATGTTTATGAAATACAAACCCCGAAACAGGTGATTCCTGATTTCGGGGTTTGTAATATTGGATCCTGGTGATTAATAAAATGAGGCTAAACCTCGAAAACCGATTTTTTGTACTATCAGCCCAAGGCCGTCCTCTCCTAAAAGCCTATTCAGGCAAACCGTAAGTGTCCATCACAAAATCGATGTCTTTATCGCCACGACCGCTAAGGTTTACCAGGATTGACTGTCTTGGGTTCTCCTTTGCCAGTTTCATGGCATGAGCAACTGCATGAGCGCTTTCCAGTGCAGGAATAATCCCTTCAAGGCGGCTTAACTCGTAAAATGCATCAATGGTCTCCTGATCTGTAGCTGTTTCATATGAAACACGTTTCCAGTCCTTTAACATGGAATGTTCTGGTCCGACACCCGGATAGTCCAAACCGCTGGCAACCGAATAAACCGGAGCCGGTTCCCCTTTTTCATCCTGAAGCAGGTAACACTTAAAACCATGGATCATTCCTGGCTTTCCAAGTGTCATTGTAGCAGCATGTTCACCTAAGTCCAGCGACCGTCCTGCAGGTTCCACACCAAAAAGTTTACATTCCTGATCATCAAGAAATGCTGAAAATATCCCCATCGCATTACTTCCTCCGCCAACGCACGCGACAACATTATCGGGAAGTTCACCTGTCATTTCCATAAACTGCTCCTTTGCTTCGATTCCCACCACGCGTTGGAAATCGCGTACCATCATTGGAAAAGGGTGCGGGCCTACGACCGATCCAATACAGTAAATACTATTTTCTGCATCCTGCATATAAGCGCCGAAAGCTGAATCGACTGCTTCCTTTAACGTTTTTAGTCCAAAAGAGACAGGCACTACTTTGGCGCCAAGAATTTTCATTCTTACAACATTTGGATGTTCCTTGATGATATCCACTTCACCCATATGAATTTCGCATTCCAGTCCAAAATAGGCGGCAGCAGTAGCAAGTGCGACGCCATGCTGGCCTGCACCGGTCTCAGCGATCAGTTTTTTCTTACCCAGATATTTGGCAAGTAACGCTTCTCCCATGCAATGGTTAAGTTTGTGGGCCCCCGTATGGTTCAGATCTTCACGTTTTAAATAGATCCTCCCCCCGTATTTTGTGGATAACCTGTTACAATAATAGACAGGCGTCGGTCTTCCCTGGTAATGTTTACGAATACTCCGTAATTCAGAGATGAAATGGTGAGATTTGCTGATTGAATAATAGGCATCCGTGATTTTTTCCATCTCTGCCTGCAGATTTGGCGGGATAAAACTTCCGCCATATTCTTCAAAAAAGCCTTCCTGATTCGGGTAATTTTTAAAATAGTTCGTTGTCATTTGTTTATGTTATTGATATGTAAAAAAATGTGGTCTGCTATTTTGCTGTTGATTTGGATGGAACGCGGCACACACCGGTCTGATCGATCCCTGATTGCCAAAATTAAAAAAAGGAAGATTAATTAAATGAATTCCAGATAAAAAAAATGAAATTAATTCCGATTATTTTTTGTCAAAGAGTTTTTACTATTGACTTCTTCCTTACAAACTGAAAGTCAGAAGATAAAATTTGCAGCCGATTTCCGGCATTCGACACTCCGCAATGTGGTTGAGATTCTTTAATGGACCAGGGAAGGTTAACCTAAACTTTATTTCGCCCGGAATGACAAATATTCAGAAAATAAGAGGCTGTCCAAAAACTTAAAAATTGCTCCTTTTCTCTCAGTGAAACAGTTAATTACACAGAGAACTACAGAGAACTACAGAGGTAAACAGAGGTACACAGAGTTTTTGGACACTCACCTCCAACCCAATAGCTCGCTGTCATTATGATCGTAGCGAAGAAACTTTGGTTTTTTCCCGGACAGTAATTTCAGTTTAAGGATTAAAAAAAAATCCGTCACCTTGTGGAGGCGACGGATTTTTATCGGTATATTTCTAATACTAAATATTTGTATGATCTTCTGATTCAACAAGAACCTTAACTTCATTATTTGAAACCTCCACTAATCCCCCTTTGATTTCAAAATAGGTAATGATGCCGTTGGTCTCCTTCACCTTAATTTTTCCTTGCATGAGTGTTGAAATAATTGACTCATGATTCTGCATAATCTCGAAATACCCCAGCGTACCAGGCAGTTTGATAATTGTTATATCTCCTTCGAACAGCAATTTTTCCGGTGTTATGATTTCGAGGTACATTATAAAAGTGATTTATGAATCGGTTTTTGCATCTTATTTTGATTCGGCAAGTAATTTCTCCCCTTTTTCGATTGCCTCATCAATTGTCCCTACCATACTAAAGGCTGTTTCGGGATATTGATCCACTTTACCATCGATAATGGCATTGAACCCTTTGATGGTATCCTCAATAGAGACCCACACCCCTTTCATCCCTGTGAATTGTTCCGCAACGTGGAATGGTTGAGATAAGAACCGCTGAACCCGACGTGCCCTGTGGACAATTAATTTATCAGCTTCCGATAGTTCGTCCATACCAAGAATCGCGATAATATCCTGAAGTTCACGGTACCGTTGTAATAGTTCTTTTACACGCTGAGCGGTGTCATAATGTTCCCTGCCGACGATGTCCGGTGAAAGGATTCTTGACGTTGAATCGAGGGGATCTACGGCGGGATAAATACCCATTTCCGAGATTTTCCGGTTCAATACCGTAGTCGCGTCAAGATGGGCAAAAGTGGTTGCCGGCGCCGGGTCAGTCAGGTCATCTGCCGGTACGTAAACTGCCTGAACAGAGGTGATAGAACCATATTTAGTGGAGGTGATCCGTTCCTGTAAAATTCCCATTTCCGTTGCAAGGGTGGGTTGATAACCCACCGCAGAGGGCATACGGCCCAGCAATGCAGAGACCTCAGAACCCGCCTGGGTAAATCTGAAAATATTGTCAACAAAGAAAAGGATATCATTCCCTTTACCTTTTTTATCGCCGTCACGGAAGTATTCGGCCACAGCAAGTCCTGCCAGGGCAACCCTTGCGCGGGCGCCAGGTGGTTCGTTCATCTGACCAAAAACCAGCGTGGCTTTTGATTTGACGAGTTCACTCTTGTCCACCAGGGAGAGGTCCCAGCCACCCTTCAACATATCGCGCTTGAAAGCTTCTCCATATTTTATTACATCCGATTCGATCATCTCCCGAAGCAGGTCATTTCCTTCGCGGGTTCTTTCACCAACTCCTGCAAAGACCGATTGTCCGTCATATTTCTTTGCAATATTGTTGATTAACTCCATGATAATTACGGTCTTGCCAACACCGGCGCCACCAAAGAGACCGATTTTACCCCCTTTTGAATAGGGTTCCAGCAAATCGATTACCTTAATACCGGTAAAGAGTACCTCTTTTTCAGTGGAGAGATCTTCGAATCTTGGGGGATCGTTATGAATTTCATAACTCCGCTCTTTCGGTATCGGTCCGATTCCATCTATCGCTTCCCCAATTACATTGAGTAACCGTCCCTTAATTTCATCACCGACAGGCATTGAAATTGCCTTACCGGTTGAAATGACCTCCATACCGCGTGAAAGCCCGTCGGTCGAGTCCATTGCGACCGACCGGATGGTTTGTTCTCCGATATGTTGTTGACATTCAAGAATTAACACCTGACCGTTTTCACGTATTATTTCGAGCGCATCAAATATTTTAGGTAGCTCACTTCCCCCATGCTCGAAGCTGACATCAACAACAGGTCCGATAACCTGAACGATTTTGCCTTTGGATTGCGACATATTTCTCTGTTTTATTGAATTTTGTAATCTAAATAATTATAAACGATGAACTGTACACTAACTTTTCATGGCATTTGCACCACTGACAATCTCCAGAATTTCATTGGTTATTGATGCCTGGCGTGCCTTATTGTAATTTAGTTTCAGTTCACGGATCAATTCGAATGCGTTATCGGTAGCCTTGTGCATCGCGGTCATACGTGCCCCATGTTCTGCGGCAACTGAATCAAGAATCGCCTTAAAAAACTGTATCTTAAGCGATTGAGGAATTATATTTACCACAATTTCCTGTTTGGAAGGCTCAAACAGATAGGATGACTGCATTTTACCTTTTCGGGATTTGACTCCATTTGTCCTATTTATTTTAACCGGCAGGAACTGCTCATTGACAAGATTCTGTACCGCTGCATTTTTGAACTGATTGTAAACCAGCTCAACGTGATCGTATGTTCCCTGCGCATAGCTGTCCATTACCGATTGGGCAATTTCACTCACACTGGCAAAACTCAGCTTTTCGTAAATATCCAGATAACTATTCGTTACGATGATTCCTTTTGATTTTAAGCCGTCAACAGCTTTTTTACCGATTGCAATAACGTCGACTTTTGATTTTTTCGACTGTTCTTTAAATGTAACCGATAAAAGTTCCGAAGTTCTGCGGACCACATTTGAATTGAAACCTCCGCAAAGTCCTCTGTTGGAGGTTATTGCTATGATCAGAATCCGATCCTTGTTTTTTCGCTCCGCATATTTATTCTCAACGTCTGAATCAAGATTTCCGCTGACATTGGACAGTATTTCATTGAGTTTATCGGCATAGGGACGCATCTGTATTATGGCATCCTGTGCCTTACGCAGCTTGGCAGCAGAAACCATTTTCATGGCGCTGGTTACCTGCTGGGTCGATTTCACACTTGCGATTCTGGTCCGTATGTCTTTTAAATTCGCCATTCTCTGATTTTTCTGTCTCTTTTATTTATTTTATTCAGATCTTTCAACCGAATACCTCATGGCAACTTCCTGGGAAACTTTTTCGAGAACATCTGTTTCTGCGGAAGTGATTACACCCCGGCTAAGTGATTCAAGGGTATCCTTATATTTTGCATCCAGAACTTCCAAAAACTCAATTTCAAATTCCTGGACAAGGTGTTTTGGAACAGCGGATAAAAGGCCCTGGGTTCCGCAATACAAAATCGCAATCTGTTTCTCAACCTTCATCGGTGAAAACTGATGTTGTTTAAGGATTTCAAGGTTACGGGTCCCTTTTTCGAGCACCGCTTTGGTTGCAGGATCAAGATCGGAGCTGAATTTGGAGAATGCTTCAAGTTCACGGAATTCAGCCTGCGCTATTTTCAACGTTCCAGCTACCTTTTTCATTGCTTTTATCTGGGCATTTCCACCGACACGGGAGACCGAAATACCGACATTTATCGCTGGTCTGATACCTGCGTTAAACAGGTTTGATTCAAGGAAAATCTGACCATCTGTAATGGAGATTACGTTGGTCGGAATGTAAGCCGACACGTCGCCATCCTGGGTCTCAATAATCGGAAGAGCGGTTAATGAACCACCACCCTTTAATAAGTGTCTGATCGAATCTGGTACGTCATTCATTTGACTGGCAACAGCTTCTGTAGCATTTATTTTAGCGGCACGCTCGAGTAACCGGGAGTGAAGATAGAAAACATCACCAGGATATGCCTCACGACCCGGCGGACGACGCAACAACAGAGAAACCTCACGGTATGCGACCGCCTGTTTTGATAAATCGTCATAAACAATCAGTGCTGAGCGGCCAGTGTCTCTGAAAAATTCGCCAATGGCAACTCCGGCGAAAGGGGCGTAGAACTGGAGTGCAGCCGGATCGGATGAGGTAGACATCACAATCACCGTATAAGGCATTGCTCCGTTTTCATCAAGTATTTTTGCAATATTGGCTACGGTAGACCCTTTTTGTCCAATGGCAACATAAATACAATAAACCGGCTCACCCTTTTCGTAAAATTCTTTCTGATTTATAATGGTATCAATTGCAATAGCTGTCTTTCCGGTCTGACGATCACCGATGATCAACTCACGCTGTCCCCGGCCGATAGGAATCATCGCATCAATTGCTTTGATACCAGTCTGTAGAGGTTCCGTCACCGGTTGACGGTAGATAACACCCGGTGCTTTTCGCTCAAAAGGAAGCTCATAAAGCTTACCAGTGATAGGCCCCTGACCGTCGAGCGGCTGGCCAAGTGTATTGATTACACGGCCAAGCAGACCTTCGCCGACATTGATTGCAGCGATTTTATTGGTCCTTTTAACATGATCACCTTCCTTTATTTTCTCTGAAGAACCCAACAGAACACAACCTACGTTATCTTCCTCGAGGTTTAAAACAATACCCATTACCCCGGAACTGAATTCAACCATTTCGTTTGACTGAATATTTGATAAACCATACACACGGGCAATACCATCACCTACCTGCAATACAGTTCCAATTTCGGCATATTCGGCTTCACTTTTGAAACCATCCAACTGTTTTTTCAGGATTTCGGAAACTTCAGCAGGTTTTATTCCAGCCATAATATCAACATTTAATTATTTTATTCTTTTGTTCTCGTATATTAACTCTGACTTGCCAGAAGTTCTCTTTTAAGCTTTGTAAGTTTGGCGGACACACTTGCATCAATTTGCTGATCTTCAACCTGCAATACAAATCCGCCAATAAGATTTTCATCCACCGAGCATGTTAAATCAACTTCTGTATTAAAATGTTTCCGGATGAATACCTTAAACTGCTCCACAGTGGCTGTGTCAATTGCAATGGCACTTCTTAGTCTGGCTTCCTTATACCCGGCTTCCTGCCGGCACGATTCAAGGAAAATTCTTGAAATATTCCTGAGATAGGCTTCACGATGGTTGGTAAGAAGGAGTAACAGGAAAGAATAGGTAGTGGAATTCACATTTTTTTTGAAGACCTCCTCAAAAAACGCCACCTTCTCTTTTAATTTAATGACCGGACTTTCGAGTACCTGACTAAACCTGGGGAAGGTTTCAAAAAGGTGATAAATCGTATCCATGTCGATTTTCACAGATTCCGTTACCCCTCTTTCCCTGGCTAAACCCAATAATGCTTTCGAATATCTTACGGCGATTTTACCCTCGTCCATCTTCAATCAGTTTAATTAAGATTGATCTGATCAATGTAATTTTGAATCAGCTCTTTTTGCTTGCTTTCATCAGCCAGCTTTTCCTGCAATATTCTTTCGGCAATTTCAACAGAGAAATTTGCAATCAGGCTTTTAATCTCACTGATCGCTGCAATCCGCTCCCTTTCGATGGAAGCCCTTGCATGGTCCATTACTTTATTTGCCTCAATGGTCGCTTCATTACGCGCATCACGAATGATCGATTCTTTCAGTTCGCGCGCCTCCTTTACGATTGTTTCCCGCTCGAAAATTGCCTTTTTTAAGATCTTTTCGTTTCCGGCCTGCAAATTCAGCATCTCTTCCTTTGCATTTTCGGCTGACTTTAAAGCCTCTTCGATCGACATTTCACGGTCGGCCAGCCCTTTCAAAATCGGGCCCCAGGCAAATCGTTTGAGAAGAAACAGTAAGATTGAAAAGGATAACAACATCCAAAAAAACAACCCGAATTCCGGCATTACTAATCCCATAATGATAAATTTTTGTTGGTCAACAAATCATACGCCACCCTGATGATTATTGAATAATAATCAGTAAATAAGATGATTATACAAATATGATCAAAAAGCAGATAACAATTGCAAAGAATGCTACCCCTTCAATCAACGCAGCTGCAACAATCATGTTGGAACGGATATCACCAACCGCTTCAGGCTGACGTGCAATTGCCTCTACTGCTGAACCTCCGATACGACCAATGCCGATGCCAGCACCTATTGCGGCCAATCCTGCACCTATTCCTGCACCCATTTTTGCAATCGCTACATTTGCAGCTACTTGTAAAATTACAGCTAATGTCATCATACGAATTAATGTTTAAATAATTAAATTGTTTTGTTATATAATCTTTGATAAATTCCAATCTAAAAATGCATTCTCTTAAACCATATTAACAGGTTTTTCAGGCATGGTGTTCGTGTTTCTCAAGTGCTAAACCTATGTAGAGCGCAGATAATAAAGTAAATACGTAAGCCTGAATAAATGCTACCAGCAATTCCAGAATTCCCATAAATACCGTAAATGCAATTGAAAGGACAGATATACCGTAACCGGCAATAATACTTTTCTCTGCAAATATAAAAATCAAACTATAAAAGCCCAATGCTACAATATGACCGGCTGTTATGTTTGCAAACAGACGGATGGTTAATACGAAAGGCTTAATAAAAACACCCATAATCTCAACTATTGGCATTAATGGCAGTGGCAATTTTAGCCACAGCGGAATACCCGGTGCATTTACCAAATGGACCCAGTAATCGCGTGAACCACTGAAGCTTGTAATCACAAATGTAAAGAGGGCGAGGACCAGTGTAACCGAAATATCTCCTGTAAGATTTGCGCCTCCCGGAAAAAAGGGTACAAGCCCCATCAGGTTATTGATAAAAATAAAAAAGAAAATGGTCAGAAGAAATGGGAGATATCTTTGATATTTCTCTTTTCCAATCGAAGGTTTGGCAATATCATCACATATAAAAATAACGACGGGTTCAAGCCAGCTTTGAAGCCCTTTAGGCGCCCTGGCAAAATTATCACGGTATCTTTTGGCAACGGACAGAAAGATAATTAATATAAGCAGAATGCTTATAAACAACGAGGTAACGTTTTTAGTAATGGAAAAATCCCAGGGTCTGACCTCGGTACCATCAGCCATAATCTCAACCAGCTTTCGCTGGTATTTTCCCTCTGCGGCAATCCTGAAACCATCAAACGATTCGGTTCCATGGTGAAGTTTGCCCGACATAAAACAATGAAATCCAGAATGCTGGCTGTACACCATCACTGGCAGGGGAATGGATATATGGGTATGTCCAACTGTTGCAATATGCCACTCATAACTGTCTTTAATATGATTAAAGATAAGATCTCCGGTATTGAATTTCTTTGTGGAAACCGAATCCGACAGTTCATGCTCCTCATTGGCTTTCAGCAAATTGGGGCTGGCTGTCAAGGCAAACAAAACCAGTAAAAGTGATGTAAAAAATCTTATCATTGCGTTAATTTGTGGCACAAAAGTAGTAAATTGTCTGTATCGCAAACCTATTTCTAAATTATTTTTTAATAGCAGCCAGAACCTGCACCACTTCAAAAATCGTGAATAAAATATATAATGTAATGAATGTCAGAACAAACGGGACAACCTGCGATCGGTCAATCAACAAATATATCAACATGAAAAAAAGATATACCATCAATTTCAGGGTGACCGAAGCCATGAAAGCAGTAGTGAATTTCATCGTGTTCTGACCGGAAGCTCTTATTACCCAAAGATGCCCTAAGGTGGTAACAGAAGCGACAAGTAGGATCAGATAGGGTAATGCGTCAAGATGATAGGCTTTGAGGATAGTCGAAAACAAAACCGACGCCATTATAAAAATTAGTAAAGAGAAAACTGAAATTTTAAGGATAAATTTCCTGGACAAATCAGACATAGATAATATACTTTATAAGTTATAAAACAATTTATATTGGTTCAGTTTCCTGGTTCTTATTTTTTCAGTATAGTTCTGAAAAGGTGGTATATTGCAACAAAAGCCATAAAGATAGTCAGGAGGATTGTAAAGACCGGTGCCCTCATTTTCAGCCATTTATCCAGTTCAATTCCTCCAAGAATACCGACGGCCGCTATCGCGATCATTTGAAATAAAAGGCTGGAATATTTCCCGTACTCTTTAAGGTAATTCATCTTTCCGCTATCCTCTTCACGCATCTTTTTCAATCATTTAGATCGTCATTTTTAAGTACCGGATCACTTTACCATGAAAATCTCTCTGAGAGAAAATGCAGAGGTTTTAAAGCAGTGACCTGCGATCGGCAAGTTTCATTATCACATTAATGATCTCTTCATGGCTCAATCTTGCACAGTTGAATTCAACATCATAGGCAAATGGTGGCTGATTTTTTTCCATAT
>JAHEYS010000369.1 GCA_023251475.1 Prolixibacteraceae bacterium
TATATTTTTCTTCACTTGCAGACTGAACAACAGCTGAAGTATCATTTATTTTTACGTTTGCTCCGTCGGTGGAATAACTGATTTTAGCTTCACCTGAAGGAACCTCAACTTTTTTCCCGTCCGACAAAATAAGTTGCGACTGATTATAAACCACTGCATTGGATGCAGCAAAGCGATCGATAGACAAATCTTTCCTGCTTTGGATGAAATAAAATGCCGCTGACCCTAACCCTACCACCAGAATAAAACCTGCTGCGATCCTTAATAAGGTTTTAATGTTCAGATGATTCCTTTTGTGGTCACTATTTGCATCGGCAAAAGTTTTGACAATCCCTGACCAGACTCTTTGCCTCTGATGTTTGGTTGATGGCACAAATTTGTTTTCAATCCCCTCCATGACCTTTACAGCCATATCAATGTTCTTCACCTGTGCTGGAAATTGCTCTTTCAGACGGATAATATAACTATCCGAACAGGAGGGATCGCTGACCTTACCGACAAATTCATCGTCAAGAAGAAAATCAGAGAAGTCGTATTTTGCTATAGTTTTTTTCATTGGATAATTTCTAAACTAAAGGAGGGTGAGAAATGATCTGCATAGACAAGAAAAGAGATTTTTTTTCGGATTCTTTACAGAGCCCGGAAAATATTATTATTTCTTCCTTTTATTTGCAAAGGAAATATTTAAAAGGGTTTTGTGAAATCGCTAATTATTGGCATATTAACTAACCAACTTAGGGTAGTAGGTGGGAAAAATAAATTTAAGGAGCATAACTATCTATCCTGTGAAATTTAATCCCATTTATTTCCAGTTAGTATTCTCACTGTCATAAAGAAGAAATGTATATTTTTCTCTTTAAGTGCCTCCAAATCAGCTTTAATAATTTTCACAGCCCTGTAAACGGCGGTGCGGCACGACTCCACAGATATATTCAAGGTTTTTGAAATATCATCATATGACAGATCAACATCAAATTTTAAATAAAGAATTTCCTGCTGGTGAGAGGTAAGTTTCTGAAGACTGATCTTCAGGAATTTCTTCAGTCGCGATTGCCCCTCCTGTTCGATAATCTCTTCCTCAACAGAATATTCAGGTTTAAAGAGGATTTCAGGTAATTTCCCGGTAACAATTGTATTCCTGCTTTTATCAATAAGTTCAAACAGTTCATTCCTGTGAGCGATCATTAAATATTTCGAAATATGATTGATCTGGCCCAATCTTTCACGTCCGCGAATAAGATTTGCAAATACATTTTGAATTGCATCTTCAATCAGGGCCTCCTCCTGACAAAATCTCCGTCCATAGTTGAGCAGCAAATCAAAATTTCCCTCATAAATAACCGAGAGGGCATCCATATTACCAAACAACCGGAATGAATTCCATTCTGTTTGGTAGGTTTTATGAATATTGTATTTTTTGAAAACACTCATTTTCCATCGTTCAGCAGGGGATAAAAATACACTATTTTGACGGTATCTCCTGATTTCACAACCAAATTAAGCAATTTACACAGTAGTTAAAGACTGTTATACTACTTTAAGGCATAGATGAAATTTAGAATTCAGGTCATTTTGCTTGAATTATCAGGCAGGCACCGCCCCCTTCAGCAAGCGTCACATGTATCTTATCACCCTGATTTAATGCTTTCTTCTCAACTTTAAGCACCTCCCGGTTAGTGAGGTAATGGGCATGATCGCCATCCTGGATAATTGTCACCTCATATTTTCCTGTTTTTAAGAAGCTTAGCGGGATATCCATTTCTCTTGACGACTCATTTGTCGCAGCTCCGACCAGCCAAACACCATCGGCTGCCTGCCGGGCCATAACAATGAATTGGCCGATTTCGCCTGAAAGGGTTTTGCTCTCCCGCCAGGGCATTTTTTGTGCCGCAATAAAACGGAGTAATTCGGGATATTTCCTGTAAAACTCAGGGACATCCGGAAGAATTGTGGCCCCCGAAAAGACAATCAGCGTACGGGCAGCTTCAGAAACCAGTGTTGAAGGGACAGGTTGATTTTCATCCACGCGGGTAGTTTTTCCCTGGCGAAGATCAAACATCCCGTTATCCATATCCACAGGGCCTGCAACCATATTTACAAAAACGGTTGTCACAAATGTGGAAGGCACAAAAACGCGGTGGGCATCGAGTTGGGAATGGCAATATTCACGGGTCAATGCGTTGGGGAAGGTGCGCATCTGCCCATAGGGATGGACCGGTCCGTCATGAAAATCGCAAAGGAGGTGATTTTGGGCACAAAGTTCCGTGATTTTGCGGGTCCACAGATTTTTCTCTGCGGGACTGCCCTTCATAAAACCATATTTGATACCGGCTGCACCCCAATCTCCGTATTGCTTCAGGGTTTGATCAATTGGAAATTTACGCCCCCCCACATCGTTGAGGTAGAGCCAGATCCCTATCCCTTTTTCTTTGCCGTACTGAAGTAATTTTCTTACATCGCTGGCTTTATCACCCTTAACCGGATCCGAATTGGCTTCATGTTCAGGGCCGTACCAGTTGGCATCCAGCACAAGATAACGGATATTGTTTTCAGCTGCAAAGTCAACCATTCTGATCCATGAGGGATAATTCATCCCGTAATTGAACCCGCCAACCTGCGCGCCATCAATCCGCCAGTCCCAAACGGCTACCCCGGGTTTTACCCATGAAAAATCACTTTTTGGTTCCGGATTTAACAATTCAATCAAATGGGAGTCGACAAGTGCCCCTGGCGTTTTTCCAAACAGAATTACCCGCCATGCTGATTGATACCCGGCTTCCAGTTTGTCAGGAACAGAAATAACCGAAAAAGAAGTATCCCCCTTTTTCGACTCAAGAACCAGGGGATCCCCGGTGGTGAGATCGGCTTCATGTATGGCGAGATAGGCCTCTTTTCCGGCTTTGATGGTCATCACCGGCATCCGTTTCCCGCTGGTTTCCGACAGTTTTTCAGGGCCAAGATTCGCAAACTCTCCGTTGTAAAACCAGGCGGTAAAGTCGCCGGCAAAATTGTATTTCGTTAATTCGGAGGTGGGTGCAGAACTGTTTTTTTCAACTGACGGAACTGAATAGCGGAAAGCTACCCCATCGTCATAGGCCCGCGCCTCAAAACGCAGTGAATTAAGTATAGCCGGATCGGAACCTTTCAGATCAAGGGTGAATTCATTGTACTGATCGGGAACTACCGTCCGCTTTCCCCAAACGGGCTTCCAGACAGAATTTACAGTGTGTTGCACCGATTTTTTCAGACTCCAGCCTGCTGAAGGGACTGTTTTATTGTTTTCAATCCCATATCCCAAAGGCGAATTGTTTATGAATTGCCTGTTACCTGCCTTAAACGAATAGCTCAAATGACCATCTTTTGCCAGTTGTACCGTTAATAGAAGTTTTCCGTCTGGCGAAAGGAGTGATTTGATTTCCTGTGCGGAGAGATCATTTAAAAAATTTAAAAGAAAGAGAAAAAGAAATACAAAAGATAATTTTTTCATTTTATATACTGTCGTAATTATTTATTTTTCATTTTGGTTTTCCTGACCTCCCGAAAAAAGAGCAGAAGTTGTTCATAATGCAGACCAGAAGTCTCCCCTTGGGGAGATTTAGAGGCGTCCCAAATTTGGAATAAGAAATTTAATTTTGTACATTATATCTTTCCGATTACTTAAATACTGACCTTCCATTTTTCAAAAAACCATCATTTTCTGACCCCCGTACTTTCTTTGATCAAAATTATCCGGTCATGCAGACGCTTTACAATTTCCGGATTACTCACAGCAACATTTATTTCTTCAGAAGGATCGTTTTTCAGGTTATACAATTCATCCTTTCCGCTGTCAGGATGACTTTCCTTTGGGATCAGTTTCCAATCTCCGTAGCGGATTGCCACCCTTCCGGGATTATCCTGGACCATCACTTCATGATGCCTGGTTTGTTTCGCCTTCCCCAATAAAACAGAGAGGGCATCACGGCTATCCGGCGCCTGACCATCTGGCAGGTTAAATTTCAATAAACCGGCTAAGGAGGCAAAAAGATCAATAAATCCCACGGGGGCATCCGAAACTGCTGGTTTAATTTTTTGAGGCCATCTCACGATAAAAGGTGTGCGGGTTCCCCCTTCATAGAGCTTTCCTTTGTCGCCGCGAAGAATTCCCGAAGGGGTATGACCACTTAAATATTTACGGGCATCATCAGCATAACCCTCCTCTATCCTTGGACCATTGTCGCTGAGAAAAACGACAATTGTGTTTTTTTCGATATTCAATTCTTTGAGTGTTCTCAGAATCTGACCAACCGACCAGTCGAGTTCCTGAACCACGTCGCCATAAATTCCACATTCGCTGCTCCCCTTAAACTTCACCCCCGGAGCCCGGGGCTCATGAATGTTGTGACAGGCGAAATAAAGGAAGAATGGCTTAGCAGAATTTTTTCGTATAAAACTTACTGCTTTCCCTGCAAATAACTCGGCCATATCCTCATCCTTCCACAATGCGCTGGTTCCTCCGGTCATATAACCAATCCGCCCGATCCCGTTTACAATCGTCTGATTATGCCCTATCCGGCATGGCAGTTTTAACAACTCGGGGTGATCACGGCCCGTGGGCCAGTTGCCAACCGGTTGGCCGTAACTAACCTGAATCGGATCATTCTGATCCAGATTTACCACCTTGCCATTCTCGATATAAACACATGGGACGCGGTCGTTGGTAGCAGGGTAGATAAACGAATAATCGAAACCTACATCATTTGGGGATGGTTTTATCAGTTTGTTAAAATCCAGATTCCCTTCACCCAATCCAAGGTGCCACTTTCCTGAAATTCCGGTCGTATACCCGCACTGTTTCAGCATCCCGGGAAGGGTGAGCGTCTCTTTTGAGATCGTCATCTGAGCATCACCAGGAAGGATGGAGACTTTTTTCCTCCAGCCATACTGACCAGTAAGGAGGGCATACCTTGACGGGGAACAGGTTGCTGCCGCAGCATATCCGCTGGTAAAACGGATCCCTTCGGCTGCAAGACGGTCTATATTGGGAGTTTTTAACCTGGTTCCTCCGTAACATACCGGATCTCCGTAACCAACATCATCAGAAAGAATGATAATAATATTGGGTTTGTCGTGCGCCTTAGTTTTTGCCTGAACAGCCTGGAACTGGGGAATCAGTAACAAGCAAGCTGAAAAACCTTTATAAACTGATGTTTTCATATCAACACTGATTCGTCCTTTTTTGAATGCAATTATATTTTAATGAAAATCCGGTTTTTATACAGCCAGTAGCAGATATACCACAACGATGCCCAGGTGGCCAGGCTGGTCATAAATTCTATAGTCAGATCTCCCCCACGGGAAAATAACAATTTGGTGAAAGGGACGAATATTCTACTCACAAATTTAGCCCCCCCCAATTCAAAAAAGAGGTAAATCGAAATACAGTTCATCCCAACAATGATAAAGAATTTGGAACTATTTGCAAATAATTTCCTGACATCAATGACCCAGTAAAAGAAGCAGAGGGCAAGGATCGCCCATCCGCCGCTGACAAAAACAAAAGAGGAGGTGGCAATCTTTTTAATGACAGGGGTAATATTCATCAAATCGAGTGAAAAGCCAATAACTAGTGATGCCAGACCGGCCATCAGCATGAGTTGAATTTTCTTACTTACCGGACGATCACTTATCAGCAGCTGGCCGAATAATACCCCCCAAACGGTATGAGCAATTGTTGGGATCGCATTTATCGAAGCCCAGATACTTGTTTTATCTACCCCTTCAATCATCATATTCATCCAGGCTCCTAAATTATGGTAAGCTTCCCAGGGATGATTAAACCCTTCAACAGGGAAATACCGGTATGCAAGGTCGGTGAGTAAAAGAATTATCAGCGTTAAGATTAACTGAAATGAGAAACTT
>JAHEYS010000370.1 GCA_023251475.1 Prolixibacteraceae bacterium
TCTACTGGTCATAGCTGTGATAGAACGGTTTAAAAGGGACAGCCCTGTTGTTCAGATTACCAAACAAATTATGTAATAATTGTGGTGTCACCTTCCCATTTATGGGCACGAAAGAAAAATGGCCGCTGATCGATTTTACCTGGCTTGCCTTAAAAAGGATATCAGGAACTGAATTTTTATTATACCGTCCAGAAACCAGGGCATTATGGCTAATGAGTAACCCTTCCGGAGTCCTTTCAACAGCAATATCCGCATTTTTGCAATTGATGGCAAAGCCATTTCCATTTTTGTCTGTCATAGTCACCAGCTGAACATTCGACCTGTTCCCCTGATAATTAATATCCATGCTGTTCAGATGATAAAAACCAAATTCGTCCAACATCGATTTGCCGGGATAGGAAGGATATGGCCCGTTTCCAATCCAGCGAAGTTCTGAAAAATTGTTTGGTACCAGAAAAGAAATTCCGGCTTCGGGAAAGAATCCAGTTGCATTCACCGGGGTAAAACTGTATTTAATATCAATCCATCCCCCGTCTGAGACGTTGTATATTACTGAACCATCAATAAATTCACCTTTTTTGTCAACCCGTTCATATTTGTATTTACACTCAACAGCGTTAGCCGGGATTAAATTTACACTGGCCACAGGATTTTTTAAAACAGAAGGTTCCCAGTTGGTTGCGACACCCGTTGTATCCTTCAGACGGACCGATAAAATTGACATTGTCGTTTTTCTGCCGACCCTGACATAAGGACCTTCCAGAAGAAGTTGTTTTCTTTCACTATTTTCAATTTTGATGTTCCCCTGTTGTTTCCCGACAGTGAAAACCGTTTTTCCAAAATTAAAGGTATATGAAGATTCGTTGTTAGCTGCAACAGTCTGGCCATTATCATTTACTGTCAGATTTTTGTTTTCAATTTGCTGGTTCCTGTCACTCCACAACCGGTATGTTTTTTCGGTAAACCGGTAATGATTGGAATCATAAAAACGAAGGTTCAACAGGTAGAAACCGGCAGACAATTTTCCAGGAAGTGTCACTGAAACAGGAATTGTCAGGGTATCATGAGGAATACATTTCATGGCAAAGGAGCCCTCCTGAATGGGTTTGTTATCCGCTGTCAGGGTCCACCTGCAGTTAACCTTCGATAAATCGGTAAAGTCAAAACGGTTGTTGATCCTGACCGGGATAACCTGGCTGCCCGGTTTAATAATGATACTGTCGTTTAAGGCTTTCACCGGGGCATACACTTTTCGGAGTTGCCAATAGTCCACCTGCGGAATGCGATTGGCATAAACCAATCCATCTGCGCCCTTATTCCCGAAATTATCGTAATAATGGATGGAATCGGCCCATACTGAATAGGTGAATGAATTTACGTCAACTTTTTTATCAGCTGTCCGAAGAATTCCCTGGTCGTGAAAGTGCCACACTGCACCACCTGCCAGACCCGGATTCCGGTACATCACCTCCCACATCGACTCCACCTTATCAAAATCCAAACCCAGTGCATGGGCATATTCAGTTGCAATTATGGGACGGTTAAACATATGGGCATATTTTTCAAGCGTTTCAGCATTACCATAGTGCGGGGCAAGAATATCGATTGAATCGGGGATTGTCTTATAAATGGTTGCGAAATAGCTTCCAACCTGAGGATAACAAATCGGACGGGTATTGTCAATTTTTTTAACGTACTGACCTGTTTTCAGGGCGATTGGCGCCATGGCGTTTTCATTCCCAATACTCCATGCAATAACACACGGATGATTTTTATCCCTGTCGATGGTGCCCTTTGCCCTTTTGAGAAGAACTTCAAGAAAGGTTGAATCTTTCAGATTTTTATCCCCGTATCCAAACGGAACTTCGCACAGCACATAGATTCCCAATGAATCGCACAAATCGATCATTTTTGGATGCGGGGGATAGTGGGAGGTCCTGATGAAATTGATATTAGCTTGTTTCATCATCACCAAATCTTTCAGGATCATCTCATTTGTTAATGCTCTTCCGACGAGCGGATTCAGGTCATGATGGTCCACGCCTCTCAATTTAAGGGCTTGTCCGTTAAGTTTCAATATCCCATTGCTGATACTTATCTGCCTGATCCCGATTTCCTGTTGAATCTTCTGTAACGCTTTCCCGTTTGCCGTCAGTGTCAATTCGAGACGATATAGCGAAGGTGTTTCTGCGGTCCACAGCTGAGGATGGTCAACCTTCAGCTGCTGAACAATCCTGACTGTATCCTTATTCATCATATCCAGGTTGGCTGAAGTAAATTCCCGGACCAACTGCCCCTGGGGAGAAAAGAGTTTGCCCGTAAGGAGCAGCTTACTGAAAGCTGCTGAACCACTGTTTTTTTCAAGCAGAACAGACGTAACAATCTGAGCGCTTTTATCTGTATAGGTTTTTACGGTTAAGTCTTTAAGATGTGTTTGAGGCACACCGATTAAGGTTACATCCCGGATAATTCCGGATAAGGCCCAGCAGTCATTAGTATCGAATTCGTAACCTTTGTTGCGGGTGGTGACTTTTACAGCCAGTGAATTGGTTTTCCCAATGATCACGTATTTTGAAATATCAAACATTTGCCGGTTGTAGGAGCTTCCCCAGGTTCCGGCATAGTTCCCGTTAATCCAAACGTCGTAACCATATTGAACTCCGTCAAACACGATAAACAATTGCCTGGTTTTCCAATTTTCAGGAATTTTGAAATCAGTGCGGTACAATCCTGTACCAGCATCAACGTTACCATATTTTGGCTCGGCAAACCCCTGCAATTCCCAATGTCCGGGCACTTTGATCGCCTTCCAGTCTTTAAAATTGTAACCGGGTTTATAAAACAGAGAATCTGCACCGATTGAAACAGATGGGATATATTTAAACTCCCAGGTACCGTTCAGGGATTGAACAGCTGATCCGACAATATCTTTGCTGGGAATGACCACCTGGGCCTTCAGGTTCCCGGTAATCAACAGGCAAAGAACGATCCAATTAAAAAGTGCTGGTATGACTTTCATAGTTTGTTATTTGAGAGACTTGATATATTTGATCAGGACATTCATATTTTTGATGTATTCTGCACTGGAAATATATTCCTGATCAGAAGGGTCCTGAAATGGTGAAGTATCCGTTTTGTCACCGACGTTGGTTGATGCAAATTCATCCGTAGGTTGCTGGTTAATACCATCACCAATGTATGGATTGCTGATATTGGCATGCCTGACGAGCCAGCGGTTTTCCTTGTCGAGTGAGTTAATGATCACTTTCACCTGATCTTCGGTCGCTTTCCCAGTATATGTTTCCCGGTTTAAATCATAATATTTCTGCGGAGTTCCATCTTTTCCGAAAGCCTCCGCTTTCAAAGGAGAGTCTTTTATGACTTCATCCGGTGAAAGTTGAGCAAGCCGGTTATAATGATTTTTCAGTTGTTCCGGCCAGATTTTCCCTTTTCCGCCGTAATGTCCTAGTAGTTGATCATCGTTATAATCGACGTAATAAAATCCGTATTTCACGTTCGACCCTTTTCGGTGTACATAAATGGGTTTGTTGGTCTCCAGTTCCACAAATGTTGAATGTGAATATTTTCCGCCTGCCGTTTTTTCCGCGGGAAGTGCGGTTTGTTCAAGCCAGCTGATCGCCTTTGGAACGCCATTGAGAAATCTTTTATCACCGGTATACTGATAGAACTTCAGCAACAGTTCTGCGTTGTCGTAGGTTGCACCAGGCAAAAACGCGGCTGGTTCATAGGTCCTGGCCCCGGTGGTCTGAATTGCCATATTAAGTTGTTGTCCCCAGGCGCCGCATGCATCCTGTGAGATCAGGTAAAAATTCATCCCCCGGTTAATCGGATCAAGAAACCGTTCCTCCCCTAAAGTAAGATAACACTGAATCAGAAAATGGACGTTTTCCCAGATAACGTCGTCATTGTAGGTGTAATACGATGTGTAATCGGGATGACCCTGTTTGTTAAAGTCATACCTGAGCGGATAGCGTTGGGGCCATCCACCAATTGGGTACTGACTTTTAATAATGAAGCTGATGGCTTTATCCAGGGCCGGTTTGTAGGCAGGATCCATCTTCCCCAGGTACATCCTCAACAGGAACCTGGCAGCATCGGAGGTGATATCATCATCAAACGTTGAATTACCGTAATAATATTGAAATTCCTCCAGTCTCCAGCCGTTTTTACCAATTGTGTTATACCATTGCTTCAGCGACCGGTCACCGGCAAAATCAATCATGTAGTTCCATCCACCCTCCTGACTTTGTCCCCAAATGATCGCCGCTGCCGCTTTTTGTGCCGCCTGGTAATAATATTCATCTCCCGTGGCATTATAAGCATCAAGTAACAGGTGACCGATACTGACTGTCCCCGGATGTTGAAGCCAGATCATTGTCTTATAAGCTTCCATCTCACCCCACTGACGTGAGAAATCGGGCAGGTAATACCACACATATCCGCCGTTGACACTAACTTTTTCTACCATGAACCTGGTTGCTTTAAGCATGGCAAGTTCTGTTTCCTGAACCAGTTTACCGGCCTTCTGAGCGTACAACAACGGTTTGGACAGGAATATAATCATCAATATCCACAGACAGATTCTGCTAATTTTCATCATTCTCATCTCCTAATTTTTTTACAAAAAATATTTTAAATGAATCTCGTTTTACACCATCCCACTATTTATTCTTAAGATAAGCGATCAGTAAAGAGACATTCTGCATAAATGATTTGGTTGTAATGCCCTTAATTTCAGGATCAGGGGTGAAAGGTGATGTGTCATACTGGTCTCCTGCCTGCCGGTCAATATTTACACCCGGAACAACCTGTATACTTCCGTCGCCAATATAGGGATTTGAAGTGGAAGCAATCGGCGCAAGCCAGTATTCCCCGTTGACCAGGCTACCGAGAAGCTTCCCAACTTCCTGATCAGCAGGCATTTTTTTGACATTTAATTCAATGTAATCAGGAAAAGTATAGGCTTTAGCGAATGTTTTAAATGGAGAATTGGCTGTGGATTGGTCAATTGTATTGGATTTCATCTGATGATATCTTTCACGAATCCTTTTGATATTCAGGTAAGCCAGTTTACCTGGCAGGGAATAACTCAGCGCATAACGACCATTGATTACATTTGATCCAACCTTGTGCGTATACAAACCGCGATTGGTACCGATTTCGATATACATCGGGCAAACAATATTATCATCTTTGACCTTATTGCCGCCGTATTTGGCCACCTCTTCTTTTGATAGCCGGGTAGATTCCACCCAGTCGAGCGCCTCGGGAATACGCGACAGAAATTTGGTCTCTCCGGTGATCTGATAAAAATCCATGAGGTTTTCAGCAGATTGCGCGGTTTGTCTGGTATTTATCGAACATGGCTCATAGGAACGTGCATGGTTAGGTTTATAGTCCAGACTGAACTGGTCTCCCCAGCCCGGTTGGGGACTACCCTGCTGAAGCATCAGAACACAATTCATGGCGCGCAGGATCGGATCAACCAATTTCTTTTCGCCCAGTACTTTATAATAGAGCAACAGCAATTCGACATTGTTTTTATGAACACCGTCATTAAACGTGATGTAAGATGAATAATCGGCCGCCCCGTTTTTCGAATATTCATACATCAGCGGATAGCGTTGCGGCCAACCCCCGACAGGATATTGACTGTCCAAAAGAAATTGAATTGTCTTGTCGACCGACGGGCGGAATTTCGGATCATTCTTTTCGGAATAAATTCGCAACATGAATCTTGCGGGTGAGGCTGTGGCATCGTCATCATAAGTGGCATTACCGTAGTAATGCTGGAATTCTTCAAGCCTCCATCCGTTTTTGCCAATGGTGCTATACCACCGCTTCAGCGATGACTCGCCTGCAAAATCGAAGCAATAATT
>JAHEYS010000371.1 GCA_023251475.1 Prolixibacteraceae bacterium
TGATATGAAGAAAAAATTAGTCCTGTCCATTCTTTTCATCTGCTTCATTTTATGCATGAAGGGGCAATCTTCCGGCGCCAATGATGGATGGTCTGGAGTCTTAAAGGGCGGATTAAGAATTCAAAAAACCCAAAAGCTCTATTGGGAAAATGGGTTTTCTTTTGATTTTGCCAGTCCTAAGATCGCTGACAGCCGTATTCATCTTGGGGCGAGCTATGTGACGAGCCGGCTTGGAAGCGCCATGGGTTCCAACGCCATAAAGCAGGATAACTATCTTGTTAGTGCCGGTTACCATTTTCGTCATCATAAACAACTTCAGCCTTTTATCAGGTTAAATACGGGGTATTTCCATGCTGATTATGAGGCGGCTATTTTTGATGTTTTACCCAATAATGCATTCCTGTTTTCAATAGATGCAGGATTATGCTATGAATTCAGGATTCCTCTTACAGTCAGTCTAAGCACCGGATATAATTTGAATACCGGGAACGGGTCCTCCGGACCGGGGACCCTGTATCCTGTGTATTACCAAATGAGCATCTTCTATACGTTATTCAAAAAGAACTAAAATGACAACTGAAAATAAGCTTCTCAGACTACTGGTAATCTTATTACTGATTTTGTCTGCCTGCTCCAAAAACCCGGATATCAACAATGCAACGATGCTGGACGGGGACCAGATCTTTGACCCGTCGCTCTATAATCCGGCCCAATACCTTATATCCGTTGCAATTACTAATCCGGATGCTGTTCAAAAAAACACCCCTGTTCTAATTGCGGTTCATGGTTATTCGGCATCGACTTTTGAATGGGATGAATTTCGGACCTTTAGCAATGCAAAAGGGAATATGCTGGTATCCCAGGTTCTTTTGGGTGGACATGGCCGTACCTATGAGGAATTTAAAAATTCAAGCTGGGAAGAGTGGCAGGAACCAATTATGACGGAATATAATGCCCTTCGTGCCAAAGGATATAACAACATCAACTTTGCCGGATCTTCCACGGCATGTCCATTGGTGATGGATCTGATTAAAAAAGGTAAAATCGGCGATAATGGCATGAAGCATATCTTTTTGGTCGATCCGATTATTATACCTTCGGATAAATTGCTGACCCTTATCGGACTGGTCGGCCCGATGTTGGGATATATGGAAACTACGATGACCACAGCTGAGGAAGGGCATTGGTATCATTTCAGACCTCAGGAAACATTGAAACAATTATTGGATTTAATTGAAAAATCGCGCAAAGACCTTCAGAACGGATATCATCTGCCTGCTGGCACCCGGTTGAAAGTTTATAAGTCGATCAAAGACCCTACCGCGGATGCCGTAAGCGCCGTTCTGATTTACAAAGGACTTAAAAACAGCGATGGATCAAATATCGATATCGAAATGATTGATTCAGACCTCCACGTGGTGACCAGATTAAACGGTCGTGATCATATTACGCAACATGACCGGGATATCCAGACACATGTTTTTGACGATATGTATAAGCTTCTGATTCAATAAAGAAAATGCAGCAAATTATTCACTTACCGCCAACCTTATTTCCCACGCCCCAACCTCCGGGATCACAAATTTCTGATAGGCCCCGTCGGTTCCGGATGAATGAATTACCGTTTCCCGGCAAGCCATATCATAGAGTTTAATCGTCTTGTTTTCGGTATGTAACCTTAAGGTTACATTTTTTGCCGGATCAAACGAGGAGTTGGTAAAAGCCAAAGCTGTTTTCCCGTTTTCAGGCTGGCGGATCCAGAGGTTAATCTTATGAAATGAGGCAATATAACCCGGAAGTGTTTCTTTGGAGAGCCATCGAAAAACCGATTTCATCTGCGAACTCTTTGATCTGTTCTCCATAAATGTCCAGGGATAATAACCTGCCACACAGATGCGCCCACCAAGTTTATTCTCAAAGATCCCGGAAGTACAGTTGGAGACTTCCTTCCCGGAATAATCAATCAGCGAACTCAGGGGTTTGGCATTCACGTTGGTTGGTTGAAGCGTGTAAGCATCCGATTTCCAGAATGATTGCCTGTTATCGCGCTGATATCCGATAAACTCACCATTCAGCGGATGGCCCGTAAATTTTTCAGTCCGGTCGACCTGATCAGCACCCATAACTTCAAATCCGGTCAGATCACCATAACCCATCCTGTTTAATTGCGCCAAAGCTTCTGCATCCATATAAACACCACCCGAAAGGAGCGTTTTGATCTCCTCTTTTGATAACACCAGGACGTTGTCTTTCCCAAGTAGTGTAACCTTCGCATTTTGATTGGAATAGCAGGCCGGAAGTCCAATACTGTAGAGGTCGTGATTCACCAGCGGATTTCCAGGGCTGAGCCAGTTCCCCTCTTCCGGTTTCACTGTTGCATAACTGTTTTTATTCCAGAACGTCTGGATTCCGGTTATTTCAGTGCGACCCAAGGTTCTGGCCATCAGATCAAAAAACGGCCTGACTTCCTGCAAACGGGCTAAAAGTGGTTCGTACTCATCAAGCGGCTCGTCATAAAACGAGAGGACATTAAAAGCAGCCCCTGTGCACCCTGCCGCAATATGTGAACACGCCTCCAAGGCAACAATATTGGCTGCTTTTTTCAATCGCTGGTAAGGGAAATTTTCAATCTCTGACTGTATGGAAACCACATCCTGCGGCAACACCGAAACCTGTCTTCCTACATCGTGCGATTTTCCTGCTAAATCACTCGTTGTGTTGTCGTTATAATAGCCGCCTCCCGGACGCCACATTACTGGTGAATGATTTGGTCCCGCAAGGATCTTAGCCCAGTTGTCAAAATCATAACCTTCATAAAAGCGGTCACCGGTCATAAACCCAATGGGCATTGCCGGGGCGATTTCATGCACCGTTTTTTCAATCAGAACAAACAGTCTGGAGATTGTATTCCGGTTATGCCGGAGCCATGCCTCACGAATCTTCAGCTTCTCTTCAACAGGGCCTTCGTTTAACGCTTTCTTCAGGCTTTCGCGTGTGTATCTAACTCCGGATTCCGTTTCAAAGATAGTCAGGCAATTGTCGCAAAAGCACCCTAATCCGATGGGCATATGTCCGAACCGTACATCATCGTCGACCCAGATATAGTCGGGATTTGCACGGGCGGTTAACTGATAAATATTCCGGATATATTCCCGCATACCCTCATCATTCGGACAAAAGGAACCGTGGCAAATTTCCCCGTCGATATTGGTCATACGTGTATAATCTCCCTGAAGTGAATTGTCGAGATTCTCGTTGTGGTGACCGATGGTGGAGAGGATATTTATCCCCGTTTTATAACCCCGTTTCCGGGCCTGCTCCATCCTTTGTTTTAAAATTCCGGCCCGTTGCCTAAAAACATCAGGGGGGATAGGAGGATGGGTGAATGAAGTAAAAAAGGTGATCTCACCGGTGACACCCTTATACTTGTCAAACAAATCAAAAACCTCATTGCAACGTTTATCAGAGAGCCACAGCGGTACCCCGATCCTAAAGGAGATAAAAGCCTTATCAACTTTGGCTTTTGCAGGTCCTGATTGATTCATTCTTTCTTTGCCGGATTTGGTTGCCAGATTACAACCCAGAAAGATCAGAAATAATAAAGCAGCGATGAGTTTGTTCATGGTCATAATTTCCTTGATGTGATATCCTATTAAAGGAATTGATTTATTCCGTGATTCCCTTCCACTTATCGGTTCGAAACGGAGATGCCGGAAGATCAGCACTGTTGTAAAGATTCGCATCACCGGGATTATTGCCCCACGCGTAACGGACAGCCACAGGATTCTTTACCTCCGGAGAAGAAACTTCGAGGGTATTTTTCCCTGTCAGTTTACCTTTTGCCCAATAGAACCTGTGATCTTCCCCAGCAATTGCAAAACCTTTTAGGTAACCATATTTATCTTTGATTTTCAGTCCGTCACCCGTTTGGTCAAAAGTAAGTAACACTTTATTGCCAGTGATATTTATTGCTTTGTAAACAGGTCCGCTAAATATAACATCTTGTTTATAAGCAACTTTAAGGGCCGATAATGCCAATCGTTTCCCGACTGTCTGTTTGTCTTTCGGGTGAATATCCAGTGCGTCGCCAACATCAGTAGTCACGGCCATTCCTGTATTGGGAAGTGCCAGCGTCATACTTTGCGCTTCGCGGAGTTCAGCCCAGGCGCTCTCCTGGGGCAGGGAATCTGTTTTCATGAAGTTGGCCAGCTGAACAAAAAAGAACGGAAATTCCCCCTGATTCCAATGGTTCCGCCAGTCCCTGATGAGGTCGGGAAATACCCGCTGATATTGTTTTGCCCGTCCGGCATTCCCCTCCCCCTGGTACCAGATGGCCCCCCTGATCCCGTAAGGAACCAATGGATGAATCATCCCGTTGTAAAGGAGGGTGGGATAGGAGTTGGGGCTTAAAACTGTACTGAATTTAACGAGACCCACCTTGTATTTCCAGTTGCCGCTCAACGGAATCAGGTGGTCGCCGCATTGAATGTTTAAGGTTGCAGGATTGCCATAGACGCCACCCATTCCGCCAACATCCTCCAACTGAACCGTCAGGAGATTCCTTCCGGGTTTCAATACGCCAGCCGGAATGGTATAGACTCTTGATTTCTCAGCCTGCAGTTTAGTGGAACCAACCAGCGTCCCGTTAATATAGGTATTGTCGGAGTCGTTGACCTTTGCAAGATTGAGGGTCGTATGCTGTGCTGCTTCGGTAGTTGTAAGGTTAATCTCTTTGCGGAACCAGATGATTCCATCGACACCCTGGAGCCCGTTTGACTCAATATATCCAGGCAGTTCCATTGTTTTCCAGGCAGAATCATTAAAATCCGAAGCGGCCCAGGCCGGCTGATCACCTTTCATCCCCAGATCAACAGTAGAGAATTCACCGACCCTCTCACGGACCTCTTTTTCAACCGATTTGGCGTAATCATCCAGGTTGACTTTTTTCAGTTGTGCAAGCTGATTGACAAAGTCGGGGTTCTGACCTGTCATCTGTTCGCTGGTCCATGTTTCTGCCACCGTTCCCCCCCATGAGGTGTGGATGAGACCGATGGGTACTTTTAATTGCTGATTGAGTTCTCTTCCAAAGAAGTAGGCTACAGCTGAGAATCGGGGAGTAGTAGTTGGCGAACACTTCACCCATTCACCCTCCTCCAGTTTCTCCTGAGGGGTGCCGGATATACGTCTCTTAACAGTGAAAAGTCGTATATCGGGGTAATTGGAGGCCGCAATCTCGGCATCACTGTTTTTGACACTCAACATATTGAATTCCATATTCGATTGTCCGGAACATACCCACACCTCACCGATCAGGATGTTTTCCAGGGTCTGGACATTTTTCCCTTTGATGGTCATAGTGAAGGGACCTCCATAATTCATTGCGGGTAGTTTCAGGGTCCATTTCCCCTGCTTGTTGGCTTTTGCAGCGGCTTTTCCCTTTTCCAAAGTTACTGTTACTTTCTCACCAGGGGAGGCCCATCCCCAGACGGGAATCTCCATCCCCTGCTGCAATACCATGTTGCCGGAGAAGATGGGCGGGAGTTTTACCTGGGCGGTTAAGCTGCCTGCCAAAAGAATGAGCAGCAGTGTGGTCCATTTTTTCTGAGTAGAAATCATTTTGTTGGTTTTGATTCGTTGATTAAAGTTGATTTTTTATTTAAATGGAAGTACGAATATATAATTTCCGCTTCCAGGTTCAATTTTTACTTTTTGATTATTTTCTGAAATTTTAGCTGTCCCGCTTTTTAAAAGAGGGAGATCATTGAGCACAATATCTTTGGCTTCAATGTTGTCAAAAATTACTGTTGCAGAACTGTTTGGAGGAACAGAACAGGAATAGGTCATTGTGCCGTTTTCAAGTTTCCATTCCGATTTAATCGTTCCGTACAATG
>JAHEYS010000372.1 GCA_023251475.1 Prolixibacteraceae bacterium
CACCTTCATCTGCACCGATTAATACCGGCAACCGACTAAATATCAGCCCAAGACAAAATCCAAATCCGGTTCCGGTTATGATCATCCCCAGTTTGAACCAGGGAAAATGAAACCGGGCCTCCCGCACCTTAAAAATCTCAGGTATATCGACATTTTTTTCAATCAATGCCATACGCTCCTTGTTCCGTGCCTGAAGGTAAAAATACCATCCCAAAAATACACTGGCGAAAAAGCCCAGCCAGATAAGGGCTAATGAGAAGTCTTCCATAATATTGAAATTTTAGTTTTGTCCTTTAGATCGTATATTGTTGTAAAGGTTACAACTTTTTTTTGATGTTCGCCAAAATTTGCAAATCCGGGTACGATGTAATACCTTCGAAATTACATCTGCTGAAAATTGATTAGGGAAGTATCGGTTATAAAGATTGGAAATTCAAAGGGGATCAGGTTAAGCAAGACTTTACTTAAGCGGTATAATATTCAGGATACTGTTGACTTAATACTTGATAAAGACCAGATTATCATTAAGCCATTATCGCAGCCCAGGAAAGGTTGGGATAAAGCATTTAAGGAGATGAACGCCAATGGAGATGATCAACTGCTGATCCCAGACATTTTTGAAGATGAAAATCCTGAGGAATGGAAATAAATCAAAAAGAGACGTTTGTCGATTGATACCAGACATTTTACACGTCACTTAGAGCATTGTTTAAGATTGTGAAGGACTTAAGTTTTGCTTCGGGATCGTAAATGTAACTGGCAGCCATCAGTTCATCAATTCCTGAGTCAGAAATAAAGTCGGAAAGATTCTTTCCAAGCCTTTCGCGACTACCGGTAAAGGTACACGACAACATGTTTTTGACTAAAGCCTGTACTTCGGGAACATAAAAACTTGCAGGTAATGGTCCCGGTGGCATCAGCGGACTCCGGTTACTGGTAATTACACCAACAAACAATCCGAGCAAACTGGTCAGTAAAAACTCAGCTTCCTCATCCGTATCGGCGCCAATAATATTGACACAAGCCATCACATAGGGAGTCTCCAACTGTCTCGATGGCCTGAAATTTTTTCGATAGATATCTATTGCTGTACGGAATTGCGCCGGAGCAAAATGGGCAGCAAAAGCATATGGCAATCCCATTTGTGCCGCGAGGTAGGCGCTGTCAGTACTTGATCCCAATATCCAAAGTGGGACTTCCAGCCCTTCACCCGGGAATGAACGTACCTTTGCCTGACTGTTATCCTTGCTTAAATAAGTCTGTAGTTGTCTGACATCTTCCGGAAAATTATAAGCTGTACCCATGTTGTTACGCCTAAGGGCCATGGACGTCAGATGATCTGTCCCCGGAGCCCTTCCTAAACCTAAATCAATCCTGTGCGGATAAATGGTTTCCAAGGTCCCGAATTGTTCAGCAATAACAAGGGGGCTATGATTGGGTAACATTATCCCGCCTGATCCCACACGGATAGTATCTGTTTTCCCCGCAACATGACCAATCAACACCGCGGTTGCAGAACTTGCAATGTGCTCCATATTGTGATGCTCAGCCATCCAAATCCGTTTATAACCAAGAGATTCAGCATATTTCGCTACTTCTACTGTTCCTGCAATCGCTTTTCCCGAATTCCCCCCCTTAGTAACAGTTGCCAGTTCCAGAACCGATAATGGTATTTTAGTCATTCAGGATAAACAATCATCAATAACTATTGTTGACCTGATCAAAGTTTAATTAATTCTCTCCTACCCTGCAAAAAACCAAAATCTCCTGTTAATTTTGACTTTCATTTTAAAAACAGGTTATATGCATTTAATTAAGATCATTTCGTTTACCATAACCCTGGTCATTTTCAATTCGTGTGCCGAACTTACCCAGGTTGCTCAGACGGTTGCCAGTCAGAACCTGCCGCTTACCAATGCGGATATTGTTAACGGACTGAAAGAGGCCTTGCTGGTTGGAACAGACAGTTCGGTTACCCACCTCTCAGCGGTTGACGGTTATCTCAAAGATTTGACCATTAAAATATTACTCCCTCCTGAAGCTAAAACAATTACGGATAATCTTTCGAAACTCCCCGGCGGTTCAAAGCTTGTAAACGATGTTGTTATCCGGATCAACCGTGCTGCAGAAGATGCTGCTAAAGGGGCAAAACCCATCTTTGTAAACAGTGTCCGGGAAATGACTTTTGCCGATGCGCTTCAAATTCTAAGAGGTGCTGATAACGCCGCCACCCAATATTTTGAACAAAAAACCAGTCAGCAACTTGGCGAACTTTACCGTCCGAAGATCAGGGAATCACTGAATAAAAACCTTGTCGCTGGAATCTCCACTCAACAATCATGGAACGAACTGACCAAAAACTGGAACCAGATTGCAGGTTCTGCGATTGGGAAAATGACAGGGATGAAAGTGGTCGATGTTAAACTGGAAGATTATATTTTACAGCAGGCATTAAAGGGGATGTTCCTGAAAATTGCCGAACGTGAAAAAGATATTCGGACCAATGCCAATGCACGGGTAACGACGCTGCTAAAAAGGGTTTTTGGTTCTGCCAGATCGTTGTGATCTGAATAACTCAATTCACAATAAATCGTAATTTCATACGCCTATTTCTTATATTTCAGCAACTTGCATTACATCGATTTTATAATTTCCGTTAATTGCCATGGAGTTGCTACAAACTGATTTGAAGTGATGGGGTAAGAAACCTGACATTCGGGAACAATATAAAAAGCTTTTTGAGGTTTCAAATCCTGTAAAGTAATAGCCATCGATTTAGTCCGATGGGGCTGCGGTACAAATTTAGCATCTATTGCTGCCAGACACTGGTTCCCTTTAAAAATGATAAGATCGCATTCGGCACCATCAGAGGTTCTGTAAAAATAATAATTATAGTCGTCTCCTAAGGTGCTGATGATATCTTCCACAACATATCCTTCCCAAAGATTACCTAACATGGGATGCCTGAGTAAATCTTCATAGGTTAAAATACCTAAAAGATAATTTACAATTCCTGAATCTCTTATATAAATCTTAGGTGTTTTTACCAATCTCTTCCCGATATTGGAATGCCAGGGTTTTACCAACCGAACAATATAGGATCGTTCAAAAAACGAAATTGCATTGTTTACCGTGGGAAAGGACACGCCTAAAGAATTAGCCAAATTGCTAACATTAAGCAGTCCACCTTGTAAAGATGACACCATTTGAAACAACCTATGAAGGTTCATGGATGAAGTATTTAATCCCAGCAAACGCAAATCTCGTTCGATATAAGCTGATATGAAAGACTTGTACCACTCCTTTCGAATATTATTTTCTTCTAAAATAAAAGGATCTGGGAAGCCTCCTTTAAGCCAATGATCCCTAAAGTCGGATAGATGTTGAATTTCATTGTGGCTAAATGGTGTCATTTCAATGTAAACAATACGTCCGGCGAGTGATTCATTACTAAAAAATAGAAGTTCCGGGCTGGCTGAACCAAGAAGTAGAAATCTCCCACTCACCCGGTTGTTGTCTATAATTGAACGTAAAACAGGAAAAAGATCTGGTCTTCGTTGAATTTCATCAATTATAACAATTTTGTGAGTAATAGAATTAAGAAATTCAACCGGATTATTTAAAGCGCCTGAATCAACAGGGTTTTCAAGATCAAGATAAATACTCTCCTTTGTCAGCCGGTTCCTTAATTCCTTGACTAATGTAGTTTTTCCTGCCTGCCTTGGACCAAGTATTGCTATTGCTGGGAAATGTTCTAAAAGCAGAAGTATTTTATCTTCGATGATTCTTTTAATATACATTCGAACGTAATTATTGCCGCAAATTTAATATTGTATTTTGAATTTACGGGAATTATTAATAAAATAATCAATACTACTCCCTATTGATCATGCGTCAGCGGCTTCTTAATATCTGCAATAATCACATAAATATTGGAATAATAATTAACTTTATCCACAAAAAAATGAAAACAAACTTTTGTCTGGCAGGATCTGGAATGACCAGGTTTTACTCATTTATTGTCATCTTTTTTCTTCTCATCTCCTCCTGTACCGGCAGCAAAACTCCGTCATCTGTCTCTGTCACTAAAAACCTCCGGGCGCCCGCTTATCCCCTGATCACCATCGATCCTTACACTAGCGCCTGGTCCGAAGCGGATCATTTGTATGACGACGTGGTCCGCCACTGGACAGGCAAACGTATCGGATTGATCGGCGCCTTGCGTGTTGACGGGAAAGTCTACCGGTTTATGGGTAAAGAGGAAACACCGCGAAAAACGATTCTGCCGATGGCCGATCATGGCGCATGGGATTGTAAATACCTGCTCAAAGACCCGGGGAATGGCTGGGAAAAACCAGGATTCATTACTTCATCCTGGATGGCAGGAAAAGGGGCATTCGGGACGCCTGATATGCCGGTCCTTGCTACCGTTTGGAAGACGCATGACATTTGGGTGCGACGCGAATTTTCATTGAATACCGGTATGTCTGAAGCTCCGCTCTATCTGATCTATTCACACGATGACGATTTTGTCCTTTACCTCAATGGACAGAAGATCGTGGAGACGGGTTATACCTGGAAAAATAATGAGGTACTTCCACTGACCGGTGATTTGCGTAAACTACTCTCTTCGGACGGGAAAAATGTAATCGCGGCCCATTGTAAAAACCGCATCGGGGGTGCTTATGTCGATTTTGGGATTTATCAGGATAGCGATCTGCCGGAAGCATTTACACAAACGGCAATCCAGACCTCCGTTTCCTTATCTGCCACCCGGACTTTTTATGATTTCGCATGCGGTCCTGTTAACCTGAAACTTACGTTTATGTCCCCTTTGCTACCTGGCAACCTGGATGTGCTGTCGCGACCCGTAAATTATATCACTTATGAAACAAAGGCTACCGACGGTCAACCACACGAGGTGCAAATTTATTTCGAAGCTACCCCCGAATGGGCGGTCGATCATATTTCTCAGGAGGTGTCATTGGAAAAGGGGAAAACAGATGGCTTAACTTATTTCAAATCAGGAACTACAGAACAACCGGTTTTGGTGAAGAAAGGTGATGACCGCCGGATTGACTGGGGCTACTTCTATCTCTGTGGAAAAACAATCCCTGAGATGAGTTTCGCGATGGGTAATTATAGTGAAGTAAAACAGGAGTTTGCAGCAAATGGCCAGTTTAAAAAATCGCCTGAAGAAAAACGGATTACCCGGATGGGTGAAAATATGCCCGTAATGGCCTGTGCCCAACAGATTGGGAAAGTGAATGAAAAACCGGTTTCGGGAAATATAATGATTGGTTACGATGATTTGTACGCCATTCAGTATTTCAATGAAAACCGCATGGCCTGGTGGAAAAAGGATGGTAAGGTTACGATGGATAAAGCCCTCAGTGCTGCCTCCTCTGAGCTGGAGCAGTTGCGTGAGCAGTGCACAACATTCGACAATAAACTTTGGGAAGACGCTGTAAAAGCGGGAGGTGATAAGTATGCCGAGCTTTGTGTTTTGGCTTTCCGGCAAGCCATTGCAGCACATAAACTGATCAAAGACAAAGAAGGAAATACAATATTCCTTTCAAAAGAAAACTTCAGCAACGGATCTATCGGAACTGTTGATGTTACCTATCCCTCTGCGCCGCTTTTTCTCCTTTACAATCCCGATCTTTTAAAGGGGATGATGACCCCGATATTCTATTTCTCGGAGAGTGGAAAATGGACCAAGCCATTTGCGTCGCACGATGTGGGAACTTACCCGCTGGCTAACGGACAAACCTACGGTGGCGATATGCCTGTTGAAGAGTCGGGAAATATGTTGATTCTCACTGCAGCCATTGCACAGGCTGATGGGAATGCCTCTTATGCCGAAAAGCACTGGAATGTGCTTA
>JAHEYS010000001.1 GCA_023251475.1 Prolixibacteraceae bacterium
ACCAACCCCTTCAGATTTGAGCAGCCTGCTTACCCTGAGCGGAACAACCCATATTGCTGCCGGAACTTACAATAATGATGCATGGTCTTTTGCCGGTAATTCGAACTATAACTCAACTTCCGGTACAGTTAATAATGCCATCAGCAAAGCCAATTCAACGATTGTAGTCACCGGATCAACTTCTTTTACCTATACCGGTTCGCCACAGGGACCAAATACCTCAACAGTCAATGGTTCGACGGGAGCTGTAACTTTCAGCTATTCGGGAACGGGAACCACGACATATTTAGCCAGTGCCACACGTCCGACCAATGCAGGAACCTATCAGGTCATTGCCACAGTTGCTGCTGATGCAAACTATAACGGTGCAAGTTCCGCAGCTTTCGGTTTCACCATAAATAAGGCCAATGCTGTTATTTCAGTTACTCCTTATGCAGTTACTTATGATGGCAACTCCCATACATCTGCCGGAACAGCCACAGGTGTCGAAACACCAACCCCTTCAGATTTGAGCAGTTTGCTTACCCTGAGCGGAACAACCCATACTGCAGCCGGAACTTACAATAATGATGCATGGTCTTTTGCCGGTAATTCGAACTATAACTCAACTTTCGGTACTGTTAATAATGCCATCAGTCAGGCCAATTCAACGATTGCAGTCACCGGATCAACTTCTTTTACCTATAACGGTTCAGCACAGGGGCCAACGACCTCAACAGTCACCGGTTCGACGGGAGCAGTAATTTACAGTTATTCAGGGACCGGAGGTACATCTTATGCAACCAGTGCCACACGTCCGACCAATGCAGGAACTTATCAGGTCATTGCCACAGTTGCTGCCGATGCAAACTACAACGGAGCAATGTCTGTGGCTTTGCCATTTACCATCGGCAAGGCGACCCCGGTAGTAACAGCAACTGTTGGCACTTATACCTACAACGGTTTACCTCAAGGGCCAACTGCAGCATCAAATACCGGAACTGGTTCAAGTTATACCTACAGTTACGTAGGCGTGAGCGGCACTACCTATGACCCGAGTGCAACACAGCCGACCAATGCAGGCAGTTATAATGTAACAGTAACTGTTGCCGCAAGTGCTGATGGCAATTACGATGGAGCAAGTTCTGCAGCCACCCCTTTTACAATTGGAAAGCTCCCTTTATCGATTACAGCCAACAGCCGTTCAAAATGCTTTGGCCAAACCATTAGTTTTGCAGGAACTGAATATGCCAGTAGTGGGTTAATTGGCACAGATGCAGTGACAAGTGTGACTTTAACCAGCGCTGGGGCAGCTTCGTCATCTATTGCTGGAAATTACCCAATTACACCATCTGCCGCAACTGGCACAGGTCTTGGTAACTATGCAATCAGCTACATCAATGGTTCATTAACTGTAAATCCTCTGCCAACCCCCAATATTACAGGCGATACCTCGCCTTGCAATAAAACGACTGGCTTAATTTACAGCACAGGAAGTGGCATGTCTGATTATACCTGGACAATCTCAGCAGGAGGAGCCATTACTTCAGGTCAGGGAACCAATTCCATTACAGTTAGCTGGAATACTGATGGTAGCCAATCCTTAGGAGTAAGTTATAAAAATTCAAACGGGTGTTCAGGATCTGTAACATCAACCATAACAGTTCATCCTATTCCTGCCATTGGCAGCTTTAATTAATCAGTAAAGAAAAATAGATAGCAACAGAGATGACCCAACGATCAAAAAATAGAACCTCAACCCATTCGCCGCTTGGCGGCGATGATCCTTGACCTTGGCGGGGTAGAGACGTAACATGTTACGTCTCTATGGAAGAAACAGCAAACAACACAGAATAATTAAATAAAAACAAATAAAAAAAAGTAAATCTTTAAAATTCAAAATCATGAAAAAACTTTTCTTTTCGTTCGTAATGTTGGTCACGTTGGTTATCGTGGCCGGAAGTGCTAAGGCACAAATTGGAACAAGTCCGTACCCAGGCGGAACATATACTTACACACTTAGTGGAATTGCTTTAAAAAACGATGGAACTGTAAAAGTTGAGTATAGTGTTCCTAGTGAAATTACTATCACACCAAAAACAGGTTTGGGCGAAACTTCAAGTCCTTTTACGATATCAAAAGATATTACATCTATATCTTTTGATGTGAAGTATTCTAAGGATGCAGAACCAGGGGAAAAAACATTTACTGTTACCATTACTGATGAAACCACAAAGTGTTATAACTTTATTAAACTTGATGTAACGATTAAACAACGTCCTACAATTGCTGTCAGTATCCTGGCTAGCGAAACAGATCCAATCTGTCAGAAAAGGAATGAAACTCCAGGAGACAACTCTGCAGCGGCAGTAACAGCAAATCCTACTGTTGATAATACATTTACTTATAAAGTAACCCCAGTTGTTTCTTATGTAGCATCAGGTGGAAATTTCGATTATACATATGACATTACTTTACCTACTGAAGGAGCTCTATTAGGCTTTGGAATAACAAATAATGTTTTAGCTAACGGTGGTGCCATTAGTGGAACTAAAGTCACCTATACTGGAGTTACAGAAGTAAAAGAAGATATTTTCACCATAACCTTTAAAACCACAACAGGTCAAGTTAATCAAACGCTAAATGCATCTCTTGGCGCAACACCTCAGTTAACTGTCACCTCAGGCGGTGGCGTTTATGACGGTACTGTCTCTGGATCTCCATCGTCAGTTGTAGTTAAATCTATGCCTTCAATTGGAACGTTTAGCACAAATCCATAATCGGATAATGTCCAATCTTAAACTTATCATCATACTTGTGCTCTTAGCTGCCGGATTCAGTCCGACAGTTAAGGCACAGAGTACGGCGGTTCGCCCATATGAGGGTGCTGTGCATAGGTATACCTGCAACGGTATCAGTGCGGGCGCCGGCTTCCAGTTCTACATTACGGCCAATGCCGACGGTCGTGGACGCTATGATGATGGTTTGACCGGTGAGTTTGATATTATCAATTCAAAAGGAATAGTAGGGGGTGATGGATTAGCATCCACGCAAATTCAATGGAATACTGGAGCTTCGGCGCACATTTATTATGTGTGGCTCGAAGCAACAGATAATGGTGGGTGCTCTAATCGGATTAATATTCAGATTACACCGCAAATCAACAAATTCGATCTCTTGTCTGAAAACATCCCGGTTGACAATACGGTGAGTTGTCCGGCAGTGGCTTCATCCGATGGGTTTAACCCATTGGCTCCGGCTTACGATGCGGGTACAACTACCCTGAAGTTTATTGTTCGCCGTGTAAACGGAACCGATAACAAACTGACGGCTCAGGCTGGAGATACTTACGATTGGTCGTTTGAACCTGTCTTGTCGGTCGATCCGGTTCTTAATGCAGATATTTCTATTGTTTCGATTATCGGGGTCAATTCAGGAAAGTTGGTTGCTGATGTAAATAACCAATACTCAGTAACTGGTACCGATAATGAAGTAACGGTTACCGTTGCGGTCAAAAACGTTCCGGGAACCTCGCAGGATGTCAAACTGATGATTAAAAATCAGGGTGAAAGCCGCACGAACTTGCCTGATAGTAATTCGGCAAACGACTCGGTTAAACACCGGATTGAAGTTCTGCCTGTTATAGAAAGTTTACAAGGTGTATAAAAGCCTCACCCAACCCTCTCCGCAGGAGAGGGAGACGGGAAGTGGCAAATGCAACATTTATCCTTTGCCGTCAGCTTTAGCTGGCGGAGCTTAGGTGATCTTTTCATTCCGTCCGTGGGATAAAGCTGAGAAAAGCATTTATCTTTTTGCGGACGGAATGGGAATCGCCTTCAAAAATGAAATTTAGAAATAATTGAAGAAAAGTATTCAACATAGAATTTGTATCATGATCCTTGTGTGGGTCTGGTCGGTTGCTTTTGCTTCCGGGCAGGACTCGTACAAGGTTTATCGTGGTTCTGTGCACGAATACAAGATTGCAAAAAATGCTTTTGAGGTAACTTATAATTGGCAGGTATTTACCGATGTTACCCTGGTATCGCCTGCCAGCGCCAGTCAGGTGGTGATGTCATCGTTGGGCGTTGGTCGCGAAAATGAAATTCAGGTCAAATGGAATAGTTCAGGCGACTTTTACATGATGGTTACTGTCAGTACTCCTGCCGGATGCGCCAATCGGATGGCCTGGCATTTTGTGGTCGATCAGACAGATGACAAGCCAACGGCTAGGATTGCCGGCCCGGCAATGGTGACTCTTGGTAATTGCGATGTTGCTGGCCATATAATAGATGCCAGTGTTTCGGGTGGCGGAGGCCTCGCTTTCTCGTGGTCGCCATCTGCCTATCTCGATAATGCAAGCAGTTCAAAACCGAAGTTTTTACCGGGTAAAACAACACGATATCATTTAACGGTAACCGACAGCCGGGGGCAAACCGACACCACTTCGGTATTGATGGTGGTTGCCAATGCACCAAAGGCAGTTACCGATAGAAATGTTTTTGTAAACGAACCCAATAAAACCATTTTGTTGAGTGGCAACAAGAGCACAGGAACTGGCTTAACTTATTTATGGCAGTCGAGAGAAGGAATAATCAGGAGTGGCGAAACCACGCCAATGGCTGAAGTGAGCGGATTGGGCATGTATTATTTAAAAGTCACCGATTCTTATGGCTGTGTCAGTCGTGATTCGGTAAATGTTGGTTTATATACCCAGGCCATTCAGGATACCGGAACTACCAGGGTGAATTTTGCTGTCGACATCAATGTGTTGATCAATGATATCCCGAAGAAGAAACTGAATCCTTCTACCTTAAGAATCGTGAAAGCTCCGCAAAACGGTATTGCAACCGTGGTAGGCGATTCGTTGGTTTCGTATTTGCCAAATGAGTATTTTGTAGGATCCGATAATTTTATTTACTCCATCTGCGACTATTTTCAAAATTGCGATCAGGCAACGGTATTGGTTTTGGTGAACGATATGCCGTTCTTTATTGCTGAAGCCTTCTCTCCCAACGGCGATGGCATTAATGATGAATTTGAAATCAAAGGATTGACAAAATATAAAACGGTAGAGATTGATATTTTTAACCGATGGGGAAATGTGGTTTACCATTCAGGAAACTATGGCATGGGTCAGGGTAAAGACGGATTCTGGGATGGCACAGCCAGCCAGGGAGTTCGCACAGGTTCAGGTCAGGTTTCTTCGGGTACCTATTTCTATGTCCTGAAACTGGACGGTAAAGAAAGAATAAACGGAACAATTTACCTGGACAGGTAGAAGTGGAGTAGGACAGATTGTAAAAGTTCGCGCACTACATTTAAATAGAATAAGTTTAAAGTTGAAGTCAAAATAAAACGAGATAAGAAATTGAGTCATTCTAAATACATAAAACGCATAAACCAGGGGTTTACCAGAGTCTTTTTGGTAGTTGGGGTAATGTTTTGTGTTCTTGAATCGTTTGCACAACAAGATCCGATGTATACTCAGTACATGGAAAATCTACTTACCTTGAATCCAGCTTATGCCGGATCAAAAGATTTGTTGAGCATGATGGTTGTTTCGCGCAATCAATGGGTTTCCATGCCTGGAGCTCCTGTTACCAGAAGCTTTGCTGCTCATTCACCGGTTTACGGAGCTAAAATGGGATTAGGCTTTTCGTTTTTGAGCGATCAGGTCGGTCCCGTAAAACAAACAGGAGTTTATGCTGATTATTCATACACACTAAGTTTTAGCAACCGTCGGAGTCTTTCACTTGGATTAAAAGGGGGAGTTAATTTTTTCGAAGCGAATATTTCAGACCTTACTACCAACGACCCGAACGACCCTGTTTTCGCGAACGATATTAACCGTAAATTTCTGCCAAATTTTGGGGTTGGCGCGTTCTATTTCACACCTAG
>JAHEYS010000121.1:0-13224 GCA_023251475.1 Prolixibacteraceae bacterium
GTTTAACTGTAGCCCAGCAATGGCGTGTTCGTTTAGGGATGAGCCGTAACCGGCAATGGGACAATATCATCGAAAAGTTAGCCGTTCTGGCACAAAAAGATGGCCGCTATCTTGCTGCTGAAAGTGCTCCGGATTCCTATTCCCACCTCCCCTACTACTCCGACCATCCTGCAGTTTTGGGAGCGCTGGGTTTTCTTCCCGAATCACGGTTGGTAGATAAAAAGGTCATGAACACAACCTTCGACTTCATCTGGGATCACTGGAACTGGAAAAAGACCTGGGGATGGGATTTCCCTTTTGTTGCCATGACTGCCACCCGACTGGGACGACCAGACAAAGCAATGGACGCCCTGTTCATGAATATCCCGACAAATACTTACCTGGCCAATGGCCATAATTACCAGGATAACCGGCTGAGGCTTTATCTTCCGGGGAATGGAGGAATCCTGGCGGCAGTTGCAATGATGTGCGCCGGATATGACGGTTGTGAGGTGGAAAATCCCGGTATCCCCAAAGACGGCGCATGGAAAGTAAAATGGGAGGGATTACGCCGGATGCCCTGATCCATTGCTCAATAAAGTAGGCAGGCAATGCGTATTAAACGAAAAAAATGAAAAAATTAATCTGCTTTTCGATTTTCATTACTGCAGTATTTTGTGGTTGTTTGAATCACCAATCAACTGTTAACACTTCGAATCTTGAGATATCTGCAAACCATCGTTATCTCACTTCGGGAGGTAAACCGTTTTTCTGGCTCGGTGACACAGGATGGCTCCTGTTAAGCAAGCTCAATAATGAGGAAACAGAACAATATCTGGACAA
This sequence comes from Prolixibacteraceae bacterium, assembly GCA_023251475.1. GTDB lineage: Bacteria > Bacteroidota > Bacteroidia > Bacteroidales > Prolixibacteraceae > JAAFHB01. The sequence goes on from JAHEYS010000121.1 coordinate 823, forward strand.
CCGTAAGGTCAAGGGATTTAATGTGATTCAGGTTATGCTGCTGCATAGTCTTTCAGCGGTTAACAGAAACGGCGATTCAGCACTGATCAACAGAAATGTGGCGACTCCAATAATCTCTTCAGTAAAAAATAAATCGGGCTATTGGGAACATCTTGATTTTGTGGTCGATCTTGCAGCAAAGAAAGGAATCTATCTGGCACTGGTTCCCATTTGGGGGTCAAATGTTAAAGCGGGATTGGTCACTTCGAAACAAGCTGAAATCTATGCTGAGTTTCTTGCCAAACGTTATAAGGAAAAACCCAATATTATATGGCTGAATGGAGGTGATGTCCGTGGAGACGATTCCACACTGGTTTGGCAAACTATCGGGAAAACATTAAAAAAATTTGATCCCAACCACCTTGTATCCTTTCATCCGTTTGGAAGAACACAATCATCCAGCTGGTTTCACACCTCTTCCTGGCTCGGTTTTAACATGTTTCAATCCGGTCATCGCCGGTATGATCAGGATACTGCCCGAAATGAAACACGCTTTGGGGAAGACAACTGGCGGTATGTACAGTCCGATTATGATAAAAGACCGGTAAAGCCAACCTTTGACGGAGAACCATCCTATGAAGGGATGCCCCAGGGCTTACATGATTCTTTACAACCTCGCTGGAGTGCAAGTGATATTCGTCGTTACGCCTACTGGTCGACCTTTTCAGGCGGATGCGGCTTTACATATGGGAACAATTCGGTGATGCAATTTTACAGACCAGGAGGAAAGTCCGGTTCATACGGGGCCCGTGAATCGTGGATTCAAGCGATGGACAATCCCGGAGCCGGTCAAATGATCCACCTGAAAAACCTGATGCAGAAGTACCATTTTGAGGAACTGGCGCCCTGTCAGGAGTTGATTAAAAATCAGGGAGAACGGTATAATCACCTGGTTGTACTCCGCGGGAAAAAATGCCTCCTCGTCTATACCTATACTGGCAGAAAAATAGATCTGAACCTAAATCAAACTGGTGCTTCCAACCTTAAATTCAGCTGGTTTAGTCCCCAAACCGGAAAGACGACCGGAGGTGGGATTTACAGGAAAAACAATTTATATTCAGATGAAACAGCTGAATTTAATCCTCCCGGAAAAGAGGAAAGCGGAAATGACCAGGTATTGATTCTGGAATTTACAGAATTTTAACATTCACTTGGTAATTAGTAAATAAACATTTTTCAATTAAAGCGCTGTAATTCTGATCAATGAATTACAGCGCTTTAATTTATGCGCAAAAATCACCCGCATTTTGGGAAGTATAGCCCGCAACTGGTACGCATATCTCTGCTTCCTGTTACGCTTTCAACCACCTATTAATTAACGTTGGATTAACTTTACAAGACAATTATTGAACGTTATAATTTGATGAACTGAAAAACTTACCAATTAACAATGAGACCACTTCTGATTTTACTAACCTTATTTCTATTTTTTTCGCACATCCGGTTTATCAAAGCCCAGGGAAGAGCTAATAATGGGCTGGAAATGGCGGTGAAAATGGCTGATTCGGAAATCAAACATTTCCCCGAACCGTGGACTGTAGACTTCAATCCCAAACCTACATGGAATTATACACAGGGATTAATTGCCAATGCCATGATCCGGGTGTGGAAAAAAACGGCCAGTGAAACTTATTTTAAATATGCCAAAACCTATGCTGATCAGCTGATTGGACCAGATGGGATGATCTCAGGATATCATCCCGAAGATTATAATATCGATTGCGTGAATTCAGGGAAGTTTCTTTTTGATCTTTATGAAAAAACCAGGGATGAACGTTATCTGAAGGCAATCCACCAATTACGCGACCAATTAAAATCACAGCCCCGAACCTCTGAAGGGGGATTCTGGCACAAACAACGTTATCCAAACCAAATGTGGCTCGATGGTTTATATATGGGCGCCCCTTTTTTAGCTCAATATGCTTCGGTATTTAAAGATAGTGCAATCTTCGACGATGTAGTCAAACAGTTTCTTATTGTTCACCACCACACCTATAATTCTGAAGTTGGCTTGAACTATCATGCCTGGGATGAAAGCAAACAGCAAAAGTGGGCCAATCCGGTTACAGGGTGTTCTCCAAATTTCTGGGGCAGGGCAATGGGATGGTATGCGATGGCTTTGGTCGATGTACTCGACTATCTTCCGTTGAAACATCACGGCAGGTCTGAAATAATCAGTATACTTAACCAGGTGGCAGGTGGCATAAAAAAATACCAGGACCCCGGAACCGGACTCTGGTACCAGGTGCTTGATCAGGGGAACCGCGATGGGAATTACCCCGAAGCCACCGTTTCTTCGATGTTTACTTACGCGCTGCTAAAAGCTTCCCGCAAAGGATACATCAGCAGTGATTACAAGGTAATGACCATTAAAGCTTTCAACGGAATTCTGGAAAATTTTATTGCCAAAAACGGTAATGGTACGATCAGTCTGACAAGATGTTGCTCGGTTGCCGGACTTGGTGGTACTCCTTACCGCGATGGTTCATTTGAATACTATATCAAAGAACCGGTTCGCACAGATGATCCCAAAGGTGTTGGGCCGTTTATCATGGCTTGTTTGGAAATGAATAACTAATATAAAATCTAATTAAAAAAAACATGAATCATCTATTGAAAAGCAAAAATGGAGTTTTTTCATGCCATCACCGTAATGGCTTGAAAATCCGGATGGTTGCCCTTCTAATGCTGTTATCGGCATTTGGGATGGCTCAATCCATTTCCATCAGGGGGAAAGTGACCGAGGCTGGGACAGGTCAGTCGATCCCTGCCGCAAATGTAGTATTAAAAGGTACCACAACGGGAATTATTACCGATGGCGACGGCAATTACACCCTTACGGTACCGGCAAACGGGACGCTGGTATTCTCCTTTATTGGTTTTAAACCGGTTGAAGTGCCGGTTGCGGGTAAAAAAGAGATCAATGTCTCCTTAGTTGCAGAAACGATCGGTCTTGAAGATGTTGTTGTGGTAGGTTATGGCACCCAACGTCGTATTGATCTGACCGGGGCTGTTGGATCTGTTTCCGGTTCCGAATTGCAAAAAGTTCCCACTGTAAGCACGGCACAGGCGCTGACCGGGAGAATGGCCGGCGTACAAATCACCACCACTGACGGATCACCCGATGCTGAAATGGTCATACGGGTTCGCGGAGGAGGTTCGGTAACCCAGGATAACTCCCCATTATATATTGTTGACGGGTTCCCTGTAAATTCGATTAACGATATTCCACCTACCGATATTGCCACGATCGACATTTTGAAAGATGCCTCATCATCTGCAATTTATGGGGCGCGTGGGGCAAATGGGGTTGTCATTATTACTACGAAGAGCGCCAAAGGTGGAAAAACAGTTATTTCCTACAACTACTACCTTCAGGCAAAAACCATTGCGAAGGAACTCGATGTAATGTCGCCATACGAATTCGTCCTTTCGCAATACGAATATGCAGCATTGCGTGGTGGTTCCGATCTGACCAATTTTAACCGTTATTTTGGTGTTTATGAAGATCTGGACCTCTATAAATATCAAAAGGGGACAAACTGGCAAAATGAACTTTTTGGACGTGATCTCTTCTCCAAATTCCACAATCTGAGCATTTCGGGGGGAACCGATAAAACGAAATTCAACTTAAGCGGTACCTATAACAATGATGAGGGACTGCTCGTCGGATCGGGGTATACCCGTTTTAACCTCAATTTTAAACTCAATCACGAAATATCGAAAAGACTTAAACTCGACCTCTCTACCCGTATGTCGGACACGAAGGTGGATGGAGCCGGAACCGCCGGAACCTCAAACCTGCGTGTAACAGATGGTCTCACCTCCCGTCCCGTAAACGGATTACTCGATGTCCTGGAGATAGATGATGCGCAGGCAAGCGTGGATTATGATTCATTTATCAGATCGTTAATCAACCCAAAACAATTGGCTGCCCAGGATTGGCGTAACCGCAAAACCCAGGCATTGAATATCAACGTCGGCCTCTCGTGGTTAATTATTGATGCACTGACATTCAGATCGGAAGTGGGTTACGATAAATCATTTGAAGACCTCAAACGGTATTACGGTCCGCTGACCACTACCTCCCGCAACGAAGGGGGGAACCTCCCGCTTGGAGAGCTGACAACCACTTCATCACCCCGTTACCGCGTGTCCAATACGTTTACCTACAATATTAAACCAGGCAAAAAACAGGCGCTTAACCTGATGGCCGGGCAGGAAATTATTTCCGGAAACACAACAACCTATTTTCAACGGTCAAAATATTTTTCTGAAACCCTCTCTCCTGAAAAAATGTTTGCCAATATGGCGCTCGGTACTGTTGACCGGATTTCGACCAATGTCGGTACTAATGATAAGCTGGCCTCTTTTTTTGGACGTGGAATCTATAAATATGATGAACGGTACCTTTTCCAGTTTACCATTCGTGCCGATGGTTCCAGTAAATTCGCACCCGGTAATCGTTGGGGAATATTCCCTTCGGCCGCTTTGGCATGGAGAATTTCTGAAGAAAATTTTATGCAGGGGCAAAGCACCATTTCAAACCTGAAATTGCGCACAAGTTACGGCCAGGCAGGGAATAACCGCATTGCCAGCGATTTGTGGAAGCGATCCTATGCGATCAGCAATACGCGGACTTACGGCTTAGGCGATGTGAATAATCCCTATTATGTACCTGCTTCAACTCTTCTTGTTAATCCTGATCTGAAGTGGGAAACCACCGTCACCAGGAATGCAGGGCTCGATTTTGGTCTTTTTAAGGAAAAATTATCCGGAACCATTGATCTTTACTGGAACACCACCAGGGATCTTCTGGTCGAATCGGATATCCCATCCTATCTGGGTTATACAAAACAGATGCGAAACATAGGAAGAACATCCAATAAAGGTGTTGAACTCACGCTGAATAGCCGCATCATTCAGAAAAAAGACTTCTCTTTAACTGCATCCATAAATATTGGGATTAATAAATCGAATATCGACGAACTGGATGGAGTTAACGAAAAGGCATTTTCAACTAATTGGGCCAGCACCGACCTGAAAAATCAGGATGATTACCGGTTGATGGTTGGAAAAACTGTTGGTTTAATGTACGGTTATCTAACGGATGGATTTTATTCTGTTGACGATTTTTCATCCTACGATGCAGTCAAAAAACTTTATGTGCTAAAGAGTGGTGTCCCTACAACCGGACTTTATGGCGGGACAATCGGAATCAGACCAGGGGCCCTGAAGCTTAAGGATATCAGCGGAGCCAACGGTTCACCCGATGGTGTAGTTGACGGCCTGGACCGGACAATAATTGGGAATGCCAATCCAAAACACACGGGAGGATTTAACCTTACCGCCCAGTACAAACAGTTTGACTTGACTGTATTCTTTAATTGGGTCTATGGAAATGACATCTACAATGCAAACAAAATTGCGGCCAGTCAGAATTATCGTACCACCTACGGGAATATGCTCAATACGATGAACTCCGCTAACCGGTTCAAATATATCAACGACGCAGGAGCGGTAGTAACTGACCTTGAACAGTTACGGACGCTGAATCAAAATGCAAATATCTGGTCCCCATTTACATTCGGAAGTGCAACGGCTGTGATCCATTCATGGGCGATCGAAGACGGCTCGTTTCTTCGGCTTAACAATGTCACACTGGGATACACCATTCCACAACAATTATCAAAGCGGATAGGTATGTCGCAACTCCGATTTTATGCAACAGGCACCAATCTGTGGATCTGGACCAACTATTCAGGGTATGATCCGGAGGTTAGTTCAACAATCAGAAATAGTTCTTATAGCGCACTTACACCCGGAGTCGATTATTCTGCTTATCCCAAAAGCCGTTCGATTACAGTTGGAGTTAACGTGACATTTTAATTCTTCGCAAAATGAAAAAATTAACCATAATGAAAAAGACAATCATCACTACCCTGGTTGCTGTAGCTGTTATATTTGCCTCGTGTAGTAAATTTCTGGATACCGATTCACCCTCAGCGTTCACGGATACCTATATTTTCGCCAACGAAACCGATGCCCAGAAGGCTGTGATGAGTGTGTATGCCTTATTCAATCAGGACGCATTTACATCAAGACTTTCAAATGTCTTCACAGGAAATACCGACATTGAATGTGGAGGCGTAGGCGCGGCACCCGACAATTCACGTCGTGATGTATGGTCACTCGAAGCTAAATTGTCACCCACCTTCGTAGATTTCAAAACGACATGGAACAATACTTACAATGCCATCAACCGTGCCAATGAGTGCATTGAGGGGATACAGTCCAGTGCACTCTATAAAGATCCCGCCAAAAACAAGGTGATGAAGCAACTGCTGGGTGAAGCGCTGACGCTGCGCGCCTACTGGTATTATATTCTTCAGAATTTCTGGGCTGATGTTCCATATAAAACCACGGGAACAAAGGCAGGAGATCAGTTTTACCTCCCCCGGATGGACCGCGATACAATTCTTGCAAATGGTATTAAAGATTTAATCGCGATCGAGCCTGAGATGATGTGGGCTGACCAGCTGACCGGCGGTATTGAACGGATCAACCGCGAATTTGTTCTTGGAATGATCTCACGACTTGCATTAACCCGAGCCGGCTATTCAATGCGTTTCGACGGGACCATGCAACGCAAAAGCGATTATGCCGACTATTATAAAATTGCCCGCGACTATGCAAAAAAACTCATGGATCTGAAAGACCGGCCACTGAATCCCGATTACGCGAAGATCTTCCTGAATGAGTGTAAAAACGTGACCCCTGTCAATGATGATGTACTTTATGAAGTGGCTTTTCAGGCAGGATATGGTGATGTTGCCTGGAATCATGGCGTTCGTGTCGACGCAGGTACACACCCCTATGGCGCCGGGTCGGCATATCTTTGTCTTCCAATATCTTATATGTACACCTTCGACAAGGCGGATAAAAGATTTCCTACGACATTTTCAATCATCTATTACGATAAGGATCTCAAACAACAACCAACCGGACCAACCTCCATTGCTCCGAATAAATGGAACCGCCTTTTGTTAAATACTCCTCCGGGAGCAGCTTCGGCAAAAGGAACGGGGATAAACTGGCCGATGATGCGCTATTCAGATGTTCTTCTCATGTTTGCAGAAGCCGATAACGAATTAAACGGGCCGACTGCCGAAGCCAAATCAGCGCTGACCCGGGTTCGTCAAAGAGCGTTTGACGCTTCGGTGTGGACTGATAAAGTGACCAATTATGTCAACACGGTATCGGGAAGCAAAGCCACCTTCTTTACCGCTATTGTGAATGAACGGGCCTGGGAATTTGGCGGGGAATGTATGCGCAAATACGATTTGATCAGGTGGAATCTCTACGGGAAGAAAATTGCAGAATCCCGCCTTAACCTGATCCAGATGGGAATTGATGCCTATAACGGCACCGGGACTTATGCTGTCCTTCCGGCTTATCTTTATTATAAAACCAATGCTGACTTTACCCTTGCATTTTATGATATCTGGAACAAACCAACTATTGAACCTCCGGTAAAAGATAGCCCGAATAAGGGGGATAATCCCGATGGTTATACCAAAATCAGCTGGGCGCGATCGATGATCAATACAACAACACTGGAACCGGCCACATATGTAACAACCACCTGGAGAGGTTACACCGACAATTCGGGAACGGCTCCGGCACCCTATGTGTTGCCCATTCACAGCGAAATTATCATCAGCAGTCTGGGCGTTCTTAACAATGATGGTTACGGTTTAAAATAACAGAAACATTATGAACAAGAAATATTTTTATCTAAAAAATTCGGTACTGACCCTGGTCCTTGGGGTCTTACTGATGGCAGGTTGCCAGAAAAAGGAGACATTGTTGGAAGCGCCACGTCTTTTCAGACCAGTAATCAGTGGGGAGATTCTTGGTGCAGGTAACTGGCTGAGTGTCGAATGGACCAAAGTGAAAGAGGCTGCAAACTACACCGTTGAAATAAGCAGCGATACATTTAAGACGGTGATAAAATCAGTTACACTTGATACGAATGTGGTGGTTTTTGATAATCTTGGCTGGCTTACCCTATACCAGATTCATGTACGCGCCAATGCTTCGGTTGAAACAAAAAATTCCGGGTTTTCATTTTTGGGGGAACGAAAAACGGAGAAATTCCCCTCCATTATGGCAACCCCGGCATCAGCTGATATACTCGATAAAGCGGTGCTGCTTCATTGGACAAACACTGGTGCTAATGTAACAAATTTTAAGGTGACCCTGAAATCAGACGGATCATTAGTCAAAGATGTTCCGATCCTTGCTTCGGATATTACGAACCAATACAAGGTTATCAGCGGGCTTACGCCACTGGTAACCTATACAGTGACGCTTTACAGTGGTACAACCGTCCGGGGCTATGAAACAATCACAACTGTGGCTCAAATTATTAACGGGACGAATATTGTTGACCTTTCACAGGAGACTAACGCCGATGTTTTAACCAGCGCCTACCTGTCTTCATTAAGCAATGGCACATTGGTGATCCTGAAACGGGGAATGACCTATAATATCACCGGGGTGATCACCATGGACAAATCAATTTCGTTTGTCAGTGAAGTAACTTTCTTCGCACCGCCTGCCAAACTCAACCTGGCCGGTAATTTCAGCACGGTAGCCAGCAGCACAATTTCTGAAATTTCATTTAAAACAATCGATCTTATCGGCGCTGCCGCTGATGGTTACGCCAGTCGTTATGTATTCAATATCAACGCGGTTAGCACAATTGCCAAAATCACATTCGATGATTGCAAAATCAAGGCGGTCCGCGGTATTCTTCGGACCCAGGCTGGTCCGCAGATCAACACGGTAACCTTTAACAAGTGTCTGATGGATAGCCTGGCCGGTTACGGTGTGGTAACCTGCGACAATGCAGCTTCTTCCATTCAAAATGTAATCATCACCAATTCAACAATTTCCGATGCCCAGAAAGTACTGACCAGCAAATCAAATGCCACATCGGTCTGGATCGAAAACTGTACATTTTATTATGCACCGCAGAGCCCCAACTATTTTCTCGACTATGGGGCACTCGCTGTTACGGGAGGAATCACTATTAAAAATAACATCTTCGGTGCTGGAAAACCGAGTGCCGCGACACCACCAGTGCTTACCGTCGGAGGTTTCAGGCCCGCATCCATTAATATTACCTCGGCAGGAAATTTCAAAACCTCGGACCTTGTATGGACCCTTTCCACCGATCTGCCCGGTCTGGCCGATTATACAGGGACAGCATCAGCCCTGTTTAAGAATCCGGCCCTTGATGATTTTACCATCATCGACACACGATTTTCCGGTAAAAGCACGGCAGGAGATCCAAGATGGAGACCATAACGTTTTGTAATTGTCACTAACTGATATACGATTAACCTGACAGGTATTTTCCATCTGTCAGGTTAGTTCTGTTTCACCCGAATACATTTTTTTATTAAAGCCAGCAAAATAAGGATGAAGTTAATATCAGGGCAGAATCTTTCCGGTTTTGGAATCAGGAGCCCTTGGATTTTGTATATTATTTCAGCAATTTTATCTGTATCTGCATGTTATGGAGAGAGTAGGGTATTGCCGGCTTTCCCTGGAGCTGAAGGTCATGGAAGATATGTAACCGGGGGACGGGGCGGGCAGGTAATTTATGTCACCAATCTCAACGATGACAATAATCCCGGTTCATTGCGCTATGCACTGAATAAAATCGGACCCCGCATCATTCTTTTTAAAGTTTCGGGTACGATTCAGTTAAAAACAAAATTGAGCATCACCAGGGGCGATCTCACCATAGCAGGACAAACAGCCCCCGGTGACGGCATAACCCTCAGGGATTATCCCGTTGAGATAAGCGCCGACAATGTCATAGTAAGATTTATCCGGTTTAGAATGGGTGATGAAACAAACCAGGAAGCGGATGCACTTGGCGGAAGGTATTTCAAAAATATTATTGTGGATCACTGTTCGGCGAGCTGGTCTGTGGATGAATGTGTCTCCTTCTATCAAAATGAAAATTTCACCTTGCAATGGAGCATCATATCCGAAAGTCTGAGAAATTCGGTTCACGATAAAGGAGCCCATGGATACGGTGGAATCTGGGGTGGAAAAAATGCCTCATTTCACCACAACCTTCTGGCCCATCACGACAGCCGGAATCCGCGGTTGGGTGAGACCGGCGGCGACTCCTTTGCCACCACCGATCTGGTTGACCTTAGAAACAACGTTGTCTATAACTGGGTTGGGAACAGCGCCTACGGAGGTGAAGCCATGAATGTAAATCTCGTGAACAACTATTACAAACCCGGTCCGGGCACAACAAAAAAAGAGCGGATTATCTCTATCGATAAGCTAACTGAGCCTGGTTATCCGATAACTGACCGTTGGGGAAAGTTTTTTATTGATGGAAATTTCATGTCTGCTTCCACGCGGGCAACATCTGATAACTGGACTTATGGTGTTTACAACCAGTTTAACAGTAAATATGGAACCGTCCCCGAAGCCGATAAAATTGGGATGAAATTGACCGCTCCGTTAAATCCCGGGGAAGTTACCACTCACACCGCTGAAAAAGCCTATGAAAAGATACTTGACTTTGCAGGTGCGAGTCTCCTCAGAGATGCTGTCGATAAAAGGATTATCGGGGATGTACGCACGGGAACGGCTACTTACATGACAGGGGGGAACGGCAGTATTAATGGGATAATTGACTCCCAAAGTGCTGTTGGCGGCTGGCCTGTACTCACTTCATTGCCTGCTCCTGCAGATAGCGATAGCGACGGTATGCCTGATAGCTGGGAAGATGCCAACCGACTTCTTAAAAATGACCCTGCGGATAATCAGTTGACCAGTGTGGATGGTAATTACCCCAATGTGGAAGTATATATCAACAGCCTGGTTTCCACAATCACCGAAAATCAAAACAAGGAATCTTTGACAACTGGAGTTGCTGACCTATATAAAACAGATGATCCGGTTCAGGTTTACTATTCTGCAGGAGTTCTCAGAATTAATCAGCGGCAAAACATCCATCTTATAAAAGTATTTTCAATTTCGGGGCTCCTGATGAAAATGAAAATCTGCAATCAAAATCAGGAAGAATTGACGATAAACGATTTAATTCCTGGTGTTTATGTAGTTTCAGTTATGAATAAGAATCAGGAAACCTGGTCCAAAAAAATTATAAAAAATTAAACATATGATAAAACATCGACTGATTACAGGGAAGCTGAAGATATTCGTATTTACATTGATAATGATCAGCAGTTCTTATGTCCAACTTTGTGGACAAACTCAGTTGTATACCCCGATCAGTATGGAGCCGTTTGGCGATAGTTCAAGGCATTGGTATGGTATTCACGATGATGGAAATATCATCCAGCCAAAACCTGATCAACCCAAATTCAAGGAGACAGAGATTACGATGATTGCCGACAATATCCTGATCTACCAGCGGAACAATGGGGGGTGGCCCAAGAACTATGATATGCAGGCAATATTGACCGATGAACAGAAAGATAGCCTGATCAAAACTAAAAATGCTTTTCACACAACATTCGATAATTCGACAACCTTTACCCATATTGAATACCTGGCTCAGGTTTATACCATTACCCATATCGAAAAATACAGGGATGCCTGTCTGAAAGGGATCGGATTTGTCCTTTCCGCTCAATATCCCAATGGCGGTTGGCCCCAGTATTTTCCCCTCGAAAATAATTACAGCCGGAGAATCACCTTCAATGACGGCGCCTATATCGGAATCATGGAACTGCTCAAAAAAATTGTTGCCAACAATCCCGATTTTTCGTTTATCCCGAATGATTTACGCCAAAAGGTTAAACTCTCTTTTGAAAAAGGGGTCGAATGTATTCTGAAAACCCAGATTGTCGATAATGGAAAACTTACTGCCTGGTGCCAGCAGCATAATGAGGTTGATCTTTCACCCGCCTGGGCCAGGGCCTTCGAGCCGCCAGCCATTTGCAACGGGGAGAGTACGGGGATCATTTTGTTCCTCATGAACATCGATCATCCCAGTCAGCAAATAATCACATCGGTTCAATGCGCTGTTAAATGGTTGAATGATTCAAAAATTTATCACACCAGGGTCGAAACGATCAAAGCTCCTGCTGAAAAGTCAAAATACAGAACAAGCATGACCGACCAGATAGTCGTTACTGATTCACTGGCGCCACCAATCTGGACAAGATATTATGAGCTTAAAACAGAAAAACCACTTTTCTGCGACCGCGACAGTAAATTTTTATACTCCCTTGCAGAAGTCAGCCGTGAACGGCGAAGTGGATATGGATGGTATACCTATGCCCCAAAAACGGTGCT
>JAHEYS010000121.1:13234-16265 GCA_023251475.1 Prolixibacteraceae bacterium
AATATTTCATCATGGCTATTCCATCTGGCCGCTAAAAAACAAATTATATTCAGATGAAAAAGGTAATTTGCCAGGCAATTTTTGTTTTTCTGATCTGTCAGGGGGTATTTGCCCAGGTCAGGATTGAAAAACCGATCCCCCGCGACACCTCATTCACCCCTTTTCAGGCGTGGCTAAAAATCAGGAAGGAGTATCCTGATGCTAAAATAGTAAAGCCCTCACTTCCAAAAATGGTGACGGCAAAACATGATCTGGTATATGCCACTTTACCCAATACCCGATTCGGAAAACGTGAACTTCATCTTGATCTTTTTCAACCTCAGAAAGCGGGAAAATATCCTGCTTTGATTCTGATCCATGGAGGCGGCTGGCGGTCCGGAAACAGGTCGATGCAGGCGCCCTTAGCTATGCAGGTTGCCACAAGGGGTTATGTGACAGCCTGTATCGAATACCGACTTTCACCCGAAGCGCTCTACCCGTCAGCAATCTTTGATATCAAGGCAGCGATCCGGTTTTTGCGTGCCAATGCCGCTAAATACGATATCGATCCTGACAAAATCGCTATTTCAGGAAGTTCTGCCGGCGGACAGCTGGCATCCCTGGTGGGAATGACAAAAACCAGTCAGAAATTTGAGGGGAACGAGGGGAACAACTCCACTTCATCCGAAGTGCAGGCGATCATCAATATGGATGGTATTCTCGATTTTACCGACCCAAATGAGAGCGCAAAAGATACGGATCCCGCCAAACCATCAGCAGGGAGCTACTGGTTTGGAGCAACTTATAATGAAGCCCCCGAAAAATGGGTCGAAGCCTCTCCCATCGGTTATGCCGCTAAAAACACCCCTCCCATCCTTTTTATAAACAGCGCTTTACCGCGTTTTAATGCCGGCCGCGACAGCCTGATTTCAATCCTGAATAAATACGCCATTTACTCCAAAATTCAATCCCTCCCGAATACGCCGCATCCTTTCTGGCTGTTTCATCCATGGTTTGAGCCGACTGTTGAGTATATGGTCACTTTTTTGGATAAAATTCTGAAATATGACTTTGTGGTGGCACAGGATGGCACAGGCGACTTTGTTACAATTCAAAAAGCCATTGATGCCTGCAAAGCTTTTCCGGACCACCGGATCACAATTTTTGTAAAACCCGGGATTTATAAGGAGAAACTTCACATTCCTTCGTGGAACACCCAATTATCGATTATAGGCCTGAGTCCTGAAAAAACAATCATTACTTACGACGATTTTTTTACCAAAATCAACCGCGGCAGAAACAGCACATTTTACACCTACACAATGCTGGTAGAGGGCAACGATTTCAGGCTCGAGAATATAACCGTTGAAAACAGCGCCGGACCTGTTGGACAAGCTGTTGCGCTTCATGTCGAAGGAGATCGCTGCATTTTTCTTAATTGTCGCTTTTTGGGAAATCAGGACACCGTGTATGCTGCAGGCAGATTAAGCCGACAGTATTTTATGAATTGTTTGCTGGAAGGAACAACAGATTTTATTTTCGGGGAGGCTACCACCCTTTTTGAACAGTGTACAATCCACTGTAAAGCAGATTCATACATTACTGCGGCCAGCACTCCTGAAGGAAAACCCTTCGGTTTTGTATTCCTGAATTGCAAAATTACAGCTGAAGATCAGGTGCAAAAAGTTTATCTGGGACGTCCATGGCGAAGTTTTGCACGGGTGGCTTTTTTGAATTGTGAGATGGGATCATTTATTGTTCCTGCAGGATGGAATAATTGGTCGGACGTGAAGAACGAAAAAACGGTGACTTACGCCGAGTATCATAATTCAGGATCAGGAGCCAATACCGGACAGCGTGTTGGCTGGTCAAAAATATTGAATCAAACACAGGCATTGAAATATACCAAAGCGGAGCTGTTTTCGCCGTCAGGATGGGAAATACGAACTTTAAAACCTTGGTATAATATTGATTTTTAAATGTATAAAAATATTTTTATATAAAAATAAATTGCAAAACATTCCCGTATGAGACTTTTCAAAACATTTTTTTTGTTGTTTTCATTCACCTTATGTTCCGTACTAATTTACGCCCAGACCATTTCCCAAAATGATCAGATTGACAATTTATACAAAGGCGTTGAATTCCCAATGCCCCATGTTGCGGAGCCATTCATTCCTTCCAATTCTGTTTCTATTTCCGATTTTGGAGCCATAAATGGAGGACAAATAATCTGTACTTCTGCTTTTACCAATGCCATCGCGGCAGTTTCGAAGAGAGGAGGAGGAAAGGTAATTATTCCGCGCGGCGTTTGGCTAACGGGTCCGATCACTCTAAAGAGCAATATCGAATTGTTTACCGAAGAGGGTGCAATTGTTGTTTTTAGTACCGACAAAGATTTATACCCTTTGGTAGCCTCAAATTTTGAAGGATCGAATACCTATCGTTGCATGTCGCCGGTAAACGGTCGTAATCTGGAAAATATTGCCCTTACCGGTAAAGGTATTTTTGATGGTTCGGGGGATGTTTGGCGCGCCGTAAAAAAAGAAAAACTGACTGAAGGACAATGGAAAAAACTGACCGCTTCAGGCGGTCTGGTAAGCCCAAACGGCAAAACATGGTACCCTTCGCAACAATTTATCAAAGGTGAAAAAATGTCGGAAATGAATGTTCCTCGCACTTTAAAAACCAAAGCTGAATTTGAGCAGATCAGGGATTTTCTCCGACCGGTAATGATCAGTTTTATTTCGTGCAAGAAGGTGCTCATTGATGGACCAACCTTTCAGAATTCACCTGCCTGGTGCATTCATCCCCTGTTATGTGAAAACTTCACCCTGCGAAATACGACAGTCCGTAATCCGTGGTATTCCCAGAATGGCGATGGAGTTGATATCGAATCCTGTAAGAACAGCATTATTCATGACTCCAGTTTTGATGTTGGGGATGATGCCATTTGTATCAAATCGGGTAAGGATAAGGAGGGGCGTGACCGGGGAGTTCCCAACGAAAATCTGATCATCAGGAACTGTATCGTCTATCACGGCCATGGCGG
>JAHEYS010000121.1:16365-19883 GCA_023251475.1 Prolixibacteraceae bacterium
TTGATGTTGGGGATGATGCCATTTGTATCAAATCGGGTAAGGATAAGGAGGGGCGTGACCGGGGAGTTCCCAACGAAAATCTGATCATCAGGAACTGTATCGTCTATCACGGCCATGGCGGAGTCACGGTAGGAAGTGAGATGTCGGGCGGTGTTCGAAACCTGCATGTTTCGAACTGCATATTTATCGGAACCGATGTTGGCCTCCGGTTTAAAAGTAACCGGGGACGCGGGGGCGTAGTTGAAAACATCTATATATCAGAAATTGAGATGTTGAATATTCCAACTCAGGCCATTTCGTTTAACCTTTATTACAGTGGAAAATCTGCCGCTGAAGATCTCGATGCAGGAGATAATGGTTCAGTTGAGAAGCTTTTACCTGTTACGGAGGAAACCCCCCGGTTCAAAAATATCATTATACGGAACGTAAACTGCAAGGGGGCCTTGCAGGGAATATTCCTCCAGGGATTACCCGAAATGAACCTTGAAAATATCACCCTGGATAACATTCAGATGGAGAGTGATTTTGGATTGATTTGCAGTGATGCCAAAGATATTAAAATCACAAACCTGAACCTGAAAGCCAAAAGAACTCCTGCAGTTGATCTGAAAAACAGTATGGAAGTTATTATTGACGGGTTGATTTCAAAAAGTGAAGGTTTCCCGCTTGTCCATGTTTCGGGTAAAAGAACAGGAAAAACTGTTCTTAAAAACATGGGAATTACCAATGCTGAAAAGCAGGTTGTGATCGGAAATGAGGTTGGAAAAAACAAGGTTCAGGTTATCAAATAAATGCTTCTTTGTTTTTATTTCAAATTAATTAATTTTGATAATCAAACCTGGGTATCAAAATTAATTAATAAGGAAGTAACCATTATCAATGAATCCAAACCGAATTACAGTTATCGGTAGCAGCAACACCGATATGGTCATCAAGACCACAAAATTACCGGCTCCGGGAGAGACCATTCTGGGTGGAGATTTCTTTATGAATGCAGGCGGCAAAGGTGCTAACCAGGCTGTTGCAGCTGTAAGACTGGGTGGTAACGTGAGTTTCATTGCCAAAACAGGTGATGATATTTTTGGGAAACAGGCAAGAGAACTCTTTAAAGCCGAGGAAATTAAAACCGATTTTCTGGTAATTGATGAAGGCCATCCATCGGGTGTGGCGCTGATTACTGTCGATTCCCTGGGCGAAAACTGTATTGTTGTGGCACCGGGATCCAACAGTCACCTCTCGCCAACCGATATCGATAGTGCACTTGAGGAAATAATCCAATCGGAAATAATTTTGATACAACTCGAAATTCCCATTGAAACAGTAGCCTATGCCGTAAATTTTGCCTTTAAGGCAGGTAAAAAGGTCATCCTTAATCCGGCGCCCGCAGCAATAATAACTGATAATCTGTTGTCAAAACTCTATATGATCACCCCTAACGAAACGGAGGCTGAACTAATTTCGGGAATTCCTGTTGTAGATACCGGGTCCGCCATTCTTGCAGCGAAAAACCTTTACGAACGGGGTGTAAAGGTGGTGATTATCACTTTGGGCAGCAAAGGGGCCTTGCTTTACACGGGTGGCGTTGCGAAACTTATCCCTTCCCCAAAAGTCGATGCCATCGATACGACTGCGGCCGGAGATGTTTTTAACGGCGCTATTGCCGTGGCCATCTCTGAAGGTTTTGACCTTGAGGATGCGGTCAGATTTGCCTGTGAAGCTGCTGCTATCTCGGTAACCAGGATGGGGGCACAATCATCGGCGCCATACCGGCATGAATTGGCTTAAAATAAGAGGAACAAAAACGCAATTAAATATTAAAACTGAACACTTCAAAAATGAAAAACAACATCTTTATACTGATCATATTTATCCTTCTGATCCCCCATTTCTCGTGCGGCAGAAAACCAGCTAAGGGGGGAACCGAATTGCGAATTATTTCTTCAGAGGCGTTGAAAGACAAAATTGCCGGAGGATGGGCCGGCAAAATGATTGGTGTAACTTACGGAGGACCATCTGAATTTAAGGCGCAGGGCAAAACTTTTGAGGACAAAATCGATTGGGTACCATCAGATGTGAAAGGGTCACTTTTGCAGGACGATCTCTACGTTCAGCTCACCTTTCTGATGACCATGGACCAAAACGGTATTGACGCCCCCGCAAAGAAATTCCAGGAACTGTTTGCCAAAGCGGGTTATGAACTCTGGCATGCCAATGTTCAGGGGCGTAAAAACTATTTTGACTCTATTTTCCCCCCACAGTCAGGACACCCGGATTACAACATCCATGCGGATGACATTGATTTCCAGATTGAAGCTGACTATATTGGCTTTATGTGCCCGGGGATGCCCCAGACTGCAAACAAGATATCCGATAAAATCGGGCACATCATGAACTACGGCGACGGCGTTTATGGTGGCGCATTTATCAGCGCTTTATATGCCCAGGCCTATTTTGAGAATAATATCCCGAAACTGGTAGAATTGGCACTCGATGCCCTTCCTGCTGAAAGCGATTATTACAAAATTGTGAAGGATGCAATCACCTTACACGATCACTTCCCTGCAGATTGGCGTGCCGCCTGGAAAGAGCTGGAAGCAAAATGGGGAAGTACGCATATTTGTGATGCGGGAACCAGCTCAAATATCGATGCAAAATTTAACGGAGCCTTTATTGTGATTGGACTACTTTACGGTGATGGCGACCCCGTGAAGACCATGGAAATTACTACCCGGTGCGGACAGGATTCAGACTGCAATCCGTCAAATGCGATGGCCGTTCTCGGGGTGATTAAAGGGCTTAGCGGATTGTCTCAAAGTTATCAGGATGCGATTCATGCCATGGGCGATTCCCTGTTTATATTTACGGACTACTCCTTCAATAAAGCAGTCAGCCAAACACTGAAGTATGCCAAAGCACTAACCGTAAAGAATGGCGGTATTGTGACTGAAAAGGAAATAAAAATTAAAGTCCAGCCGCCTCACCCTTTTGCTTTTGAGGTTTCCTTCCCAAAACTGGTTTTCGACCGGACGGTAAACGTAACCGAAAAAGATGGCTGGGAATTTAAAGGGAAATGGGAACCTTTTAATAAGGATAATCCTAAAGCTAAATTTAGCGCAAACCCCGGCGATGAAGCAATTTTCAATTTTAACGGGACGGGAGTCTCCATAAATGGCAATTGGTTCAGAGATTGTGGAAAAGCCGATATATATGTCGATGGGGAGCTGAAAAGAACCATTGATGCCTATTTCTGGCATGCCAAACAGACCCATAACGATATGGATTTATACCATATCACCAATCTTAAACCAGGAAAACATACCGTTAAAGTGATGGTAAAGGGTGAGAAAAGAGCTGAAGCAACGGCAGCCAATTTCTACCTTACCAAGGCGATTGTCTTTAAAACTGCCGATAAGAAAAATGAAAATTATAAGTTTGCCTTCCAAAAATAAATTCTTACTTAAGAAGTATGACTATTAAATTAACAGTTGCACTTTTAGTTTTAGTCGCTCCCCTGGTTG
>JAHEYS010000373.1 GCA_023251475.1 Prolixibacteraceae bacterium
TCAGGTTTATATTTTACCAGTTTTTCGATTTCAGGGATTAACTCCTCAGTTAATGCTTTTCCGCACGGACCATTGTTCTCGGAGTCCACCTGGTAGGTATCGCCATAAGGTCCCTGCGAATCGAGGTAAACGTAGATCACCTGTGGAGCTTCTTTTGAGAACCACCACTCAGTAAACTCCTTGTCTTTAAGATGGCCGTTTACAGCAGTGTATCTTCCGTTCAGTCCAGGGGCACGGTAACAAATCGGATAGGCTTTACCCGGGTTTTCATAATAGCCCGACGGAAGCAGTATTGCGGCTTTCAAAAAACGTGGCCTGCCGGAGAAGTCAGACAGGCACTTACTTTGAATGACAACAGTTTTTACAAATTGATGATCAGCAACAGTTGCAGCCGGAATGACTGTTTGTAAGGTAAGGCTAAGTTCTACATTTTTGGACAGTTTGAAAGAATCAACCTGGCTAAACAAGTTTCCCTCCACATTTTCATTACCATCATCGGCATTCTGCTTGTAAACTACCTGGTAATAATATTTTTCTGAATTATGTCCGGACAATTTCTCAAACCCATTGGTCAGAACATTTTTACTTTTTGGGTCGATAACAAAAGTCTGGGATGGATTCCAATTCGGGGGAGTCACTCCAATGGTAATTTCAGACATGTTCCTTGGTTCCTTTTCCCGCTGACTGGTCAGGTGAAGTAACAACCGGCCACCCTGATGAAACGATTTCTGCATTTCTGAAGAAACCGAGATTTTAGCCTGCAAAGTGGTGACATCCTGTGCCCATACCGGAGCAATTAACAAGCAAAAACAGAAAAGAAGAACCACTTTTATTTGATTTTTCATGAAGCTTTATTTACCTGGTTGTTACTTTGAAATATTTAGAAACGATGCAGGCTGCTTACTGAATATTTTATGAATCCTGCTCATGTCAAACTTTTTGGTTCTGTTGTAGTTGTAAATGCCGTTCTGCTCCTGTTCCACGTCAGTTAACTGGGTGTAGCAATAACCCGACATATAATCAATACTTAAAATAACATCAGTTAATTTTTCCAACCTGTCATAATACTCCTCCAGTGTTTTTGGTCCGCTACCATATCCCCAGGTATTGTCGGCAAAAGCGCTTCCGGCTACCCATTTGATACCGCCATACTCATCTAAAATATAGGGCTGACCTTCATAAGGGGCCTGTTTGGAATTGTTATTATTAAAAACAGGGGAATCCGTACCCGGAGTTAATTGTTTTCTCAGTGCCTCAGGATTTTGTTCGTAATTGTGCGCTGTATACAGGTCGGTCATCACATGGAAATAACCGCTTGCATCATTGATCGGTCTTGTCGGATCAATCATTTTTGTGGTTTTATAAGCATCGGTAATCATTCGGTTATGCTGCACACTTCCACTCGTTTCATTAAAGGGTGTCCATCCAATTATTGAGGGAAAATTCCGGTCCCTGAGGACGATTTCATTCCATTCGCTCAGAAAATTTCTCGCCGATTCAATGCTGTTGTTGGTAATACCCCAGCTGGAAGACTCGCCCCAGGTGAGGTAGCCAATTTTATCCGCCCAATAGTGAAACCTTTGCTCGAAAACTTTTTGATGCAACCTGGCGCCGTTAAATCCTGCATCCATCGACATTTGAATGTCCTGTTTCAGAGCCGCATCTGATGGTGCGGTCCAGATCCCGTCGGGGTAAAAGCCCTGATCGAGCACGAATCTTAGAAAGACAGGTTTATTGTTCAGGTAAAGTTTGTTCCCCTCGATGTGTATTTTCCGCATACCTGCATACCCTTTTACTTCGTCAACAACCATATTTTTACTGTCAAGCACCTGATAGACTACATCATACAGAAAAGGAGATTCCGGCGACCAGGTCTTTGGGTTTTTTATGGTAATAACACAGGGGATATTTTGGGCTGCAGCCATTTCCTGCTGAGCCACAACTTTTGTCCCTTCGAGCACCTTCACGCTCAGCTTCATCCCACGTTCCAAACCAAAATACGCTGGTTGAAAAACAAATTTTGAGTTGTCCAGGTCGGGAAGGACAAAACAATCCTTCAGACCGTTTTTAGCTACCGCCTCCATCCAAACTGTTTGCCAGATACCTGTGGTCCTGGTATAACTGCAACCTGCAGATTTTAGAGAAAAACACTGTTTTCCGCCTGGTTGTTCCCTGGAACGGACATCATCTTTTACAGCTAATACCAGGTTATGATTTTTCCCGAATACAATATATTTTGTGATGTCGTAGTTAAAAGAGGAGGTTCCTCCAAAATGACTTCCAACCAGTTTCCCATCAATGTACAGATCGCTCTGATAATCGACACCCCCAAAATGAAGGACCACCCTTTTC
Organism: Prolixibacteraceae bacterium; assembly: GCA_023251475.1. Taxonomy (GTDB): domain Bacteria; phylum Bacteroidota; class Bacteroidia; order Bacteroidales; family Prolixibacteraceae; genus JAAFHB01. Next base: position 2,353 of record JAHEYS010000373.1, read on the forward strand.
CCGTTCCATCTCTCCGGAATTTCAAACTTTCGCTGGTACCACATCGCTTCGATAAAATCGGTATATCCCACTCCTGACAACTTACTTTCGGGACAAAATGGGACGATAATCTTGTCTTTAAATCCAGGTGAATTTGGAAGATCCCGTTCCATACCCGATTTACTGAAATCGAAGGCATAACTCCATTCACCATTCAGGTTGATCCATTCCGACCTTTCAAACTGGGGACGGGGATATTCGGGCCGGGGTTGGTTTTGGGCAAAACTACTGACAGTCAGGAATCCTGCAGTCAATAAAATAAGCAACATGCTTGTTTTTAATGCGTAATTTCTCTTCATTATCTACTATTTTTTGATTTACTATAAATTTAGTGGTTGTGTTAACCTGATATCTTCAGATGAGGCGCCGACCATAATCGTATAACTGCCCATTGGAGTTATAAATTTCGATAGATTTTCGTCCCAGTACCGGAGTTGTGCCTTACTAATCTCAATCTCAACCAATTCTGATTTTCCATGTTTTACGTTGATCCGCTTAAATCCTTTAAGTTGTTTTATCGGAATGGGAATGTTCATTTCTGGTAACCGAATATAGACCTGTGCCACTTCATCTCCATCAACCTTCCCGGCATTTCTCAGGTTAAAGCTTACTTTCACTTTGGCGCTACTATCCTGAACTTTTAGGTGACTATAGTCAAAAGTGGTATAACTGAGTCCATACCCGAACGGATAGAGCGGTAATCCTTTAAAATACTGATAGGTACGACCTTTGGTAATGTCGTAATCATCAAATGAAGGCAGATCATCTATACTTTTGTAAAAAGTCAGTGGTAACCGGCCGGCAGGATTATAATTGCCAAACAAAACATCAGCAACGGCTGTACCGCCCTGCTCACCGGGATACCACGCATCGACAACTGCCGGAATATGATCGTTGATCCAGCCGATAGCAAGTGAACTTCCGGCCACAAGGACAACCACTGTCCTGGGATTTACTTTAAATATTTCCTGGATAAATACTTCCTGATCAATTGATAATCTGATCGTTTCCCTGTCCTGACCTTCACTCTCGAAGTTTTTATTCATCCCTAAAACGGCTACTGTCAGATCGCAGCTTTGAGCACATTTTTTAGCCTCGGCAAACAATTCAGTATAATCCCTTTTCACATTCGGAGCTTTCCAGTACAACTTCGCTGTTGCATCTCTTTTCACAAAATACTCCGCTTTGAAATCATAGGTTTTGCCGGCTTCCAGATCGATCCCGGCAAAATCGGTTCTTATCGCTTTCCTTTTCCAGGAATCGATCACTGTTTTACCATCGATCATGAGTCGGCAACCGTCATGAGCTAAAAACCCAAGGCTGTACTTCCCGGAGATGGTTGGACGTAGTTTACCTGTCCAACGAATTGAAAAGGAGCTCATTGGCAAAAAAGCATCCGGGGGTTGATTGGCAGGCTCGATGTTTACATTTCCCTCTAACCTGGACTTTGGTTCACCTTCAAGAATCATATTTGCAAAATATTCTCCTTTTAATCCATTGGGGAAAAACTCTTTTGAAATGACTTCATAACCCTCCAATCCGTTTACCGGTTGCCAGGGGGCATAGGCAATTCTAACCCGACTACCCACTTTATTTTTAATTCCCTGGAGAATCGAAACCGGCTCACCAACAGGGGTCCCACTGTAATCGCCAAATTCGGTATTTCCGGCATTGATTCCCACAACCGCGATCGATTTGACCTTTTTTAAATCAATCGGAAGGGTATTTTTACTGTTTTTCAGCAGTACGATGCTTTGACGGGCGGCCTCCAGCGCCAGTGCTTTATGTTCAGCCGATCCGACAATGGAAGGCATTAACTTATTGTAAGGATTTTCTTCCGGATTGTCGAATAAACCGAGTTTCATCCGGGCACGCAACACCCGGTAAGCTGCAGTGTCTATATCGGCCATCGAAACCATCCCATTTTTAAAGGCATTAATCAGCGGTTCCTTATAAATATTGTCACCACATTCCAGATCCAACCCTGCTTTAATCGAGACCATCGCAGCCAGTTCCGGAGTTTTCACATATTGATGCGATGATACCAGATTACCCGGACCACCACAATCTGAAACCACGTATCCTTTAAATCCCCACTCCCCACGGAGTACTTTGGTTAAAAGCCAGGGATTTGCCCCACATGGGATATCGTTGATCGCATTATACGCTGCCATTATGGATGCAGCTTTCCCCTCTTTTACACATGCCTCATAAGCAGGAAGATAATATTCCCTGAGTGACCTCATCGGGATTTTGGCATTGCATGAAAAACGGTTATGCTCCTCATTATTGGCGGCAAAATGTTTGGGTGTTGCAACAACTTTGAGGTATTTTGGATCATCTCCCTGCAATCCCTTTACAAATTGAACGCCTAAAACCCCACTGAGAAACGGATCTTCGCCATAAGTCTCAGGGGTCCTTCCCCAGCGCGGATCACGGGCCATATTGATTGTTGGGGACCAGAATGTGAGCAGATCGTTAAAACGCAAAGATTGCTTTTTCCCTAACTCCAGCTCATTCCAGCGTGCCCGCGCTTCATCCGAAATAACACTGGCAATTTTATACTGCAGATCCGGATTCCACATGCTTGCCAGAGCGATCGCCTGGGGAAATACCGTAAAGTTTCCAGGGCGGACGATTCCGTGCAGCGCCTCATTGCCATGATAATACTTGTCAATATCCAGCCGGGGTATACCTGGCGAACTGGCAATTAAAAGAGTTACCTTTTCTTCTAATGTCAGTGTTGAGAGCAGGTCCATGATCCGCTCATGCTGCGGTGCATTTTCATTACGGAACAGCGGACGGCTCTGCCCGTTGCCCGAAAAATTAAATTGCAGGCTGATAAGCAGAAAAAGAACCAGTTTAGGAACCGAAAGAATTTCTCTCATTCAGGTTAGCGGATGGATAATCCAATTTTTTTAAGTGATTTATCGTCCGAACTACCTCCATAAAGCAACTCATATTTTCCGGCAAGCACCTCTTGTTTTTGCGTGTTATCATTGAAAGAATAAAACACTTTTGGCTCCAGCATAAAACTAACTTTCTTCATTTCACCCGGCTTTAGGGATACTCTTTTGAAACCTATCAGCGCTTTTAAAGGGGCGCCCGGATCGTTTGGATTCCGAAGATAAACCTGAACCACCTCATCACCAGCACGTTTGCCACTATTTATTAAATCGACTGAGAGGGTAACACTCTCGTCTTTTCCGATAGTGGATTTTGATATGCCTGCTGATTTGTAATCAAAGCTGGTATAGCTAAGGCCAAATCCGAACGGATAGAGCGGCTCCTGGGTCATGTAGCGGTAAGTGCGCCCCTTCATCCCATAATCTTCAAATCCGGGAAGCTGGTCGATACTTTTGTAAAACGTTACCGGAAGCCTTCCTGCCGGATTATAATCACCAAACAACACATCGGCGACAGCGGTACCGGCTGCCTGTCCGCCATACCAGGCATTTACAATGGCATTCA
>JAHEYS010000122.1:0-5193 GCA_023251475.1 Prolixibacteraceae bacterium
ATCCTTTTTCGGGTTGATACCATTTGAATCACCGAATGGCTAGAATTTGCAGTAATATTTATCTGATGATGAATTTTATCCAGGAGCCGGGCATATTTTATCCGTTCACCCGGTCCGGCTTCTGGTTCGAATTCGTCCCATATCTCTTGTATCATTCCTATTTCTGGAGCTTCAGGTGATTCTTCCCTGATCCACAAAAGGAACTGTTCGAACTCCTGTTCGGTACACTTATCCTGCAAATATTTTATAAACGTTTCTTTTGTCATTTAAAAGATTGTTACGAATAGTGATACGTTCAACTTTGAAAACACCACTATCTTAATTTTGAAATAAATCATTTTTTCTTATAAAAGATGATTCCGGGTATATCGGAGCGACTTAGCCAACGATAAAAAAGGACACGATTATCCTGACTTGCCTTTAAATAATAGCGTTAAGAAACACATAATTCAAATCCGATTGGTTAAGAGCCATGATACAATTTTTATTTGGTGGAACCTTGGTGTCTTTGAGCCTTGGTGGCTCTCTTTTATTGCCACATAGACTCCCTGACAAAATAATTTTCACAAATACAAAACGTTGGAATATACTATGTCTTTTTAAAGGAAAAGACTCACAAACAACGCATTAATCAGCAAGGAATTGTCTATGTTTTGGCGTAGGTATTTTAAGGCTTTTACCATGTGGTTTTCAACCGTATTTTTGGATATTCCCATTTTTTCTGCAATTTCAGGATAAGTCAATCCTTCCTCCCTGTGTAAAAGGTAAACCTGTTTCTGCCTCTCCGGTAAATTGGCAATCAGTTTTTCGACCTGATTGTTTAACTCATTAAATTCAATCTGACTGATGATCGTTGGGGTGTTGTAAACAATAGCGGAATTTTTCAGGTGTTCCAGATATTTATTGTTGCTGATTCTTTTACGGATAAGGTCTATCGAGTGATTATAGGCGATGGTAAAAATATAAGAATTCAACAATTTAAAATCAACAAGGTTACCTCTCGACTCCCAGATTTTCACAAAGACTTCCTGTACAATATCGTCGGCTTCGGCTTCATTCTTTAGAATTTTTAAGACGAACGAGAATAATTTATGACTGAATAATTCATACACCTGATCAAAAGCAAGCATATCCCCATTTTTCAAACGAGTCAAAAGTTTTTGTGTAATATTCTCTTTGTTTGGTTTCAATGTCAGCTGCGATTTGAAATTTCAAGAGGCTAAAACTACAAAAATTCCTGAACACTTAATATCTGAATTGTACAAGCCGGTATAACATCAAATGGCGCGACCAATGATTCCAGTTGATTATAGATATCCTGAGTCTTTGATGCGATTTTCCCCAAACGAATATTCAAATCTTTGTCCATTCAATGTACATCTTACCTATACTGGATATTTGCCATCCGACCTCAGTTTGGCCTTTTTTAGCTGAAAACGAACTGCAACTCTCATCTGTCAGCATTTTAAAATGTTAAAAACAGGTCTGGCTAAAGACCTTTCAAACTTGACTTTCAGTGCATATTTTGAACATATTATAAACAAAAAAGCACTTAAATCATTGATTTTAAGTGCTTTTATATTAAGTAAATATACATATTAGTGACCCAATCTGGGATCGAACCAGAAACCTACAGCTTAGAAGGCTGTTGCTCTATCCAATTGAGCTATTGGGCCATTAAAATAGTGGTGCAAAAGTAAAAAAAATCCCCATATGCTGTGACATCATGGGGATTTTTAATTTTGCAAGTGACAATATTCTCAGCCCGCCCTAATCAACTATCTGAATCTAAATATTTTAATATTATCGGATTGCAGAAACGAAGTTCAATGAGCGCAATGATCACACTTACCTATACCATAAAAATATTGTGTTCTGCACACTGCTGAATCATCTCCTCCGGCCACAGACTTGCCTGTACTTCACCAATATGGGCCTTACGCAGCAGATACATGCAGAGCCTTGATTGCCCGATACCACCCCCAATGGAAAGGGGTAATTCGTCATTCAAAAGTTTTTTATGAAACAGCAGTTCCTTGCGCCCGCTCAATCCGGTAATTGCAAGCTGACGTATCAGCGCCTCCTTATCCACACGGATTCCCATTGAAGAGATCTCGAGTGATTGCTGTAAAATAGGGTTCCAGATGAGGATATCGCCATTCAGCCCTTTATAACCATCAGAGTTTTCTGTTGTCCAGTCATCATAATCCGGTGCGCGCCCGTCATGTTTCTCGTTATCCGAAAGCACCCCTCCGATACCAATAATAAAAACTGCGCCAAACTCTTTTGAAATTTCGTATTCCCGTTCCTTTGGGGTCAGTTTTGGAAAACGTTGAGCCAACTCCTCTGCATGAACAAAATGAATCTCTTCGGGAAGCAATGGTTTAATTGCCGGATAGTTTTCGTAAACCATAAATTCAGCCCGGAGAAGAACAGAATAAATCTGGGTAACCACCTTTTTCAGGTAATCAAGATTACGTTGTTTCGCCGTAAGTACTTTTTCCCAATCCCATTGATCAACATAAAGGGAGTGAATATTGGTCAGTTCCTCGTCGGCACGTATGGCATTCATGTCGGTGTAAATACCGTAACCGGCCGGGATGCCATATTGGGCCAGCATCAGCCGTTTCCATTTAGCCAGCGAATGAACAACTTCCGCCTTGGCATCATTCATCTCCTTAACCGCAAAAGTAACTGCACGTTCAACCCCATTCAGATCATCGTTGATTCCGGTCCCTTTTAAAACAAATAACGGGGCGGTCACCCTGCGCAGGCGCAGCTCCGCAGAAAGGTTTTCCTGAAAGAAGTCCTTTACAAATTTAATGGCCTTCTCTGTCTGTTTCAGATCAAGTTTCGGTTTATAATTTTCGGGGAAATAAAGTTTCATCCTAAAAAATTTTGTTTTTTATTGCCGGAGGGGATTTGCATGTAAAATACCATCCGTATTTGTAATTAGCGAACATGCTCGTTAAATCTGTAATTTTTCGGTACAATTATACTAATTATTGAAATCATTTTGGTAAAACGGCCATCATTTCAAAAAAAAACTGTTAATCGAACCTGATTGCCTTTTCCGGATCTATCCTCGTGACATACCAGGAGGGGACAAGAAGCATCAATAACGTGATCGCAATTGTTCCGGCATTGAGCATTAAAAGGTAAGATATTTTTAAATTAACAGGGACCGTATCCAGGTAATAGGAGCCCGGATCAAGCTTGAAAATACCAAACTTTGACTGGATGATACAGAAAGTAATTCCTGCTATATTTCCCCAAAACATTCCTTTGAGTATAAGAAAGGTCGAGATATAAATAAATATTTTCCGGATACTTCGGTTTCCGGTTCCGACAGCCTTTAAAATACCAATCATCGTAGTACGTTCAAGCATCAGTATAAGCAATCCTGAGACCATATTAAAACCCGCCACAAGGATTATTAATCCAAGAATGATCCAGACATTCATATCCAGCAGATTCAGCCAGTCGAAAATCTGGGGATATTTGGAGGTGATGGCAACCGGACGCAGCACCGTTTCGTCATCCCTGGAGTACCTGATGGTGAGTCGACGAATACTCTGAGTGATTGGCCCGAGCTGACCGAAATCTTCAATTGAAATCTCAAATCCACTTATCTGATCTGATGTCCAATCATTTAACTTTCTAATATGTGATATATCAGCAAGGACAAATAACCGGTCAAACTCCTCAAGACTTGTACGGAAGATGCCACATATTTTAAACTTTCGCATTTTCTGTGTGGTTGTCTCCTCATTTAAAAAATAGGTGAAGAGGGGATCACCAACTTTCAGGTTAAGCAGCGATGCAACCTGTTTAGAGATTAGTACATCATCGCACCTGGCACTGTCAGAAACCGAAAAAACTGTACCTTCAACAAGATTCTCCTTGAAAAATGTCCAGTCAAAATCGGGACCGACCCCTTTTAAAACAATACCATGAATCTCGTCATCAGTTTTGATAATCCCAGGCTTTGTGGCAAAACTCTGAATACGCTTTATCCCCTTCAAATTTCTGATCTCATTTAGCCATGGCTGATTTTTTGAAACGGGCCTTGTTTCATAAGATAAGTTGGAATCAAAATTAACCAGTTGAATATGGGAACCAAAACCTATCACCTTATTCCTGACCTCTTTCTTAAAACCCGTGACGATTGCAACAGAAAGAATCATCACAAAAAGGCCGAAGGCGATTCCGAAAACAGCAAATGAAACAATTGATTCAGAGAATTTTCCGGAGGTTCCTCTGGCAAAAAAAATGCGGCGGGCAATAAATAGTTCTGTATTGAATAGCGACACTGCGAATTGTTTTGCCCAAAAGTAACGTTTTTTTGTAATTCAATTGTACTTTTGCCGCGCCGGCAGGCAATATGGTGAATGGATAAATTCTTCCCTCACGAACGATGTTTTCTCAAAAATAAAGTATGATAGTAAGACCGAAGAAAAATCTGGGTCAGCATTTCCTTACGGACATAAACCTTGCAAAGGATATTGTCGGACTTTTACAGGCAACCAACCTTGACAGGATTCTTGAGATCGGCCCGGGAATGGGGGTACTGACCAATTTTCTCCTTGAAAATAAAAATTATGAAACTTACGTCATTGAAATTGATCGTGAGTCGGTCGCCTATCTTCATCAGCAATATCCCCAGCTAAAGGACCGGATCATTGAAGGCGATTTTCTCCGGCTCGATCTTGCAACTAAAGTTTCGGCAGAACCCTTCGCAATTATCGGAAATTTCCCATACAATATCTCCTCCCAGATATTTTTTAAAGTTCTGGAAAACAGAAATCTCATCCCTGAGGTAGTTTGTATGCTTCAAAAGGAGGTGGCTAAGCGGATCACCTCCGGACCTGGTTCACGTGTCTACGGGATTCTTAGTGTTTTTCTTCAGGCATGGTATCATGTTGAGTATCTTATCGATGTACCCGAGTATGTTTTTGACCCGCCTCCAAAGGTACAGTCTGCAGTAATCAGGTTAACTGCCAATGGAAGAACCAATTTGGGTTGCAACGAATCACTTTTCTTTAAGGTTGTAAAACAGGCGTTTAACCAGCGCCGCAAGATGCTCAGAAACAGCATAAAGGGATTCTCCCCACGGATCGAGGAGTTGGATCCCATATTGCTGACCCGCCGTCCGGAGCAACTATCTGTTGAAGAATTTATTGATCTGACCAA
>JAHEYS010000122.1:5293-19759 GCA_023251475.1 Prolixibacteraceae bacterium
CCTACACCGCATTCATGGCATTAACGGGGTCAAGATGAGCGGCTGTACGTGCAGGCACCACTCCGGCAATCAATCCAATTACAATACTGATTATAAGTCCCTTAAGAATATTCCCAAGTGTTAGAACAAGGTTAAAATCGAATGATTTACTGACAATGAACGTTAATCCATAGATTACCAATAATCCGATTATCCCTCCTATTAAAGAGAGGACGCTCGCTTCAAAAAGGAATTCGAGCAGAATAAATTTGCTTTTTGCCCCGAGCGCTTTTTGCAATCCGATGATTTTGGTCCGCTCCCTGACCGAAACAAACATGATATTGGCTATTCCAAAACCACCCACAAGGATTGCAAATCCACCAATAATCCACCCTGCAATATTGAAAACTTTGAAAATATTGTCAAGCTGGCCAGAGATAAGACTCACCTCATTTAATGCAAAGTCGTTCTCCGCAGAAGGTTTAATCCGTCTTATAGAACGCATGATCCCCTCCAGTTCTTCAGAAAGGCGCGCGGCAGGAACATCCGTCTTCCCTTTAATAATGATACTCTGACCCATTTCCAGCCGGGGATCTACCATTCTTGCTGCAAACTTTGCCGGAATTAAAACCCGTTTATCCATGCTGGTCCCAAAGGCATCCTCCCCCATTTTTTCAAAAACACCAGTTATAAAAAGGGAGAAACCCTGAACTTTAATGAATTTTCCAACGGGTGAAACACCCGGGAATAATTGCTCTGCAATATCAGAACCCAGCATTACAAAACCTGCTCCCGAATTAAATTCCTCCTCAGTCAGAGGTCTGCCATTTGATATTTTAAGGCTCCAGGTTTCAATCAATCCTGCTGAGGCACCGATTATCCCTACATTTTCAGCACTATTGCTTCCGATTTTAATGGTTCGGTTAAACCCATAATTAAAAACTGCATATTGAGACAATCCGGATCTCCGCAGGATCTCCTGGGCTTCTGAGAGTTTGGGAAGCGGCCTGTTGAGGTATTTCCACCAGGGGTACTCGGTCTCTCCGGGCGGTGGCGTCCATGGCCATTTCTGAATATAAATCACATTACTCCCCAGTTTTGACATGCTTTCGCGTACCGTCTTTTCGAGCGAATCTATAATTGTGAATACAGAAATGATGCAGAAGATTCCAATCGTAATTCCAAGCAATGACAAAAATGTTCTTAACCGATTAACTACCAAAGATGTATAAGCGAATATAAAGCTCTCACGAATGAGTCGAAGAATTAACATAGCAATGATTTATTTCATTTTAAAAATAGGATTTTTTTTATTCTCAATGGAGTTTTAGTAATAAAATTAAACCTGCCAGGGCAATCGGCTAAGGAAATACAATTATTTGGACAATGGGGAGTGGCGAATAATTTTGTCAGGAAACAATAGGCTGTGAGACCGATTTAATAAAAAAGTGACAAAACCAAAGGATAAAATGGCCAAAAAGCTGAAGGTTTTTATTAGCTTTGCGCAAAATTATTAAGAAGATTATAATGAGTGAACTGAAAAAGATAAAATCGGCCTTAATATCTGTATACCATAAAGATGGGCTTGATGAAATCATTGCTAAACTTGATAATATTGGGGTAAAATTTTATTCTACAGGCGGTACAAAAGATTTTATCGAGGGTTTGAATGTCGCGGTAACTGCTGTTGAGGAGTTGACTTCCTACCCATCTATACTGGGCGGACGGGTAAAAACGCTTCATCCTAAGGTTTTCGGCGGGATATTGGCGCGTCGTGAAAATGAGGGTGATATTTCGCAGCTTGCCCAATATGAGATCCCTGAGATCGATCTGGTTATTGTAGATTTATATCCTTTTGAGGCAACTGTAGCTTCAGGAGCTTCAGACGCAGAAATCATCGAAAAAATTGATATTGGCGGAATTTCCCTGATTCGGGGAGCTGCAAAAAATTTCAATGATGTGGTCATAATCTCCAACCAGGGTCAATATGCCTCATTCTATGATCTGCTGGAATCAGGGAATGGGCTTACAACACTTGAAGATCGCAGAAGATATGCGGTGGAAGCATTTGCAACGTCATCACATTACGATTCAGCTATTTATAATTATTTTGCAGGTGAATGGCCTGCACATTTCAGACAAAGTTTCAATTCTGCAAAACATTTGCGTTATGGGGAGAACCCGCATCAGCAAGGTGTTTTCTTTGGGAATTTTGATGCCATGTTTGATCAGTTGGGAGGGAAAGAGATATCGTACAACAATCTGCTCGATATTGATGCAGCCGTCAACCTGATTGATGAATTTACCGATACAACTTTTGCCATCCTCAAGCACAATAATGCCTGTGGATGTGCTTCACGTGACACCGTTCTGGACTCCTATCTGGCAGCATTGGCCGGAGACCCGGTCTCGGCATACGGTGGTATTTTCGTGACTAACCGCACCATCGATAAGGCGACTGCCGAGGAGGCCGGGAAGATCTTTTTTGAGGTGATTATTGCCCCTGATTATCATACTGATGCTTTGGAAGTGCTGAGATCAAAGAAAAATCTGATTATTCTGATCAGAAAAAATGTTGATTTGCCAGCAGTTCAATACAGAAGTGTCCTCAACGGAACCATCATGCAGAATCGTGATCTGAAGCGTGAAACTGACCAGGATCTTCAACCAGTTACAAAGATTAGCCCTGACTCCAAAATTATTAATGATTTATTGTTTGCCAATCGTTTGGTTAAACAGTCAAAATCAAATACTATTGTACTCGCAAAGGGAAAGCAATTATTGGCCAGCGGTGTTGGACAGACTTCCCGGGTGGATGCCCTGAGACAAGCTATTGAAAAAGCAAAATCTTTCGGATTCGATTTGAATGGAGCTGTAATGGCTTCTGATGCGTTCTTCCCATTTCCCGATTGTGTTGAAATAGCTTTTAACGAGGGGATCAGGTCGGTAATACAGCCTGGCGGTTCAATCAGGGATAAACTTTCAATTGAATTCTGCGATAGCCATGAAATGTCGATGGTTATTACCGGGTTCAGGCATTTTAAACATTGATCAGAATAACAAAACAGATATAAAGTAATTTAATATGGGTTTATTTACATTTCTGACTCAGGAAATAGCAATCGATCTTGGTACTGCCAATACAATTATTATCCATAATGGTAAAGTTGTTGTTGATGAGCCATCAGTTGTCACGATCGATATGAAAACTGACAAACTGGTTGCTATCGGTGAAAAGGCAAGACAGATGCAGGGCAAAACACATGCTAACCTGAAAACCATTCGTCCTTTACAGGATGGTGTGATTGCCGATTTCAATGCTGCTGAACAGATGATACGAGGAATGATCAAGATGATCAATCCCAAAAAGAGATTCTTCTCCCCTGCACTTAAAATGGTGATCTGTATACCTTCAGGTTCAACCGAGGTTGAAATCAGGGCGGTACGCGACTCATCCGAACATGCGGGCGGACGTGATGTATACATGATCTATGAACCAATGGCGGCAGCAATTGGAATAGGTCTTGACGTTGAGGCGCCTGAAGGAAATATGGTTGTTGATATCGGTGGAGGTACTACTGAAATTGCCGTTATATCGTTGGGAGGGATTGTTACCAACAAGTCGATACGAATAGCCGGAGATGATCTTACTGCTGATATTCTGGAGTATATGCGTCATCAGCATAACATCAAAATCGGGGAACGTACAGCCGAGGACATTAAGATTAATGTGGGTGCCGCACTTTCAGAACTCGACGATGCACCAGCTGATTATATCGTTCGCGGCCCAAATCAGATGACTGCGTTGCCGATCGAGGTTCCCGTTTCCTATCAGGAGATCGCCCATTGTCTTGACAAATCAATTTCCAAAATTGAGACAGCCATCATCAGCGCGCTCGAACAAACCCCGCCGGAACTCTATGCCGATATTGTCACAAGGGGAATCTGGCTGGCAGGTGGAGGTGCACTACTTCGCGGATTAGACAAACGACTTTTTGACAAGATCAATATTCCGTTCCATATAGCAGAAGACCCTTTACGCGCTGTTGCCCGTGGCACAGGAGTTGCTCTTAAAAACGTTGATAAATTCGCATTTTTACTTCGGTAAAATAGCGGAAAAGGAAGGTCAAAATCACTTCCAATTTGCCTATGAAGAACTTATTCAGGCTTATATACCGGTATCATGTGGTATTTCTGTTTGTTCTGTTGGAAACCCTTTCGTTATCGATGGTGGTTACCTACAACAACTATCAGCGGGCCGTCTTCTTTGATTCAAGTAATTTCTTTAGCGGTACCTTATTTGAAAAGTTTTCGTCCTTCTCCCAGGTTTTTGAGTTTAAGCAGGTAAATACAAAACTTGCCGAAGAAAATATAGTTCTGAGAACTGCATTGCACCAATTCCTGTTAAAAACGAATCGGGGAACCTATAAGTCCTCTGATTCAATTTATCTGCCCAGGATTGCACGAGATTCATCACAAAAAGTGGTCTACCGGTTTACTACTGCGAGGGTGATCAATAATTCCATCAACCAGCAGCACAATTTTATTACCCTGAACAAGGGGCGCCGTGATGGAGTTAAACCTGATATGGGAGTGATTGCCAATGGTCAGGTGATTGGTATGGTTTTCGATGTTTCGGAAAATTTCAGCACAGTAATCTCAATGCTGAACAGCAGATGGAAAATAAGCGCCAAAATAAAAAGAAACGATTATTTTGGATCACTCTCCTGGGACGGGAAAGATTACAGAAGGGTACAATTAAACGAAATGCCCTATCACGTCCCGATACAGAACGGCGATACTGTTGTAACAACCGGTTATTCGTCCAGTTTTCCGGAAGGACTTGTAATTGGTACTGTATCAGACTTCTCAATCGGTACCGGAAGCAATTTTTACAAAATTGAAGTGATGCTTGCTGCAGATTTCAAAAATCTTGTCATTGTTGGTCTGGTGGAGAATAAACAGCTGTATGAAATCAAACAATTGGAATCATTAAATAAGAATGGTAATTAATCTGGCCAAATATTTACTCATCTTTGTAGTAGCTGTACTTTTGCAGGTTCTGATATTCAACAATCTGTTGATAGCAAGGGTGATTTCGCCTTTTTTCTATCTTCTTTTCATTCTCCTGCTCCCCATCGACACCCCCCGGTCACTGCTGTTGTTCCTCTCTTTTGCCTTAGGATTAACCATTGATATTTTCACCAATACACCCGGAGTTCATGCCTCAGCCACGTTATTGACCGGGTTTTTAAGACCCGGAATACTTGGTTTGATCTCCTCACGTGAGACACTTGAATCGGTGATCGCACCACGGGTTCAGAATATGGGCATTCAATGGTTTGCCACCTATGCCACCTTCATGGTAATCACCCATCACCTCTTTCTGTTTTTTATTGAAGCCTTTACATTCCAGGGTTTCCTGATCACATTACTCAGGGTAGTACTGAGTTCTGTATTATCGGTCGTGCTGATTCTTCTGAGCCAGTTCTTAATATTCAGGAAATAACCGGATAAAATCAATCAAAGTGGACGTCTACAGTAAACGCAAATATCTGATTATTGGCCTGTTTTCGCTAACAGCCGTCATAATTGCTATCCGGTTGTTTACCATTCAGGTGTTGGACCCCTCCTATAAAATATCGGCAGCAAGTAATGTATTGCGTCGGGTAGTCAATTTCCCCGCCAGGGGGTTAATTTACGACAGAAACGGAAAGCTTCTGGTATTCAACCAGGCAGCTTATGATGTGCTGATCACTCCAAGAGAGATGAAGCCATTTGACACATTGGCTTTTTGCCGCATTGTTGGTGTCGAAAAAGAGGAGATTGCCAGCGAAATCAAAAAAGCGAGGCAATATTCATTATATAAACCTTCCCCGGTAATCAAACAGTTATCTTCTCAGACTTATGCGGTTTTGCAGGAGCAGTTATTCAAGTATCCCGGTTTCTTCATTCAGGCACGAACGCTGAGGCAATATCCCGCTAAAATTGCCGCTCATGTTTTGGGTTATGTCGGTGAGGTGGATCAAAAGGGGATCGATGCCAACAAGTATTATGAGAATGGCGACTATATCGGACGAAGCGGGATAGAAAAAGCTTATGAAGATGAACTTCGGGGTGTGAAAGGGATCTCCTATAAGATGGTTGATGTGCACAATATGGAGAAGGGGTCATTTGATCAGGGTCGCCTTGATACTGCTGCCGTAATCGGGAAGAACCTGGTATCAACACTTAACGCTGATCTTCAGAGTTATGGCGAAAGATTGCTTAGCGGGAAAGTCGGCAGCATAGTCGCCATAGAACCTTCAACCGGCGAAATTCTTGTGCTGGCAAGCGCCCCAACCTTCGATCCGGGACTATTTGTCGGGCGGGAGCGCTCAAAAAACTTTTCAAAACTGCTGTTCGACCCCAATAAACCCATGCTCAACAGGGCCATCACCTCCTCTTACCCTCCCGGATCCACATTTAAAATTGCCAATGCCCTGATCGGTCTTGAGGATGGAGTGTTGCAAACTGTCCGTTTTTCGTGTTCCGGTCCGGCATCCTCCCCAATCAAGTGTACCCATAATCATGAAACCCCTTTAGCTTTGGTTTCGGCCATCCGGGAATCGTGCAATGCTTTTTTCTGGCAGGCCTTCAGAGCAGAAATTAACCATTACCCCACCCCGGCTGAAGGGCTGGAAGCTTTCCGTAACCAGCTTCTGGAGATGGGTATCGGGAAAAAGATCGGAGGAGATTTGTATGCCGAGACATCGGGAAGTGTTCCTGCAGTTTCATATTATGATAAATATTTTGGAGCTGGCAGATGGAATTCACTAACAATCAGATCACTTTCCATAGGACAGGGTGAATTACTCCTGACACCCCTTCAACTCTCCAATATGGTATCACTCATTGCCAACCGGGGCTATTATATCGCGCCCCATCTGGTAAGAAGCGTACAGGGATATGATGGGGTACAGGATACCCTGCAATTCGAAAAACATTCCATTCCTGCCGGGATTGATAATTATGAAATGATTGTGCAGGGGATGGAACAGGTTGTCGAAAACGGAACCGCACGAAGCTCTGCAAAGATTGACAGCGTTATCATTTGCGGAAAAACCGGAACCATTCAAAATCCTCATGGTGAAGCTCACTCCGCATTTGTGGCATTTGCCCCTAAGATCAATCCCAAAATTGCCATTGCTGTCTATATCGAAAACGGGGTATGGGGCGCCCGGTACGCCGCACCCATCGCCAGTTTGATCATTGAAAAATATCTGAAAGGTAAGATCGCATCCACAAGACAACATTTCGAAGATGCGATGTTCAATTCAGATCTGATATCCACCATGAAAATAGAGACAGGAGATTGAAAACGCAAAATAACATATGGTTTAATCTCGACTGGACAACTGTCCTGCTCTACCTGATCCTGGTGCTGCTGGGATGGATAAATATTTATGCTGCAGTATACAGTGATGAACATCAAAGTATACTGGATATGGGACAGCGGTATGGCAAACAGCTGATCTGGATAATAGCAGGAATTATGCTTGCCATTATGGTACTTACCGTGGACAGTAAGTTCTATGCTGCTTTTGCCAATCATATCTATGCCTTTACTGTCCTGCTTTTAGTGGCTGTCTTACTTTTTGGAAAAGAAGTTAATGGTGCACGCGCATGGTTTGAATTTGGAAGTGTTGCACTTCAACCTGCGGAACTGGGTAAATTTGCAACGAATCTTGCTATTGCCAAATGTATCAGCCAGTTCGATTTTAAATTACAGAACTTAAGATCTTATCTGATACTCGGTGCACTAATAGGTGTTCCTGCTATTCTCATTATCTTACAAAACGACACCGGTTCAGCCCTTGTTTTTGCAGTGTTTGTCTTTGTTTTTTACCGGGAGGGGCTAAATGGCATGGTACTTTTCTGGGGATTCGCCGCCGCTGCCCTTTTTATCCTTTCCCTCCTGTTGGACCAGTTTAAACTGTTAATTTTTCTGCTGTCTATCTCTATAGCGGCCTATGGTGTTCTGCGTGAAAGCATTAAGGAAGGATTCATTGGATTCACGGCAATTACAGGATTATTCGGATTTGTGTGGTTAATCGATGAAATTGCAGATTTCGGATGTACACCATTACAACTGTTAATGGTTACTACTGCAATCTCAGCGTTACTGCTTATTATTTACGGAATTATACAACATATCCGGCAAGTTTGGAGAATCCTGCTGTTTTTCATTTTTGCCATTGGAATTTCGATGTCGGTGAACTATTTCTATAAAAACGTAATGGCGCCACATCAACGTGACCGGATCGACCAGGTTCTCGGGATTAAAATAGATAAACTGGGAAGGGGATACAATGTTAATCAATCCAAAATTGCAATCGGATCAGGTGGTTTTATGGGGAAGGGATTTTTAAAAGGGACCCAGACCAAATACAATTTTGTTCCCGAGCAGAGTACTGACTTTATTTTTTGTACCGTAGGTGAAGAGTGGGGATTTGCCGGTTCAACCGTTGTACTCGGATTATTTCTTTTGATGTTAATCCGTCTCGTCACATTGGCAGAGCGACAACGATCACAATTCAGCAGGGTATATGGTTACGGGGTTGCCTGTATTCTGTTTTTTCACATCGCCATTAATATTTCAATGACCATCGGCCTTGCACCGGTGATCGGAATACCACTCCCCTTCTTCAGTTACGGCGGCTCATCGCTTTGGGCATTTACGATCCTACTGTTTATTTTTCTTCGCCTTGATGCAAGTCGGACTGAAAACCTTCGGTAAGTTTCGGACGGTCGATTCTGAACTCCCCTTTGATTTCAATAAAATGGATGATCTCAGGAAAAAAACGATGAAAAGCATTGTTGAAAAACGAATATTCATCCTCCAGGATCTTTATCGCAAATTCAGTTTCAGCTGGTAATGAAGTGTGCTGAACCATTATCCGGAGTGTTTTCTCAATTCCTTCAAACGATGAATAGGACTGAAGTCGTTTATTCTGAATAAGAAACGGGATAAACATTTTGACCTGAGCGGGTAGTTGAAAGAAATTGGAAAGCAAAACCGCATGAAACCGTTTTGAAAAAAAGGAGAGCTTTTCGAACGAGTAATGATGCCAGTTTACCGCAAGAAAATGATCCATAAAAATATCAATCACAATTCCTGAATGTTTTCCAAATCCCGGTCTTAACTTTACATTACACTCCCTAATAACCGGATGTGAATCGGTAAATGAATCAATCTGCCGGTGTAATAAAATCCCCTTGGCTATATCGGGAGGATACTTTAAAAACTGTTGCCCTTTTACAAAATCGCCAATAAAATTACCCAGTTTAATCTCCTCTGACTCTCCCGAAAGATAAATATGTGACAGATAGTTCATACCCAATGACTGCATCTAAAATTGAATTTTCGCATGAAGGGGCAGGTAAAATTCCCCTGTCTGCCCGGCGCGAAAATTACTCAATTTTTTTCTGACTTCTCATCTGCATAAAATCTCTAAAGCAGGTACTGTTCCACTTTTATTACTCCTATCTTAGAAAATTTTACAACTACAAAGCACTGAAATTCAACGGGCAAAAATATTAATGAAAATTATATTCCAATTTAATGAAAATTTTGAAACTATCTGAAGCGTAAAACCGTAATTCCATTTGAATGTACTTTAGTTAATCGTTCAGGAATAAAAATTTATCCAGTTTAATCAGCAGGAAGTCTTAATCTTTCGATTTACATACCCTCAGGAAATATCGGAGATGGGACTGACAACAGCGAAGCTGTGCATAAAATCTGACAGCCGAGCGATTCAACAAAACGCATTCGCTTATTAATCATCACATTACAGTATTTCAAATGAAGAAACCTGAAATAATTAACTTGCCAAAGATAGAAGATCCAAGAGGAAACCTTTCTATTATAGAGGAAGAAAATCATATTCCCTTTAAAATTGCGAGGGTTTATTGGATTTATGATGTTCCAGGAGGCCAATATCGAGGAGGTCATGCTTTTAAGGAGCAGCATGAGATGATTGTAGCTTTGTCTGGAAGTTTTGATGTAGTTGTTGACAATGGTATTATGAAACAAATATTTTCGTTGAACCGTTCTTATTACGGTCTATATCTCCCTTCAGGTATTTGGCGGTATCTTCAAAATTTTTCGACAAACTCCTTGGCAATGGTTTTAAGTTCTTCAAAGTTTTCTGAAGAAGACTATATTCGTAGTTACCCTGAATTTTTAAAATTTATTTTAAAATGAAAATTGTTTCAGTTTACGATTGCTCAATTATTGAACTACCTAGAATTAGTGATCGAAGCGGTAACATTACTCCTATCACTAACGGAGAGAATTTACCATTCGACATAAAAAGAGTATTTTATATATACGATATTCCCGGTGGGGAAGACAGGGGTGCACATGCACATAAAGTGTGCCATCAATTTCTGGTCGCTGCAAGTGGAAGTTTTGAGATTGAAATGAACGATGGGATTAACAAACGTACAGTCACTCTGAATCGTCCTTATTACGGATTACATATTCCACCTGGTATATGGGCGGCAGAAAAAGGATTCTCTTCAGGAGCTATTTGTTTGGTCCTTACTTCACACAAATACAATGTGCAGGATTATATAAGAGATTATGAGGATTACAAAAAATACTTGAATCATGTTTCATCAAACAGCGGAAATACAAACGAAAAACATAGGTGAAGGAACTGTAATCTGGCAGTACTGTGTAATTCTGGAAGGTGCCAAAATTGGCAAAAATTGCAATATCTGCTTTAACGTATTTATTGAGAATGATGTCATCATAGGTCATGAAGTGGTCATTAAATCAGGTGTTCAGTTGTGGGATGGAGTGACTTTGGAAGATAACGTATTTGTCGGACCAAATGCAACTTTTACGAATGATTTATTACCAAGATCAGGTCAACATTTAATTGAGTACAATAGAACTACGGTTAAAAAGGGTGCAAGTATTGGCGCAAATGTAACAGTAATTTGCGGAATTACTATCGGGAAATATGCGATGATTGGAGCAGGCAGTGTTGTTACAAAAAATATTCCGGATTATACTTTATGGTATGGGAATCCTGCTCAATTTAAAGGATTTATCTGCCAATGCGCCCAGAAACTAGACAAAACCTTAATTTGCAAAAAATGTAACCGAAAATACAGGATGAATCAAGGTCAGTTAAAAGAATTTTAATCGCTAATCATTTAAATAAATGCAAATTGCATTGTCATACTTGATATTGGATCTTTACCCTTCAAGTATTGAATAAATACCCAGTTAGGATTTAAAGTTGCTTTCATAAATCATTGGATAATATATAAATAACGTATTTTTCTATATCTCCGTGATGTCTGATTTTCCAAATCTTAAAAGCTCAAACACTATTTTAAAACATGACTAAATTTTAGCAGAAATGATTAATTTTCTGGATTTAAAAGCGATCAATGACACTTTCGAACCCGAACTTTCATTAGCCATCAAAAGGGTTCTTGATTCGGGCTGGTACCTTTTGGGAAATGAAACAAAGGCATTTGAGCAGGAATATGCCGCATTTATTGGTGCAAAACATTGTATTGGTGTGGCAAATGGACTGGATGCCCTGCGTCTTATCTTAAAAGCATTTATTATTAAAGGGGATATGAATGTTGGGGATGAAATCATCGTGCCGGCTAATACTTATATTGCCACAATATTAGCAATAACTGACAATCGACTTAAACCGGTTTTGATTGAACCCGACTTGACAACCTACAACATCAATCCCTTTAATATCGAAGAGAAAATTACTAAGAGGACCAAAGGAATTATGATTGTTCATCTTTACGGACAAAATGCCATGCACCCAGAGATTAACCGATTGGTTGAAAAATACAAATTAAAATTGATAGAAGACAATGCTCAGGCAGCAGGGGCAATTTACAATGAAGAATTAATATACAATAATACGATTTATCAAAAAAGCAATTCTGAAAAATCAAAGAACAAAAGGAACATGTTATTTAACAACTCAATATCCAATTCCATTCAATGCTCTAAACAAAAAAAAACAGGTTCATTAGGAAGTGCTGCTGGTCACAGTTTTTATCCGGGTAAAAATATAGGATGTTTAGGCGATGGCGGAGCTGTTACATCCGATGATGATGAGTTGGCTCAACTTATCAGGGTATTAGCCAATTACGGTTCCAACAAGAAATATCAAAACGAATACCAGGGTCTTAACTCCCGCCTCGATGAATTACAAGCTGCAATCCTAAGAGTGAAATTACCGTTGCTTAATACCTATAATCAACAACGATTCATAATTGCCAAATTCTATTGTGAGAACATTAAAAATCCAGAAATCATTTTACCTCAGGATAATAACTCCTCACTTTTCACATTCAATTCATCACTTTCACACGTCTGGCATCTTTTTGTGATCCGTCATCCTGATCGGGATCGTTTGCAAAGGTATTTATATGAAAATGACATCCAAACGCTGATACATTATCCTGTTCCACCCCATAAACAAAAAGCATTTAAGGAATGGAATAACCTTAGCTATCCTGTAACTGAACAAATTCATTCCGAAGTTTTAAGCTTGCCAATTAGCCCGGTTATGGAAAAAAGTGAAGCTATCCGGGTTGTTGAGGTGCTAAATAATTTTAAATAAAACAGTTGCAGTTTACATTTTTTAGATGTCAGAACAACAGTCCTCCTACCGGCAGATTATCAAGGCTACTTCAATTATTGGAGGTGTGCAAATATTCAATATTATTATTTTAATTATAAGGACAAAATTTATTGCCGTACTTCTTGGACCTGCGGGGATGGGAATTGCCGGACTTCTCTCCTCAACCTCAGGATTAATCAGTGGCCTGACAAACTTTGGGATCGGACAGAGTGCCGTAAGGAATGTATCTGTCGCCAATGAAACGGGAAATCAAATACGCATTGCTACTATTACAACGATCATCCGACGGATAGTCTGGATGACCGGCACTTTGGGTTCACTGGTGATGCTCCTTCTTTCCCAATGGTTAAGTGTACTCACTTTTGGAAACAAAAATTATACCTTCGCTTTTATCTGGATTTCTATTACCTTATTATTCAACCAGCTTAGTATCGGGCAATTGGTGGTTATACAGGGGATGCGCAAACTTCAGTACTTAGCCAGGGCGAATCTTTCGGGTAGTTTGTTGGGACTGATTATTATAATTCCATTATATTACCGCTTTGGGATTGACGGAATAGTACCCGCGATAATAATTACTTCAATTATATCGTTAACCTTTTCATGGTATTATTCAAGAAAGATTAAAATCAGACCGGTAAAAGTATCGGGGTTGAGAACGGTTGCTGAAGGCAAAAGTATGTTATTGATGGGATTTGTAATTAGTATGAGCGGGTTAATAAGTCTTGGTACTGCTTATTTAGTCCGCATCTATATTAATACGATCGGAGGTGTGTCGGAGGTTGGCTTATATACAGCAGGATTTGCTATGATAAGTACTTATGTTGGCCTGATATTTGAAGCAATGGGTGTTGACTACTATCCCCGTTTGTCTGCAGCCGCCCAAACCAACAATATTTGCAAAGTCATTATCAATCAGCAGGCTGAAATTGCAATGCTAATTCTTGCCCCCATCATTATCCTTTTTTTGGTCTTCATTAAATTGATCGTAATAATATTATTTTCAAAACAATTTATCGGTGTAAACGACATGATCTATTGGGCTGCCCTGGGTATGCTTTTTAAATCTGCAAGTTGGGCAATCGCATTTATATTCTTGGCCAAAGCTGAGAGCTTTCTGTTTTTTCTGAACAGCGCTACTGCGAACATTTACAGTTTGCTTCTTAACCTTATTGGTTATAAATTGGGTGGATTGACCGGAATAGGGATATCATTTATGATTAATTACATGCTCTATCTCTTACAGGTTTTTTTGATCGCAAGGTATAAATATGACTTTTCTTTCAATAAGGGATTCTATCAAATCTTTATCTTTCAATGCCTCTTGTGTTTCCTGTGCTTTATTGTAGTCAGGATATTTAATTCCACCTGGTCATATTTGTTTGGTTCATTGCTGATTGTGATATCCATTTGTTATTCGTTGTATGAACTGGATAAACGGATAGGTATTATGGAAATATTGATAAGAATAAGAAATAGTTCGAAGTTTTTGAAATCATAAAAATGCATTTAAAAAAAGAACGTTGTAATATTTTAGTCATAGGACTGCTATCCTCCGGATCCAGCGGAGTAAATGCCTTGTTAAAGGAATATGAGAATATAGCCTATTTTTCAATCGAATTTGATGATTTCAGGGCTCCGGGTTTAGTTGCAGATCAATTAAGTTATCCCTCATGTGTCAATTTTCCAAATAAAATTGACGAATTAGTAAAATTCAGTAACCTGACCAAGATATTGCTTTTCAAAAGTTTAATCTGGAAAATCTTTTACAACTGTGTTCCAAAAAAATATTGGGGAATTGACTGGA
>JAHEYS010000374.1 GCA_023251475.1 Prolixibacteraceae bacterium
ATCGGGGAAAACTTTCGAAGTTGCAGAGAACAGGCTCGAAGCGTATGCATTGCTTTCGGCGATGCTCCCCACCTATTTCTGGTTCCAGTGGAATGAACTCACTAAACTTGGAACCCAAATGGGATTAAGTGAAGCGGAAAGCAAAGATTCGGTTCAGCAAACGCTGCTGGCTGCAAACAATTTAATGTTCAAATCGGGACTATCTCCCGAACAGGTAATGGATCTGATCCCGGTAAAACCTATCGGCGACCATCAGTCAGAGATTTGTGAATTTTACCAGTCAAAACTGTTGGGATTATACGAAAAAATTAAACCATAAACAGAAATGGAAGAATTCGACAGAAAAAATCATTGGGAACATATCTATCAGACCAAACAACTAAATGAAGTTAGCTGGTATCAGCCCACACCCGATACATCGCTGAAATTTTTTGACCAGTTTAACATACCCAGGGAGGCAAAAATCATTGATGTCGGAGGCGGGGACAGTCTGCTGGTTGATCATCTGCTTGCCCGGGGTTATACAGACATTACCGTTCTCGACATTTCGGAATCGGCGCTGGAACGGGCAAAATCAAGACTTGGGGAACGGTCCTCACTGGTAAAATGGATCATAGCCGACGCAGCTTCATTTGTACCCGCCGAACAATATGATTTCTGGCACGACAGGGCAGCGTTTCACTTTCTAACGCAAGAGAAAGAGATTGAAAATTACATTGATAATGTTCAAAAAAGTATAAAACCATCAGGAATATTGGTTATCGGCACTTTTTCGGAGCAGGGACCTAAAAAATGCAGTGGTATCGAAATCAAACAATATTCCGAAACATCAATGACCGACCGGCTCAAACCGTTCTTTGAAAAGATCGAATGCATAGCTGTGGAACACAAAACACCTTTTGACACCATCCAACAGTTTATTTTCTGCAGTTTCAGAAAACCATGATAATCCTCCTTTATTAACATTTTTCGGGGAGAAATCCGCTGGTGCGAATAGATCAAATCGATGGTTGGGAGCAAATTCGGATTCCGAAATCATACAATTCATTTGTTTTCGATGATTTCTATTACCAGGTTGTTTAAATCGTCTGAGTTGGATTCAAAAATAAAAATAATTTCATGACGTAAATATGCGTCGCATTGATATTTGACGTATATTTACGCCGTAATTAAAAAGAGGAGAAGATGGTTGTCTCAAAAACAGAATTATTCGATCAGGTATTGCAGCAGCGGGCAAATTTATTCAAGGCGCTGGCTCATCCGGCACGGTTACAGATCCTTCAATTTCTGGCCCGGACCAAAACATGTATCTCAGGTGATATTTCGGAAGAGTTACCACTCAGCCGGACAACAGTAAACCAGCATCTGAAGGAATTAAAAGATGCCGGGTTGATTCAGGGGCATATTACAGGTGTGAAGATGAATTACTGTCTTAATTTCACTGAAATACTAGAGATGAAAAATATCCTGACCGGGTTCATCAATGAGATTGAGATTCCGGAAAACTTTTGCTGCAAATAAACTGATTTGAAAATTCGGTGATTTGAAAATTTGAAAATTAATTCATTTTGTAAATGAGAAGAATTTAAGTACTAAATAATTACTATAATTTCCATATTAGCACATTAGCACATTAGCATATTAGCACATTAGCACATTAGCACATTAGCACATTAGCATATTAGCACATTAGCATATTAGCATATTCAAATTATTCAATGAAAATATTAATACTCTGTACAGGAAATAGTTGTCGCAGCCAGATGGCGCACGGTTTTTTACAGTCGTTCGATCCAAATATCACCGTTTGTTCAGCAGGCACTGAAGCATCGGGTAAACTCAATCCAAAGGCAGTTGCGGTAATGAAGGAGGCGGGAATCGACATCAGTCACCACACCTCTGATCCGGTTGATTTGTACCTGGATCAGGAATGGGATTATGTGATCACCGTATGTGGTGGGGCCAATGAAAGCTGCCCTGCATTTATCGGCAAAGTGAAACACCGGTTACACATGGGTTTTGATGATCCATCCCATGTTTCAGGTTCAGAGGAATTTATCAAAAGTGAATTTATCCGGGTGAGAGATGAGATTAAGGATAAATTCTATACATTTTATAAGAATGTGCTAATGTGCTAATTTGCTAATATTTAAACTTCTAGAACATGGAAAAGAAGAATGCAATATTGGAAAAGAGTTTTGCGTTTGCACTTCTGATTATTGAATATACTGAAGAATTGGAATCACAGAAAAAATATGTATTAAGCAGGCAACTATTAAGATCAGGCACATCAATTGGAGCAAATATTCGGGAGGCTCAATCGTGCGAAAGCAGAGCTGATTTTATCCATAAACTAAAAATTGCTGTAAAAGAGGCATATGAAACTGAATATTGGCTTTTATTATGTAAGAATTCCAAATCCTATCCAATTAATGAAACACTTTTTCATCTTCTTGACGAGATACAGAAATTACTTTCAAGTATTATTTCCTCCTCAAAGAAAAACATTTAACCCATTAACCCATTAGCATATTAGCATATTAGCATATTAGCATATTTTCAAATCGATTAATTTTCAAATCCATATATAATGAACCCAAAAGAATTAAAACTGATCGTAAAGGAAAAATACGGAGAGATTGCGAGTCAAAGCAAACTTATCAATCAGTCATCGTGTTGCGGAAGCACGAGTTGCTGCGGAGAGGTGGATTACACTATCTTCAGCGATGATTACTCCGGACAGAATGGTTACAATCCCGATGCCGATTTAGGTTTGGGGTGTGGCATTCCAACAACTTTTGCCGCCATAAAAAATGGAGATCATCTCCTCGATCTGGGAAGTGGCGCCGGAAACGATTGTTTTGTCGCCCGTGCTTTAGTCGGAGAAGAGGGCAAGATTACGGGACTTGATTTTACAGATGCAATGATCACAAAAGCAAATGAGAACAACCTGAAACTTGGGTTTACCAATGTTGAATTTGTGAGAGGGGATATCGAAGAGATGCCGTTTCCGGATGATACCTTTGACGTCATTGTTTCAAACTGTGTATTAAATTTGGTACCCGATAAACACAAAGCCTTCCGTCAGATGATGCGTGTGCTGAAACCCGGCGGCCATTTTTGCGTATCGGATGTGGTCATCAAGGGAGATTTACCCGACCAGTTACGTAAAGACGCCGAAATGTATGCAGGGTGTGTTTCGGGCGCCATTGAGTTGGACGAATACCTCGGAATAATCAAGGAACAGGGCTTTGAAGGGATAACAATTCACAAGCAGAAAGAGATCTCTCTCCCGGCGGATGTATTGGCAAACTACCTTTCCAAGGGCGAAATTGAAAGTTTTCAAAACGGTGGAACCGGGATTTACAGCATTACCGTTTCAGCAACCAAATTGATTAAATTTGAAAATTCGGTCATTTGAAAATTAACACATCTTCAAATTTTCAAATTAGCACATTACCACATTAGCACATTAGCACATTAATTATCAACAATGAGCACCACAAAACACTTATCATTTTTTGACCGTTACCTCACGCTTTGGATCTTCCTGGTCATGTTTGCAGGGGTAATGACTGGCTATTTTATGCCCGGGATCTCGGGATTCTGGAATTCATTTAGTTCGGGAACTACCAATATTCCCATAGCAATTGGTCTTGTTCTGATGATGTACCCACCTCTTGCCAAAGTCAAATATGAGAAATTACCACTGGTTTTTAAAAATCTGAAGTTATTAACCTTATCCCTGACACAGAACTGGATTGTGGGTCCTCTGGTTATGTTTTTCCTTGCCATTATTTTTCTGCACAATTATCCCGGGCTTATGGTTGGGGTAATTCTTGTAGGATTGGCACGATGCATTGCGATGGTTTTGGTCTGGAACGATTTAGCGAAAGGTGATGTTGAACTGGCAGCAGGACTGGTGGCTTTTAATGCGATATTCCAGGTTTTCCTGTATTCGGTTTATGCCTGGGTGTTTATTACCATCTTACCTACATTTTTTGGGCAAAAAGGTGCAGTCGTTGATGTATCTATTTCAGAAATAGCGGTTACGGTGTTAATTTATCTGGGAATACCTTTCGCTGCGGGCTTAATATCAAATCTAATTTTGCGGAGTTGGAAAGGCAGCGAATGGTATTTTTCAAAATTTATTCCCAAAGTTTCGGTTTTAACGCCTGTTGCGTTGTTATTCACCATCTTTGTTATGTTTTCGTTGAAAGGTGAAAAAATTGTTGGATTACCACTCGATGTGGTCAGGATAGCCATTCCCTATACGATTTATTTCATCCTGATGTTTTTCAGCACCTTTTTTATTGCAAAATGGATGGGCGAAGGTTACGAAAAATCAACAACAATGGCATTCACTGCAGGGAGCAACGATTTCGAACTTGCGATAGCTGTGGCCATTGCTGTTTTCGGAATTAATTCCCAGGCAGCCTTTGCTACAGTAATTGGGCCATTGGTGGAAGTTCCGGTGATGGTGATGCTGGTGAATGTATCGTTTTATTTTAAACGGAAATATTTTTCAGTAAATCCAGCACACCATTTATAAACGTCAACGGATGAACCGGATTACCCGGGATGTAAAGATCAACGGTATGGTGCAACAAAAATTCCCGGTTTACGGCCGGGCTGTCGGCAAAAATACCCCCGCTGATGGCATCCGTTCCGGCAAGTATAATGATTTTGGGATTGGGGACCGCACGATAACATCGTTCCAATGGCTCCGCCATATTTGCGGAGATTGGACCTGTGATAACGATCCCATCTGCATGACGCGGTGATGCCACGAAATCAATACCAAAGCGGCTGATATCGAACTGAACATTATTTGCCGCATTTAATTCCCATTCACAGCTGTTATCTCCCCCTGCTGATACCTGACGAAGCTTCAGTGACCTCCCGAAAAGCCGATGTATTTCCGCACGGATCAGATCCGGATTCAGATTAATTGGCTGATCTACTTCCTCTTTAATAATCAGCCGCTCCCGCTCATTGGACGAAAGTTTATATTCCTTGGTAAAAACAATCTTTTCAGGAAACTGAATGGCACATTCGCCGCAAAAAGTACATTTACCCAAATCGATACTCACCGGAGCCGTTGAAATTGCGTGTGTGGGACAAAGCTCAGCGAGTCGAAACTCATCCACTTCCGTATTACTGATTACGGGGCGTCCCCTGAAAATGCCAGGCAATTTTGCTTCAGTCACATCGGGAATATATTGCTTTCCCTGGTGCCATAATATCTTTAGATTATCAAACATAGCTTTTCAATTTGGTTATAAATCGTGTCCGCAATACGATAAATTAAAACTCTTGTTGCATATCGGGAAATCGGAAATATCGTTATTCCTGACGGCCTGGGCTAAAGCCATCCAGTTATGGTGTGAAGGATCTTTAACTTTATAAACCAAAAGGTTACCCTCCTCGTCGGTGATAGCACAATGACAGATCTCTCCGCGCCACCCCTCAACGAGAGACAAAACAAATTTATCTTTCTGAGGGATCAGCGCCACCTGCTCAGGTTGCTTAAATTCAGGCACACGCTGTAGCAGACCTTTAATATGGGAAAGGGATTGCCATACCTCCTCTTTTCTGATCTGCACGCGTGAATAGACATCGCCATGACGCTTGGTAACCGGCTGATGATTAATCGAATTGTAAAGGTTATGGGGATGCGAGGAACGGATATCCCGGTTTAGCCCGCTCATCCGGGCCGCCATTCCGACGGTTCCGATTTCCAAAACCTCGCCATAGGAAACGACACCGGTCTTTTCCATACGCGACAAGGCGCTTGGCAGATTAAACAGTTTTTGGGTAATTTCA